>NZ_JBEXWK010000038.1:0-80536 GCF_040629815.1 Streptomyces sp. NPDC005878
CATCGCCGCGGCGGGCGAGCTCTTCGCCACCGCGACCCTGGGCGGGCTGACACCGCGGCCGCGCCCCCGGGCACCTAGGGGCGCGGGGAACTGCGCGACCAGCCCCCACCCACCCGCAGACACCAACCCACCCGGAGGGCTCACCCCATCGAGCCGCAGGCACACCCGGCCCGGACCTCTCTGCGGACCATGCTGGGTTGCCCGCGCAGCTCCCCGCGCCCCCGGGCACCTAGGGGCGCGGGGAACTGCGCGACCAACCCCCACCAACCCGCAGACACAAACCCACCCGGAGGGCTCACCCCGTCGAGCCGCAGGCACAGCCCCGGCCCGGAGGGGCGGAGCCCACCAACCCGGAAACACCACCCCGGCCCGGAGGGCTCACCCCACCAACCCGCAGGCGCACCCGGCTCGGAGGGCTCACCCCCGAGACACAAACCCCGCCCGGAGGGCTCACCCCACTGAGCTGTACGCCACCACGCCCCTCAGCAGCGCGTCCACCGCCTTGCGGGCGTTCTTGGGCACCGTGCTGCCCGTCGAGGTGCCGGGAGAGGCCGCCGCGATCTGGCCGAGCACGTCGATCACCTGCTTGCACCAGCGCACGAAGTCACCCGCCGGCATCTCCGCCTCGCGCAGCACCTCGTCCAGGCCCTGGCCGGAGGCCCACTGGAAGGCCGCCCAGGCGAAGCCGAGGTCCGGCTCGCGCTGGCCCACCCCCTCCGCCTGGTTGATCTTGTGGTCCTCCTCCAGCGCGTCGAGACGGCCCCAGATGCGGACCATCTCGCCGAGCGCCGCCTTGGCCGCGCCCGAGGGCAGCTTCGGCGCCACCGCGTCGTCGGCCTGGCGGGCCTCGAAGACCAGCGCCGAGACGCACGCGGCGAGCTCGGCCGGGCTCAGGCCCTCCCAGACGCCCGCGCGCAGGCACTCGCTGGCCAGCAGGTCCAGCTCGCCGTAGAGCCGGGCCAGACGGCGGCCGTGCTCGGTGACCTCGTCGGCGCGCAGATAGTCCAGCTCGGTCAGGAGCGACACGATCCGGTCGAAGGTGCGGGCGATGGTGTTGGTCCGCCCCTCGATCCGCTTCTCCAGCTGCCGGGTGTCGCGCTGGAGGCGGTGGTACCGCTCGGCCCAGCGCGCGTGGTCCTCGCGCTCGTCGCAGCCGTGGCAGGGGTGGGCCCGCAGCTCGGCGCGCAGCCGGCTGATCTCGCGGTCGTCGGCCGCCTCGGAGCGGCCCCTGCGGTGGCGCTCGGGCACGATGTGGCCGGCCTTGGTGCGCAGCGCGGAGGCGAGGTCGCGGCGGGACTGGGGCGAGCGCGCGTTGAAGGACTTGGGGACCCTCATCCGCTCAATCGCCTCCACCGGCACCGGGAAGTCGATCGCGGCGAGCCGCTTGACCTGCCGCTCGGCGGTCAGCACCAGCGGGCGCGGCCCGTCGTGCTGGTCGAAACCGCGGTGGCCGTTGGAGCGCCCGGCGGGGATGCCCGGGTCGAGCACGAGCGCGAGCCCGGCGAACTTGCCCGTCGGTACGTGGATCACGTCACCGGGCTTGAGCCGCTCCAGGGAGGCGGCGGCCGCGGCCCGGCGCTGGTTCGCGCCCTGCTTGGCGAGCTCCGTCTCGCGGTCCTTGAGGTCGCGGCGCAGCCGCGCGTACTCCTCGAAGTTCCCGAGGTGGCAGCTCATGCCCTCCTTGTAGCCCTCCAGGCCCTCCTCGTTGCGCTGCACCTGACGGGAGATGCCGACGACGGACTTGTCCGCCTGGAACTGCGCGAAGGAGGTCTCCAGGAGCTCGCGCGAGCGGTGCCGGCCGAACTGCTCGACGAGGTTCACCGCCATGTTGTACGACGGCCGGAAGCTGGAGCGCAGCGGATACGTCCGGGTGCCGGCCAGGCCCGCGAGCGCGCCCGGGTCCATGCCGCGCTGCCAGAGCACCACCGCGTGGCCCTCGACGTCGATGCCGCGGCGGCCGGCGCGGCCGGTCAGCTGGGTGTACTCACCGGGGGTGATGTCGGCGTGCTGCTCGCCGTTCCACTTCACCAGCTTCTCCAGGATCACCGTCCTGGCGGGCATGTTGATGCCCAGGGCGAGCGTCTCGGTGGCGAAGACGGCCTTCACCAGACCGCGGACGAACAGCTCCTCCACGACCTCCTTGAAGGTCGGCAGCATGCCCGCGTGGTGGGCCGCGATGCCCCGCTCCAGGCCCTCCAGCCACTCGTAGTACCCCAGGACGTTGAGGTCCTCGCCGGGGATGGAGGCGGTGCGCTCCTCGACGATCTCGCGCACCCGCATGCGCGCGTCCTCGTCGTTGAGGCGCAGGCCCGCGTACATGCACTGCTGGACCGCGGCCTCGCAGGCGGCGCGGCTGAAGATGAAGGTGATGGCGGGCAACAGGCCCTCGGCGTCGAGCCGTTCGATCACCTCGGGGCGGCCCGGCGTCCAGATCCGGGAGCGCTGGCGCCGCTCGCGCTCGCGGTCGGCCTCGCGGACCATCTTGCCGCGTCTGCGCTCGCGCGGGTTGTACGTCTTCTGGTTCTCCATCCGGGCCATGCGCAGCAGGTCCGGGTTGACCTCGCGGCGGGCGCCGCCGCGGCCGCCGTGGTCGGTGGACTCCTCGAAGAGGTCGTACATCCGGCGGCCGGCCAGCACGTGCTGCCAGAGCGGGACCGGGCGCTCCTCGGAGACGATCACCTCGGTGTCGCCGCGCACGGTGTCCAGCCAGTCGCCGAACTCCTCCGCGTTGGACACGGTCGCCGACAGCGACACCAGGGTCACCGACTCGGGCAGGTGGATGATCACCTCTTCCCAGACGGCGCCCCGGAAGCGGTCGGAGAGGTAGTGCACCTCGTCCATGACCACATAGCCCAGGCCCCGCAGCGACTGGGAGCCCGCGTAGAGCATGTTGCGGAGCACCTCGGTGGTCATCACGACCACCGGCGCCTCGGAGTTGACGCTGTTGTCGCCGGTGAGCAGGCCGACCTTGTCCGCGCCGTAGCGCCTGACCAGGTCGGCGTACTTCTGGTTGGAGAGCGCCTTGATGGGCGTGGTGTAGAAGCACTTGCGGCCCTGCTGGAGGGCCAGGTGCACGGCGAACTCGCCGACGATCGTCTTGCCGGAGCCGGTCGGGGCGGCCACGAGCACGCCCTTGCCGCTCTCCAGGGCCCGGCACGCCTCGATCTGGAAGGGGTCCAGATCGAACTCGTACAGGTCGCGGAAGGGTGCGAGCGCGGTCGCCTGCTCGGCGGCGCGGAGCCGGGCAGCTGCGTACGCTTCGGCTGGTGAGAGGTCCTCTGTCATCTTGTCTTCGAGCCTACCCGCCGCCTCTGACAGAGGTCGCGATCTTTATGGGACCGGGGCCCGGCAGGGGGCGCGCGGGGGCCCGGAACGCGGAAGCGGCCGGGTGCGCGCCGTGCGCGCCCCGGCCGCTTCGCGGCGGGCGTCAGGTGACGTCGTCGTACCCGTTGACCCGGCTGCCGGAGCGGTGGGCGTCCGCCTGCTCGGGCAGGGACGGGGACGCGACCGGCTCGATGCCGCCGATGTCCGACGGGGTGAGGTCGAGGTCGGAGGCCTCGTCGTCGGCGGGTCCTGCCGCGGCGCGCTCGCGGCGGCGCTTGTCGTTGAGGAACGAGATGCCGACGGCGATGAAGTACAGCAGCACGATCGGGGCCGCCAGCGAGAGCATCGACACGGGGTCGACGGTCGGCGTCGCGAAGGCCGCGAAGACCGTGACACCCATGATCATGCCGCGCCACCAGCCGAGCATCCGGCGTCCGGTGAGCACCCCGCCGAAGTTCAGCATGATCAATAGGAGTGGCAGCTCGAAGGAGAGGCCGAAGACGACGATCATCCGCAGGGTGAGGTCGATCAGCTCGTTCAGCGGGAGCAGGTTGAGCGTGCCCTCGGGGGTGAAGTCCAGGAGCACCTTCGCCGCCGCGGGCAGGACGTGGTACGAGAACCAGCCGCCGGCGAGGAAGAGGGGGAAGCCCGCCGCGACGAAGCCCAGCGAGTACTTCTTCTCGTTCTTGTGCAGGCCCGGGGCGACGAACGCCCAGAGCTGGTAGAGCCAGACCGGGCTGGCCCCGACGACGCCCGCCACCAGGGACGTCTTGATCATCAGCGTGAACGGCGACATCAGGCCGGACATCGTGACGTTGCCGCAGGGATCGTCGCTGTCCTTCTTGGCCAGCGTCTGCAACGAGTCCGGGCAGCCGACCGACTCCCTGACCGGCTTGATGATCAGGTCGACGATGTCCTTGTAGTAGAACGCCGCCACCACGGCGCAGACCAGGATCGCGAGAACCGCCTTGGCGAGCCGGTTGCGCAGCTCACGGAGATGGTCCGAGAGGGGCATCCGCCCCTCCGGGTCCTTCTGCTGTTTGCGGGCAGACTTCAGCAACCCACGTCCTCATCTCGTGCGGCAGGGCACCTTGGTGATCAGCGCCTGCTTCGGCCCAGGTGTCAGCGGGTGGAGTCGGTCGGCTCGGTCACGGGACGCGAGCTGCTGACGTCGCCGGGGGCCGACTGGATGGTGCGCTGGGCCGGCGGCTGCTCGCCCGGGTGGGGCGGGTCGGCGGGGGCGGTCTGCTGGCCGTCGGACTTCATGGCCTTCGCCTCGCTCTTGAGGATGCGCGCGGACTTGCCGAGCGAGCGCGCCATGTCCGGAAGCTTCTTCGCGCCGAACAGCAGGACGATGACGACGAGGATGAGAATGATCTCGGGGGCTCCGAGCCTTCCGAACATAAGCTTTTACCTTCTCACCGAGGCGACGTGGGTGGGGCTGCGGGTCCCGGTCGGACTGGTGTCCGACCGTGTGCGTGCAGCGATCGTAACGCGCAGGGGTGAACGCCGGGCAATCCCCGTACGTCCTCCCGGACACGGCCCACTGCCTCGCTGCGTGGTCCGCGCTCTGAAGCGTACCCAAAGGGACGGACACACAGGAGTCCCCACCGGTCACCGCGGGGTCTCTGCGGCCCCGGAGAGTTCAACTGCGGCGCGTTCCAGCTCCTCGGCGGCGCTGTTGATCTTCCTTGTGGTGTCGGCCACTTGCCGGCCGAGGCGCTGCGCCTCGACGAACACCTTGATCGCGAGGACGCCGAGGACGGCGATGGAGAGGAACCCGACGGCGACGGCGGTCATCGGCCAGAACATGAGCGGACCCTAGACGCTGGAGTGGAGGCGGAGGGTGCGGACCCCTCCGCCGGTGAGGAGTTCGACGATGCGCTCACCGGCCGGCTTGCGCACGGCGGAACCGCACTCGGGGCAGGTGAAGGAGTAGAAGGTGGTACGGCGGCTGGCGCCGATGGCCAGGCGCAGCGCCCCCGCGGCCAGCTCGATGCGGGCGCGGCAGTCGGGGCAGGCGGCCTTGAAGAGCACCGACTGGACCGCGGCCATCTGACGGGAAATACCGGGCATCACCGACATGTTCCGCTCGTCTCCTCAGCTCTGTCCGTCGGGCGCGCTCTGCTCTTCGTACGCCGCCAGCGCCGCCAGGGCCGCGGTGCGGGCGCTTTCCGCCAGGTCGCCGGGGGCGACGATCCTGCCGTCGCCGCCGAGCCGCAGCGCCAGACGCCGCAGCGAGGCCGGCTCCGGGGTGCGCAGGGTGATCCGCAGACCGCCGTCGGGCAGCTCCTCGGCGCTGTCGTGCGGGTAGTACTCGGCGACCCAGCGCCCGCCGGGACCCACCTCGACGACCACCTCGGGGTCCTCGGCGGCGGGCTGCACCAGCCCCTCCGAGAGGTCCCGCAGCTCCAGCTCGGGCGGCGCCGCGGGCTCGTCGAGGAGACGGATCTCGGCCACCCGGTCCAGACGGAAGGTGCGGCGCGCCTCGGAGAGGCGGCACCACGCCTCCATATAGGTGTGGCCGACGGCGAAGAGCCGGATCGGGTCGACCTCGCGCTCGGTGAGCTCGTCGCGCGCGGGCGAGTAGTAGCGCACCCACAGCCGGCGCCGCTCGGAGATCGCCCGGTCGACGTCGGCGAAGACCCCGCCCTCGGACTCGAAGGTCACCGAGAGCCGGGAGCTCGCGCCCGCCGCCTCCCCGGCCGCCGCCTCCAGCTTGGCGGTGGCGCGCAGCAGCGCCTGGCGGTCGCCCTCGCGCAGCCCCGGCAGCGTCGCCACCGCGCGGGCCGCGACCAGGAGGGCGGTCGCCTCGTCGGCGGCGATCCGCAGCGGCTCGGCCGCCTCGGCGCCCAGGGCGTTCGGATTGCGCCACCAGATGCGGTCGCCGTCGGTGTCGATGTCGAGCAGGTCGCCGCCGCGGAAGCTGGTCCCGCACATGGGCAGCACGTCGAGGTCCGAGATCAGCTCGTCCTCGCTGATGCCGAAGGCGCGGGCGACGTCGGCGACGTGCGCGCCGGGCCGCTCGCGCAGATAGGTGACGAGGGAGAGCATCCGCCGCGTCTGGTCGATGGCGTTGGCAGCCATGGTCGTCCGGTTCCCCTCAGCCCTTGGCCACGGCGCGCAGCCGGTCCACCACGTCGGCCCGCAGATCCGCGGGCTCCAGCACGACCACGTCGGGGCCGAACTCCACGAGCCAGGCGTCCAGCCCGTGCCCGTACGGAATCTCCAACTCGTCCCACCCGTCGCCGAGTTCCCGCGTCGCGGTGGCCCGCGAGCGCAGCGGGTAGCCCGCGCCGGCACGCAGCCTGATCCGCGCGGAGCGGGTGGCGGTCTCCCCCGCCCAGCTCTCCACGGTCTCGCGCACGGTCACCACGTCGGGCACCGGCGCGGTGAAGGAGCCGGCCCGCGAGCGGACCTTGCCGGTGATCCGCGAGAGCCGGAAGACCCGCTCGGCGCCGCGGTCGCGGTCCCAGCCCGCCAGGTACCAGTGGCCGCGCCAGCACTCCAGCGTCCACGGCTCGACATGGCGGGTGCCGGGGCGGGCGGCGGTGGCCTTGCGGTACTCGAAGACGACCGGGCGGCGGTCGCGGCAGGCCAGCATCAACGGCTCGAAAGCGGCCTCGTGGACCGGGATGCGTGGCTCGATCGCGCTGTGCTCGTAGGGGTTGTCGGCTTCCGGCATTCCGGCGGCGCGCAGCTTCTGGAGTGCGCCGCTGGCCGCTCCCGCGAGCCGGGCCTGCTGCCAGACGCGGGCGGCGAGCCCGAGCGCCGCGGCCTCCTCGGCGTCCAGCTGGACCGGCGGCAGCCGGTTGGAGTCGCGGCGGGCCAGATAGCCGGTCTCCCCGTCGAGGTTCTCCACTGTCTCGATGACCAGGCCGAGTTCGCGCAGGTCGTCCTTGTCGCGCTCGAACATCCGGTTGAAGGCGTCGTCCGAGCCCGCCGCGCTTCCTTCCGGCCCAGCGGCCTCGACATACGCCTCGATGGAACCGCGCAGTTCGCGCTTGCTGAGCGGACGGCGCGTCCCCAGCAGACACAGCGCCAGGTTCATCAGCCGCTCGGCCTTGGCAATCGCCATCGACGCCCTTCGCCTCTCCTCGAAATCCGCTGCTCCGACCGTTGACCGTACCGCCCCGGGGTGTCGGGGCAAAAGCCGAGGGCCCGTGCCGGACGGCACGGGCCCTCGGTGTGATCGGGTGTGATCAGACAGCGACCAGGTCGCAGACGAAGATAAGCGTCTCACCCGGCGCGATCCGGCCACCGGCACCGCGGTCGCCGTAGGCGAGGTGCGCGGGGATGGTCAGCTGACGGCGGCCACCGACCTTCATGCCCTGCACGCCCTTGTCCCAGCCCTGGATGACCTGGCCGACACCGAGCTGGAACTCCAGCGGGGTGTTGCGGTTCCAGGAGGAGTCGAACTCCTCACCGGTGGAGAAGGCGACGCCCACGTAGTGGACCTTCACGTAGTCGCCCGCCTTGGCGACGGCGCCGTCGCCCTCCCAGATCTCCTTGATCTCCAGGTCCGCCGGCGGCTCGCCCTCGGGGAAGTCGATCTCGGGCTTCTCGATGCTCACTGAACTGCTCCTCTTGAATACGTGCAGGGCAACCGGGACAGTCTTACATCCCCGCCGTCACATCTTGGCCAGGATGTCGATCGAGAAGACCATGGTCGAGTTGGCCGGGATCCCGGACTGCTCCTTGTCGCCCAGACCCTGGTCCGGCGGGATGACGACGAGGATGCGGCTGCCGACCTTCTTGCCGATCAGACCGGCCTTGAGGCCCTTGAGGGTCAGGTTCGGGAGCGCGAAGGTCTGCGTCTTGCCCTGGTCGTAGGTGCTGTCGAACTTCTTGCTGTCCTTCCACAGGAAGCCCTCGTACGCCAGGACCACGCTGTCGGTGTCCTTCACCACGTCGCCGTCGCCCTCCAGCACGTAGTCGGAGACCAGCTTCTTAGGCGCGTCGGTCTTGGGGATGGTCAGCGAGGGCGCCTTGCCGTCGGTGTTGGTGCCCACCTTCGGCAGGTCCTTGTCGTCCTGCGCGACCTCCTTGCCCTTGGCGGAGGCGGGGATGGTGGTCGCCTTGACGATGTCCACGACGAAGACCAGCGTGGCGTTGGGCTTGATGCTGTCGCCCTGGCCCTGCGCGCCGTACCCGAGCTCCGGCGGGATGCCCAGCTCGACGCGGCTGCCGACCTTCTGGCCTTCCAGGCCCTGGTCCCAGCCCTTGATGACCTGGCCGGCGCCGAGGGTGAGCGTGAACGGCTGCTTGCGGTCGAAGCTGTTGTCGAACGGCTTGTCCGAGTCCCAGGCCTGGCCGAGGTAGTTCACGGACACGGCGTCGTTCTTCTTGAGCGCCGCCCCCTTGCCCTCGCTGATGACGTTGACCTTGAGGGCCTTGGGCGGGTCGCCCTCGCCCTTGGCGAGGGTCGGCTTCTCCCCGAACGTGGCGCCCGCGGTGATGGCGGGCAGGCCGTTCTTCATCGAGGCGGTGTCGGAGGGGGAGTCGGAGCCCTTGTCGTCGCTTCCGCAGGCGGCTGTGGCAACCAGCAGCAGCGGGACGGCGAGCAGGCCGGCAAGTCGGCGCACGTGTTCCTCAGATCTCAGACGGCACGGTAGTTTGCCGCCACTCTAAGGCGTACCACGGGCCCCGTACGAGGAACGTACGGGGCCCGTGTTCCGGCGGCCGGTACCGCCGGCCGCTCACATTCCGGCGATCAGCTTCTCCACCCGGTCGTCCACGGAGCGGAACGGGTCCTTGCACAGCACGGTGCGCTGCGCCTGGTCGTTGAGCTTCAGGTGCACCCAGTCGACGGTGAAGTCCCGGCGCTGCTCCTGCGCCCGGCGGATGAAGTCGCCGCGCAGCCGTGCCCGGGTGGTCTGCGGGGGCACCGACTTGCCCTCGAAGATCTTCAGGTCGTTGCAGATCCGCGCCGCCTGGCCCTTGCGCTCCAGCAGGTAGTACAGCCCCCGCTGGCGGTGGATGTCGTGGTACGCCAGGTCTATCTGGGCGACCCGGGGGTGCGACATGGTCATGTTGTGCTTCGCCCGGTACCGCTCGATCAGCTGGTACTTCATCACCCAGTCGATCTCGGTACCGATCCGGTCGAGGTCCTCGGCCTCGATCGCGTCCAGGGTGCGGCCCCACAGCTCCAGGACCTGCTCGACGGTGCCGGTGCGGATGCCCCGGCGCTCCACGAAGTCCACGGCCTTCTCGTAGTACTCCCGCTGCACTTCGAGCGCCGAGGCCTCGCGGCCGCTGGCCAGGCGCACCTTGCGCTGGCCGGTGATGTCGTGCGAGACCTCGCGGATCGCCCGGATCGGGTTCTCCAGCGTCAGGTCGCGCATCACCGTGCCCGCCTCGATCATGCGCAGCACCAGGTCGGTGGCGCCGACCTTGAGCAGCATGGTCGTCTCGGACATGTTGGAGTCGCCGACGATCACGTGCAGCCGCCGGTAGCGCTCGGCGTCGGCGTGCGGCTCGTCCCTGGTGTTGATGATGGGGCGCGAGCGGGTGGTGGCGGAGCTGACGCCCTCCCAGATGTGCTCGGCGCGCTGGCTGACGCAGTAGACCGCGCCGCGCGGGGTCTGGAGGACCTTGCCCGCGCCGCACAGGAGCTGGCGGGTGACCAGGAACGGGATGAGGATGTCCGCCAGCCGGGAGAACTCGCCGTGCCGGGCGACGAGATAGTTCTCGTGGCACCCGTAGGAGTTTCCCGCGGAATCGGTGTTGTTCTTGAAGAGATAGACGTCGCCGGCGATTCCCTCCTCGTGCAGGCGGCGTTCGGCGTCGACGAGCAGGCCTTCGAGAATGCGCTCGCCCGCCTTGTCGTGGGTGACCAGTTCGGTCACGTTGTCGCATTCGGGAGTCGCGTATTCCGGATGCGAACCCACGTCGAGGTAGAGACGGGCGCCGTTCCGCAGGAAGACGTTGCTGCTGCGGCCCCATGACACAACACGGCGGAAGAGGTAGCGCGCCACTTCGTCAGGTGACAGTCGGCGCTGTCCCCTGAACGTGCACGTGACGCCGTACTCGTTCTCCAGCCCGAAAATGCGGCGGTCCATGACTGAACATTACGCCCGTTGCCCTCAGCTGAAACCGGGTTCGACGGCACGGGTTGGATCATTTTGGTCAACTCCCGCGACGCTTTCCGTACGCCCGTCGGCTGCGAGGACCCCTCGGGTGGCCAGGAGCACCACCAGCGCCGCCGCTCCGCCGCCGCCCGCCACGGCGAAGCTCGCCGCGCTGCCGCCGAGTTCGACGGCGGGGCCCGCGACGGCCGTACCGAGCGCGGTGCCGACGCCGAAGGCGGTCACCAGCCAGGAGAAGGCCTCGGTCACGGTGCCGCGCGGGGCGTGCCGGTCGACCACGATGAACGCGCAGGCGATGCACGGCGCGAGGAAGAGCCCGGAGACGACGGAGAGCAGCGCCATGGGCACCACACCGGGTACGAGCATCAGCGGCAGATAGCCCACGGCGAGCAGCGCGACGAGCGAGATCAGCCGTTTCTCGGGAGTTCCGGACCACTGGCGCGCCCCGTACACCAGACCGCCGAGCAGCGCCCCGAGGCCGTTGGCCGCCATCAGCCAGCCGTAGATCGCGTCCCGGCCGTGGTCGTCGGCGTACGCCGAGGCCGCCACGATGATGGCGCCCAGGGCGAGACCGACGAAGAAGAAGGCCCCGAGGAGCGCCAGCAGGCCCGTCGAGCGCAGCGCGCCCAGCCAGTGCGCCTCGCGCGGGGCGGAGCGCCACGCGCGCGAGGGGCGCGAGAGGACCACCGAGAGCGCGCCGAGCACGCCGAGCGCGTTGATGGCGACGAGCGCGACGGCGGGCGACCACAGGGCGATGCCGAGGGTGACCAGGAGCGGGCCGACGGTGAACATCACCTCCTGGGCTATCGCGTCCATCGCGTACGCGGTGTGCACCTGGTCCTGGCGGGTCAGGACGCTGGGCCACAGCGCCCGCAGCCCGCCCTCCAGGGGCGGTGTGCAGAAGCCCGCCACCAGCATCGCCGCGTAGGCGAGCGCGACCGGGTCGATGCCGGCCAGGGCGAGGACGCACATGCCGAGCGCGCTCGCCACCGACGCGGGCAGCATCACCCGGGGCTGCCCGTACAGGTCCACGGCGCGGCCGAGCAGGGGCTGCCCGGCCGCGGTCGCCACCCCGTACACCGCGGTGAGCGCGCCCGCCAGCGAGTAGCTGCCGCCCTCGGCGCGGACGAACAGCACCACGGCGATGGCCGCCGTGGCGTTCGGCAGCCGTCCCGTGAGGGTGCCCGCCAGCAGCCGCGCGGCGTGCCGCGTCCGGAGGATCTCCAGGTATCCCGCCGCCATGTCGCCCCTCGATCGGTTGAGTGTTACGTATAACGTACGCCGTCATACGTACCATGTCGACAACCCCCGGGTCCACCCCCGGACCGGGGGCGCCCAGCGACCGCCCACCCCGCCGGAGGACCCGTGAAGACCCAGCCGACCAGCCGGGACGTCGCCCGCGCGGCCGGGGTCTCCCAGGCCACCGTCTCCCTGGTCCTCGGCGACAAGTGGCGCGGCCGGGTCTCGGAGCGGACGGCCGCCCTGGTGCGCGACGCCGCCCGCGACCTCGGCTACCGGCCCAACCTCGCCGCCCGCAGCCTGCGCCTGGGACGCACCCGCACGGCCCTGCTGGTCGTCCCGGCCCTCACCAACGAGTTCTTCGCCCGCGTCTACACCGGCGCCGCCCGGGTCGCCGCCGAGCACGGGTTCGGTGTGGTCCTCTACCCCTCCCCCGAGGGCGTCGGCCCCGCCCGCGACCCCTTCGCCTCCGCCAGCGCCGCCCTCGACGGGGTCATCGCCTCCTCCATGGCCGCCGACGCCCTCGCGTCCATCCGCGGCACCGATCTGCCGCTGGTCATGCTGGACAGCGACCCCGCCGCGTCCGGGCCCGCCGCCCGCGTCAACCTCGACATCGCCGACGGCATACGGCAGGTGACGGACCATCTGCTCGGGCTCGGCCACCGCCGGTTCGTCCACCTCGCCTCGGCCGTGGACTCCTGGACGTTCCGGGTCCGCGCCCGGGCCCTGGAGGACGCGCTGCGCGCGGTGCCCGGCGCCGAGTTCCTGACCGTCCCCTCCGCGCTCACCGTCGACGCCGGCCGCGCCGCCGCCGAACACGCCCTGACCCGGCCGGGCCCGCGCCCGACCGCGCTCGTCTGCGACGACGACATCCTGGCCGCGGGAGCCTGCAAGGCCGCCCGACGGCTGGGGCTGCGGATCCCGGAGGACCTCTCGGTGGCCGGATTCGACGATCTGGCCCTGGCCACCGCCCTCGAACCGGAGCTCACCACCGTCCGATTGCCCGCCGAGCGGGTGGGCGAGCGGGGCATGGCCGCGCTGCTCGCCGTGCTGGAGGACCGGGATCCGGAGGCGGGCGATCTGCCGGTCTCCCTGGTCGTCCGCGGCTCCACGGCCCCGCCCGCGTCCTGACACGGGAAAGGCCCGTGCCCCGCCGTCGGGAACGGCGGTGTACGGGCCCCGGGGTGCTTGCGCGCCCCTACTCCTCGTCGTCGTCCGACGGCACCTCGGTCGGCTCGGCGCTGGCCTCCTCGGTCTGGAGGAGACGCGAGAGCTGACGGCCGACGATCCGCTTGAACTTGCGCTGCTGCGGCCTCGTCCGGTCCAGCACCGCGACCTCCAGCCGCTCCGCGGGGATCTCCCGGTCGGCGCCGTTGGTCTGGTTGGACAGGGCCTGCACCGCCAGCCTCAGCGCCTCCGCCAGCGACATGCCGTCCTGGTGGCGCTGGTCGAGGAAGCCGCTGATCTGCTCCGCGTTGCCGCCGACCGCGACCGAGCCGTGCTCGTCCACGATCGAGCCGTCGTGCGGCAGCCGGTAGATCTGGTCCTCCTCCGGCGTCGCCCCGACCTCGGCGACCACCAGCTCCACCTCGTACGGCTTCTCACCGGCGCTGGAGAAGATGGTGCCCAGCGTCTGCGCGTACACGTTCGCCAGGCCGCGGGCCGTCACGTCGTCCCGGTCGTAGGTGTAGCCGCGCAGGTCCGCGTAGCGCACACCGCCGATGCGGAGGTTCTCGTACTCGTTGTACTTGCCGGCGGCGGCGAAGCCGATCCGGTCGTAGATCTCGCTGAACTTGTGCAGGGCACGGGACGGGTTCTCGCCGACGAAGACGATGCCGTCGGCGTACTGCAGCACGACCAGGCTGCGGCCGCGCGCGATGCCCTTGCGGGCGTACTCGGCGCGGTCGGCCATGGCCTGCTGGGGTGAGACATAGAACGGCGTCGACACCGGCTATCCGTCCCTTTCTGTCAGTGGCGGGGTCATCTCTGCGGCCTCAGAGCAGCGCGGCGCGCGGGCCGTCGGGCTGCTGAAGGCGCTTCTCCAGGATCGAGCGGGCGATCTCGGAGGACTCCGCCTCGGTCAGTCTCCGGAAGCCCTCGTCGCTGATGACGGTGACGATCGGGTAGATCCGGCGGGCGACGTCGGGACCGCCGGTCGCCGAGTCGTCGTCCGCCGCGTCGTAGAGCGCCTGGACGACCAGGGTCGTCGCCTGCTCCTCGGTGAGGTCCTCGCGGTACAGCTTCTTCATCGAGCCCCGGGCGAAGATCGAGCCGGAGCCGGTGGCCGCGTAGCCGTGCTCCTCGGAGCGGCCGCCGGTCACGTCGTACGAGAAGATGCGGCCCTTCTCGCGGTCCACGTCGTACCCCGCGAAGAGCGGGACCACGGCGAGGCCCTGCATGGCCATGCCGAGGTTGCCGCGGATCATCGTGGACAGGCGGTTGGCCTTGCCCTCAAGGGAGAGGGTGGTGCCCTCGACCTTCTCGAAGTGCTCCAGCTCCAGCTGGAAGAGCTTCACCATCTCCACGGCCAGACCCGCGGTGCCGGCGATGCCCACCGCCGAGTACTCGTCGGCGGGGAAGACCTTCTCGATGTCGCGCTGGGCGATCATGTTGCCCATCGTGGCCCGCCGGTCGCCGGCGAGCACCACGCCGCCGGGGAAGGTGGCGGCGACGATGGTGGTGCCGTGCGGGGCCTCCACGTGCCCCTGCACGGGCGGCAGGACGCGCTTGCCGGGCAGCATCTCCGGCGAGTGCTCGGCCAGGAAGTCCATGAACGAGGACGAGCCCGGCGTCAGGAAGGCAGCTGGTAGACGCCCTGTGCCACGGGTGTTGGCTTCCACGAGGTTCCCTCCAGGTAGGCGGCAGCCCGACGAACTGTGTCGGGATCGTCTCCCAACTTGCCGATGGCCGAATCGCAGTTGAAGCACCGTACGCCACGGACCTTACCCGGCTCGTGGCGGTGATCCACATGAACGGCGGGGGCGGAAGGGCGTCTTGGGCGCACACCGCGCCGCCCCGCCGCCGGGGACCGTCGTCCCCTTACCCACACCCCTCGCCGTTCACATGTGTGGACTACTGTCCACCCTTCTGAACGAACGAGCGGACGAAGTCCTCGGCGTTCTCCTCGAGCACGTCGTCGATCTCGTCCAGCACCGAGTCGACGTCGTCCGAGAGCTTCTCGTGGCGCTCCTTGAGGTCCTCCGAAGCCTGCGCGTCCTGGGTCTGCTCCTCGACCTCCTCGGTGGAACGCGTGGCCTTCTGCTGTCCGCCGCCGGTGTCCTTGGTCGCCATCTACCTCACCCCGCTCGGTTCGATGTCCTTGATCAGACCCTACAAGCAGGGTCTGACATCGGCCCCGCACTTGGTGGAACGTGCGGGGTCTACCTCTGTGTTTCCCCTGCCGCCGCCTTTTCAGCCCCAGGTCAGCCGCCCGAGAGCACCCGGACCAGATCCTCGGCCGTACGGCAGCGGTCGAGCAGCTCCTTCACGTGATTACGCGTTCCGCGAAGCGGTTCCAGGGTTGGCACGCGCTGGAGCGAGTCACGGCCGGGCAGATCGAAGATGACCGAGTCCCAGGAGGCCGCGGCGACGTCGTCCGCGTACTGCTCCAGGCAGCGCCCCCGGAAGTAGGCCCTGGTGTCCTCCGGCGGTTTCGTCCGGGCCCGGGAGACCTCGGACTCGTCCAGGAGCCGCTTCATCCTGCCGCGGGCCGCCAGCCGGTTGTAGAGGCCCTTCTCGGCCCGTACGTCGGCGTACTGGAGGTCGACGAGGTGGAGCCGGGCGGCGTCCCAGTCCAGGTTGTCGCGCCGCCGGTAGCCCTCCATCAGCTCCCGCTTGGCGACCCAGTCCAGCTCGCCGGAGAGGCTCATCGGATCGTTCTCCAGCCGGTTGAGCACGTCCTCCCAGCGGCCGAGGACGTCCTTGGTCTGGTCGTCCGCGTCGGCGCCGAACCGCTCCTCCACGTATTTGCGCGCCAGCTCGAAGTACTCCATCTGGAGTTGTACCGCGGTCATGGTCCGGCCGCTGCGCAGGGTGACCAGATGGCGCAGGTCCGGGTCGTGGGAGACCTGGTGCAGGGCGCGGACCGGCTGGTCGACGGCGAGGTCGACGTTGATGAAACCGTCCTCGATCATGGAGAGGACGAGGGCCGTCATCCCCAGCTTGAGGTAGGTGGAGATCTCGGAGAGGTTGGCGTCGCCGATGATGACGTGCAGCCGGCGGTACTTCTCCGCGTCCGCGTGCGGCTCGTCGCGGGTGTTGATGATCGGGCGCTTGAGGGTCGTCTCCAGACCCACCTCGACCTCGAAGTAGTCCGCGCGCTGGCTGATCTGGAAGCCGTGCTCGTGCCCGTCCTGGCCGATGCCGACGCGGCCCGCCCCGGTGATGACCTGGCGGGAGACGAAGAACGGCGTCAGGTGGCGCACGATGTCCGAGAACGGGGTCTCCCGCTTCATCAGGTAGTTCTCGTGCGTGCCGTAGGACGCGCCCTTGTTGTCGGTGTTGTTCTTGTAGAGGTGGATCGGCTGGGCGCCGGGGAGCTGCGCCGCGCGCTCGGCCGCCTCGGCCATGATGCGCTCGCCCGCCTTGTCCCAGAGCACCGCGTCCCAGGGGTTGGTGACCTCGGGCGAGCTGTACTCGGGGTGGGCGTGGTCGACGTACAGCCGGGCCCCGTTGGTGAGGATGACGTTGGCGAGGCCGATGTCCTCGTCGGTGAGCTGGCTGGAGTCGGCGGCCTCGCGGGCGAGGTCGAAGCCGCGGGCGTCCCGCAGCGGGTTCTCCTCCTCGAAGTCCCACCGCGCGCGGCGCGCCCGGTGCATCGCCGCCGCGTAGGCGTTGACGATCTGGGACGAGGTGAGCATGGCATTGGCATTGGGGTGGCCGGGGACGGAGATGCCGTACTCCGTCTCGATGCCCATTACTCGCCGTACGGTCATGCGGCCCTCCTTGCCCGGCGGCGCTCCCCGGTGGGAACGGCGCTCAAGTACCGCTGTTTCCCCGGTGCGTGTGCGGTGCCCGTCCCCGCACTGCGCGACTCGGCGGTACGGAAGAGCCTAGAACGCCTTTGCGCTGGTGGGGAGATCAATTCCGTCATTGCTCTTGGTCGGTCCTTGGCCGGAATCCGGCCGGAAAAGCGGGCGGCTGCGGACGCCCCGGCCGGGCACCCGCAGCCGCCCCTGTGCACTACAGGTACTGACCGGTGTTGGCCACGGTGTCGATGGAGCGTCCGGTGTCCGCGCCCTGCTTTCCGGTGACGAGGGTACGGATGAACACGATCCGCTCGCCCTTCTTTCCGGAGATACGGGCCCAGTCGTCGGGGTTGGTGGTGTTGGGCAGGTCCTCGTTCTCCTTGAACTCGTCCACGCAGGCCTGGAGGAGGTGGGAGACGCGGATGCCCTTCTGGTTGTGGTCGAGGAAGGCCTTGATGGCCATCTTCTTGGCCCGGTCCACGATGTTCTGGATCATGGCGCCGGAGTTGAAGTCCTTGAAGTAGAGGACTTCCTTGTCGCCGTTGGCGTACGTGACTTCCAGGAAGCGGTTCTCCTCGGATTCCGCGTACATCTGCTCGACGACGGACTGGATCATCGCGTGGGCCGCCACGTCCTTGGAGCCGCTGTGCTCGGCCAGGTCGTCGGCGTGCAGCGGGAGGGAGGCCGTGAGGTACTTGGCGAAGATGTCCTTGGCCGCCTCGGCGTCGGGCCGCTCGATCTTGATCTTCACGTCCAGGCGCCCGGGGCGCAGGATGGCCGGGTCGATCATGTCCTCGCGGTTGGAGGCGCCGATGACGATGACGTTCTCCAGGCCCTCCACACCGTCGATCTCGGCGAGCAGCTGCGGGACGATGGTGTTCTCCACGTCCGAGCTGACACCGGATCCGCGGGTGCGGAAGAGGGACTCCATCTCGTCGAAGAAGACGATGACGGGGGTGCCCTCGCTGGCCTTCTCCCGGGCCCGCTGGAAGACCAGGCGGATGTGCCGCTCGGTCTCACCGACGTACTTGTTGAGGAGCTCGGGGCCCTTGATGTTGAGGAAGTAGCTCTTCCCCGCGGGCTGGCCGGTCACCTCGGCGACCTTCTTGGCGAGCGAGTTGGCGACGGCCTTGGCGATGAGCGTCTTGCCGCAGCCGGGCGGCCCGTAGAGCAGGATGCCCTTGGGCGGCCGCAGTTCGTGCTCCTTGAAGAGGTCCGGGTAGAGGTAGGGGAGCTCGACCGCGTCGCGGATCATCTCGATCTGGCCGCCGAGTCCGCCGATCTTGTCGTAGTCGACGTCCGGGACCTCTTCGAGGACGAGTTCCTCGACCTCGCTCTTGGGGACCACCTCGTACACGTAGCCGGAGCGGGGTTCGAGCAGGAGGGCGTCGCCGGGGCGGATGGTGATGTCCAGGAGCGGCTCGGCGAGCCTCACCACCCTTTCCTCGTCGGTGTGCCCGACCACCAGGGCGCGCTCGCCGTCCTCCAGGATCTCCTTGAGGGTGACGATGTCCCCGGCGCGCTCGAACTCCATGGCCTCGACCACGTTGAGCGCCTCGTTGAGCATGACTTCCTGGCCGCGCCGGAGCTCGTCGAGCTCGACGCTGGGGCTGACGTTCACCCGGAGCTTGCGGCCCCCGGTGAAGATGTCCGCCGTGCCGTCCTCGTTGGACTGCAGGAAGACACCGAAGCCGGCCGGCGGCTGTGCGAGCCGGTCGACCTCCTCCTTGAGGGCCACGATCTGGTCCCGGGCCTCGCGGAGTGTGTTGGCGAGCCGCTCGTTCTGCGCGGACACGCCCGCCAGGTTGGTCTGCAACTCGACGATCCGCTCTTCGAGAATCCTCGTATGACGCGGAGAGTCGGCGAGCTTGCGTCGCAGGACGGCGATTTCCTGCTCTAGAAAGGCAACCTGGCCGGCTGGGTCCTCAGACCCCCGCCCGGGCCGGATGCCGCGGTTGATGTCGTCGTCGTGGGCTGCCACGGTCCTCACCTCCTCCAAGGGGAGCTGGACGCTTCCTGACCCTACCTGGGCGGGTGGTGATTGAAACCCCTAGATCACAAAGACTGCGGGGTGTGTCCGATCTTCACCCTTGCGCTCTCCCTCACGCCAGGGGAATACCCACCCATCAACATCGGAAAGCGGGCGGTTGTATCGTCGAGTCGGTCAACACCCGTCAGGACTGGTACCGATTGCCCGGGCCGGCCTGTGAGGTGGGGCACACCGTACGACCACAGCACCGCGCAGGAACGGCAGGCGACATGAACGACGCTCTCGAGGTCTGGATCGACCAGGAGCTCTGCACCGGCGACGGGATCTGTGTCCAGTACGCGCCCGAGGTCTTCGAGCTGGACATCGACGGCCTGGCCTACGTGAAGAGCGCCGAGGACGAGCTGTTGCAGGCTCCGGGCGCCGTGACACCGGTCCCGCTGCCGCTGCTCCAGGACGTCGTCGACTCGGCGAAGGACTGCCCGGGCGACTGCATCCACGTACGCCGGGTTTCGGACAGCGTCGAGGTCTACGGACCGGACGCCGACTGAGACGGTACGTGACGAGTCACCTACGCTCGGTGACGGATCAGATGCTCGGCGCCTCGGACCGGGTGCTGCGGACGAACTTCCCGCCCTGCCAGCGCCACTTGGTCGCCCGCTTCTCGTCGGGGCAGCAGCGCGGCACGTCGGGCGAGGAGTAGCCGAGCAGGGTCGCGGTGACCGCGCCCTCGCGGACCGCGAGGTCGAGGACGGTCAGCTTCTCGCGGGGGTCGGCGAGCGTCGCCACCAGCCGGGGCGGGCCGCCCGGCACGGCGGGCCGCGTCAGGACGTAGACCCCGCTCGGCGGGGTGCCCGAGCCCGCCCGGCAGTGGACGGCCGCCACGGTCTCGGGGCGGCCGTCACCGTCGAGGTCGCCGGTGGCGCGGGCGGCCACTTGGGTGCCCACCGAGCCGCACCGGAGCGGGTAGGCGACGGCCGCCGCGTCGGGGGCCGGGGCCGCCGCCACGCGGGCGCCCGGGGCCCCTGGGGACGCCTTGGCGGTGCCGGGCTGGAGCCAGCCGGCCAGGGCCACGACACCGGCCATCGCGGCGGCCGTGGCCAGCCAGTGCACCGGGCGGGCGTGGGTGTGCGCGAGCTCGGGGACGGCGGCGTTCTGCACGCGGGAGGTCTCCTGTGAGGGGCGGCGCGGGTGGTGGGAGTGGCCAGCATCGTGCCACACGTCACACCCGGGCGGAACAGCGGGGTCGGGGCGGTGTGGGCCGTCCGGCACCGGCGCGGCGCTCACCTGCCCGTACCTGCCCGTACCTCCAACGGAAAAGCGCCGCCGCCGAGTTCCCGGACGGGTCCGGGAACTCGGCGGCGGCGCCGGTGCGTTGGGCCGACGGGTGCGTCAGTCCTTGTTGGGGCCCTCGTAGTCGTCTCCGTACGCGCCCTTGGCGGGGCGGCGGCGGCGCAGCGGGGGCTCGACGCCGTCCGCGAGGCGGCGGGCGGTGACGAGGAAGCCGGTGTGGCCGATCATCCGGTGGTCGGGGCGGACGGCGAGGCCCTCCACGTGCCAGTTGCGGATCATCGACTCCCACGGCTGCGGCTCGGCGAAGCAGCCGATCTCACGGATCGCCTCGACGGTGCGCGAGAGCTGGGTGGTGGTGGCCACGTAGCAGCAGAGGATGCCGCCGGGCACCAGCGCCTTGGAGACGGCGTCCAGGCACTCCCAGGGGGCCAGCATGTCGAGGATGACGCGGTCGACGTCGGTGTCCGACAGGTTGTCCTGGAGGTCGCCGACGGTGAGCTGCCACGCGGGGTGCGGCTCGCCGAAGTAGCGCTCCACGTTCTGCTGGGCGATCTCGGCGAAGTCCGCGCGGCGCTCGTAGGAGTGGAGCATGCCGTGGTCGCCGATGGCGCGCAGCAGGAAGGCGCTGAGCGAGCCGGAGCCCACACCCGCCTCGACGACGCGCGCGCCGGCGAAGATGTCGGCGAAGGCCAGGATCTGCCCCGCGTCCTTGGGGTAGACCACGGCGGCGCCGCGGGGCATGGACAGGACGTAGTCGGGGAGCAGCGGGCGCAGCGCGAGGTACGCGACGTTCCCGGTGGTACGGACAACACTGCCCTCGGGAGCGCCGATCAGCTCGTCGTGCGGGAAGGAACCCTTGTGGGTGTGGAAGTTCTTCCCGGCTTCGAGCGTGAACGTGTAGTGGCGTCCCTTGGGGTCGGTGAGCTGGACCTGGTCCCCGACCTTGAAGGGCCCGCGACGGCGGGCGGCACCGGTCGGTTCGGACATACGAACAGGGTACCGGCCCTGTTGACCCGCGGGCGCCACGGCCTGCGCGGACCCGGGGCGGGCGGGACGGCGGCGCCGGCTAGGGGGTGGGCCGCGCCATCGCCGCCACGAAGGCCTTCTCGACGTCGGCGGCCGAGAGCACTCCGTAGATCTCCCCGCTCTCCTCGACCACCAGGTACTCGGTGGCCGGGGTGGCCCGCAGCCGGTCCAGGAGCGGCTCGCCCGCCAGCTCGGCCGGGACGCGCATCCCGTCGGTGAGGTCCTGGGCGAGGCCGCTGACCGCGACCCAGGGACGGCGGTGTTCCGGTACGCCCACGATGGCGGCCTCGCGGACCAGGCCGGTGGGGTCGCCGTGGCCGTCGACGACGACCAGCGCGCGCGCCCCGGCCTCGTTGGCCCGGCGCAGCGCCTCCGAGAGCGGGGTGGCGGACTCCACGGGGACGGCCCGGCGGGTGAGGTTGCGGGCGCGCAGCTCCGGCAGGTGCTCGCGCAGCCGGGCCATGCGCAGGCTGTTGCCCGCGCCGGTCCAGATGATCGCGGCGAGGATCGCGGCGAGCAGCGCGTCGGTGACGGTGTCCATGCCGTCGACCTCTTCGGGCGCGTTGCCGAGGGCGCCGGTCTGGGTGAGCAGCGGCAGGCCGATGAGGACGGTGACGGCCAGCGCCCGGCCGACCCAGGCTGCGGCGACCGTGCCGCTCATCGGCCTGCCCGTGATCTTCCACACGACGGCGCGGAGCATCCGGCCGCCGTCCAGCGGCAGTCCGGGCAGCAGGTTGAAGCCCGCCACGATCAGGTTGGAGATCATCAGCCCGGCGAGCAGCACACCGGGGACGGTGCCGGGCTCGACGGCCTGCATCCCCACGTAGAAGAGCCCCGACAGGACCAGCGAGAGCAGCGGGCCGACGAAGGCGAGCACGAACTCGCGGCCCGGGGTCTCGGTCTCCTTCTCGATCTCCGAGACACCGCCGAAGAACTGGAGCTGGATGCGCCGCACCGGCAGCCGGAAGCGGAGCGCGGCGACGGTGTGGGCGAGTTCGTGGACCAGCACCGACGCGTAGAAGGCGACGGCGAAGAAGAGCGAGACGAGGTAGCGGGCGGCCCCGAGCTCGGGCAGCACCCGGTCGAGCTGGCCGCCGAAGACCCAGGTGATCAGGGCGGCGACCAGGAACCAGCTGGGGGCGACGTAGACCGGCACGCCGAAGGGGCGTCCCATGAGGAGTCCGCCGCCCGGCTCCGGTCCACGGGGCGACTTGCCGCTGCCGGGCGCGCCGCCGGGGCCTTCGTCGCCCGCGCCGGACTGCGGCCTCTTGCTGTCGCCGCTCTCGTCCACGGTGTCCCTTCGTCGGTGCTTCTGTCACGATCATGCAGTGTGAGGGGGCTCGTCGTCGATGGTATTCCGCTCGCTGTCAGTGGCGGGCCGTAGGGTCTGTGTCATGGATACGAGCACCCAGGAGGCCGCGCCGGACCGGCGGCCCGTGTCGTTGTCGCCGTCGCGGGCGAACGACTTCATGCAGTGCCCCTTGCTGTACCGGTTCCGGGTGATCGACAAACTCCCCGAGAAGCCGAGTGAGGCGGCGACGCGCGGCACGCTGGTGCACGCGGTGCTGGAGCGCCTCTTCGACGACCCGGCGGCGGAGCGGACCGTTCCGCGGGCGAAGGCGATGATCCCGGGGCAGTGGGACCGGCTCCTGGAGGCGAAGCCCGAGCTGACGGACCTCTTCGCCGAGGACGCGGACGGCGCCCGGCTGACGCAGTGGCTGTCGGAGGCCGAGCGGCTGGTGGAGCGGTGGTTCTCGCTGGAGGACCCCACCCGTCTGGAGCCGGTGGAGCGGGAGTTCTTCGTCGAGACGGAGCTGGAGTCGGGGCTGCGGCTGCGCGGGGTGATCGACCGGGTCGACGTGGCGCCCACCGGCGAGGTGCGGATCGTCGACTACAAGACGGGCAAGGCCCCCCGCCCGCAGTACGCGGAGGGCGCGCTCTTCCAGATGAAGTTCTACGCGCTGGTGGTGTGGCGCTTGAAGAACGTGCTGCCGCGCCGGCTCCAGCTGGTCTACCTGGGCAGCGGCGACGTGCTGACGTACGACCCGGTGGAGGCGGACCTGCATCAGGTGGAGCGGAAGCTGCACGCCCTGTGGGAGGCGATCCGCCAGGCCACCGAGACGGGCGACTGGCGGCCCCGGCCCACCAAGCTGTGCGGCTGGTGCGACCACCAGGCGGTCTGTCCGGAATTCGGGGGGACTCCCCCGGCCTATCCGCTTCCGGTGATTCCGGCCGCGGATCGCGCAGTCTGAGGCAGGCCGGTCCGGCCGATGGGCCGGGCGGTGGGCGGGGCACCTGGCGAGTGGCTCGGCTCCCAGCCGAGGCGGCGCGGGGCGGGCAGGGCAGAATGGACCCGGTCCAGCAATCCTGATGAGGAGTTCCCGTGGCGATCCGCGTCCTACTGGTCGACGACCAGCCGCTGCTGCGCACCGGTTTCCGGATGATCCTGGAGGCCGAGCAGGACATCGCGGTGGTGGGCGAGGCCGGCGACGGTCTCCAGGCCCTCGACCAGGTGCGGGCGCTCCAGCCCGATGTGGTGCTGATGGACATCCGGATGCCGCGGATGGACGGCGTGGAGGCGACCCGGCAGATCAGCGGCCCGGGCAAGGACGGCCCCGCGAAGGTGCTGGTGCTGACCACCTTCGACCTCGACGAGTACGTGGTGGAGGCGCTGAAGGCGGGGGCCAGCGGCTTCCTGCTGAAGGACGCCCCGGCCAACGAGCTGGTGCAGGCGATCCGGGTGGTCGCGGCGGGCGAGGCGATGCTCGCCCCCTCCATCACCCGCCGGCTGCTGGACAAGTACGCGGACCACCTCCCCTCGGGCGAGGAGCCGGTCCCGGACACGCTGCACACGCTGACCGACCGTGAGGTCGAGGTCCTGAAGCTGGTGGCGCGCGGTCTGTCCAACGCGGAGATCGCGGCGGACCTGTTCGTGAGCGAGACGACCGTGAAGACGCACGTCGGCCATGTGCTGACGAAGCTGGGCCTGCGCGACCGCGTCCAGGCGGCGGTGTACGCGTACGAGAGCGGTCTGGTCCGGCCCGGCGCCCAGTAGGACGGCGCGCGGCGGCGGCACGGGCGAAGGGGTGCGGGAATCGATTCCCGCACCCCTTCGGTGTGTTCGGAGCGTTCGGAGCGTCGGCGGCGCCTAGTTCTTGCTGATCTCCCAGAACCGGAAGACCGTCGACGGGTCCAGCGTCCACTCCAGGCCCGCCACGCCCTCGCGGGCCACCGCGTACTGCTTGCCCTGCCACAGCGGCAGGATCGGCAGGTCGGCCGCGACGATGTCCTGGAGGCGGGAGAAGTCGGCCTCGGTGGCCGAGCGGTCCTCGGTGGCGGCGGTGGACGGGATGATCTCGTCCGTGACCGGCTTGCTGACGTAGTGGTTGGCCAGCACGCTGTCCTTGCCGAAGAACGGCGAGGTGAAGTTGTCCGGGTCCGGGTAGTCCGGGATCCAGCCCTTCACGTACACGCCGTACCGGCCCGCCGCGATGTCCTTCTCGTACTGCTTGAACTCGACGGACTTCACGTCGGCCTCGAACAGCCCGCTGGCGTTGAGCTGCTTGGCGATGGCCCGCAGTTCGTCGTCGGTGCCCGGTCCGTAGCGGATGGGCGTCGACCACAGGGTGAGCTTGACCTTGCCGTTGATCCCGGCCTTGTGCAGCACCTGCTTGGCCTTCGCGGGCTGCGGGCTGCCGCCGTACATGTCGAACAGGGCGGTGCTGTGCGCGGTGATGCCGCTCGGGACGATCGAGTAGAGCGGCGTCGCGGTCGACTTGTAGACATCGCGCACCAGCGCCTCGCGGTCGACGAGGTAGGCGACGGCCTTGCGCACGGCGAGCTTGCCGGCGACCGGGTCGTCCATGTTGAAGACCAGGTGCTGGACCTCGGCGCCGGTGCCCTCGACGACCTTGACGCCCTTCTTGTCGGCCACGCTGGAGGCCTGGAGGTCGGCGATGTCCTTGGCGGTGAGACCGCGGTAGGCGAGGTCGATGTCGCCCTGCTTCAGCGCGTCCGCCAGGTCCTTCTGGCGGCCATGGAAGAGCTTGATGGTCATGCCGGAGTTCTTGACCTTGGCACTGCCCTTGTAGGCGGAGTTCACCGAGAAGCTCGCCTGCTTCTCACCGAAGGCGTCCAGCTTGTAGACGCCCGAGCCGACCGCCTTGCCGTCGGTGCGCAGCTTGTTCGCCGGGTACGCCTGGTGGTCGACGATCGAGCCGGCGCCGGAAGCGATCCTGCTGGGGAAGGTGGCGTCCGGCACCTTGAGGTGGAAGACGACGGTCTGCTCGTCCGGGGTGTCGATCTTCCCCAGGGTGGAGAGCAGCGGGGCGGGCCCGTTGGGGTCGTTGATGCGCAGCACCCGCTCGAACGAGAACTTCACGTCCGCGGAGGTCAGCGCGTGGCCGTTGGTGAACTTCAGCCCGGAGCGCAGGGTGCAGCGGAAGACCTGGGAGCCGCCCTTGTCGAACGCGCACTGCTCGGCCGCCTCGGGCTGCGGGGCGGAGCTTCCCTTGGGGAAGCTGAGCAGCGACTGGAAGACGTTGTTGAACAGCAGCCAGGAGCCCGGGTCGTAGCCGGAGGCCGGGTCGGTGGCCTGGATGTCGTCCGACATCCCCATGACCACCGACTCCCCGTTTCCGGAGGAGGAGCCGTCCTCCGAGCCGCAGCCGCTGAGGAGACCGGTCGCCAGCCCCGCGG
This sequence comes from Streptomyces sp. NPDC005878, assembly GCF_040629815.1. Taxonomy (NCBI): domain Bacteria; kingdom Bacillati; phylum Actinomycetota; class Actinomycetes; order Kitasatosporales; family Streptomycetaceae; genus Streptomyces; species Streptomyces sp. NPDC005878. Next base: position 25,623 of record NZ_JBEXWK010000038.1, read on the forward strand.
CGAGCGGGGCCGTCAGCCATCGGTTCCGTATCTTCACGTGCGAGTGCCTCACAGTCGTTGCTCGGCCGCGGGCCCCGGGGGTCGCCCCCCGGGAGCCGCGGCCTCACCTAAATTGCTTGCCGGCACGGGAGAGTCGCGGCCGGGTCCTGCCTTACTTCACACCGCGGCCCAGCTCCCACAGCTGGAGGTCGGCCGAGGAGTTGAGCGCCCACTCGGTGCCGGTGATGTCGCTGCGGGCGGCGACGTACTGCTTGCCCTGCCACAGCGGCAGCACCGGGACGTCGTTGGCGACGATGTCCTGGATCTTCTCGAACGGCTTGGCGGCCTGGTTGCGGTCGGCCGCGACCCGGGACTCGGGGATCAGGGTGTTGCGGACCTCGACGTTGGAGTACGGCGAGTTGAGGAAGTTGTCGCGGCCGAGGAAGGGCGCGACGTAGTTGTCCGGGTCCGGGAAGTCGGGGAACCAGCCGAGACCGTAGACGGCGTACTCGCCGGCCTTCTGCGCCGGGCGGTACTTGGGCCAGTCGGTCGCCTTGAGCGTGGTGGCGAACAGACCGGTGGCGTTCAGCTGGTCCCGCAGGATCGAGAACTCCTTGGCGGTGCCCGGGCCGTAGTGGTCGCCCGTGTAGTTCAGCGTCAGCTTCACCGGGGTGGGGACGTTCGCGGCCTTCAGGATGCCCGCGGCCTTCTGCTTGCTCGGCTCGCCGTACTTGTTGAAGAACGAGTTGGTGTGCCCGGCGATCGAGGTCGGGATGAGCGAGTAGAGCGGCTCGGCGGTCGCCCCGTACACCTTGGAGGCCAGCGCGCCGCGGTCGACGACGGCGGCCATCGCCTGGCGGACGGCCTTGTTCTTCACCGACGGGTCGTTGGTGTTGAAGCCCAGGTAGCGGATCTCCAGGCCGGGCATCTCGACCAGGTTGACGTCCTTGGGCGGGGTGACCGAGTACTTCTGGATCTGCTCCGGCGACATGGAGCGGGTCATCAGGTCGATCTTGCCGGACTCGAGGTCGGCGCCCATGGAGCCGGCGTCGGGGAACGAGCGGAGCTCGACCTTGTCATGGTTGACCTTCAAGTCGCCCTTGTAGTTGGGGTTCTTGGTGAAGACGGCCTTGACGACCTGGTCGCCCTTGTACTCGGCCTTGAGGGTGTACGGGCCGGACCCGTCGACCTCGAAGCCGCCGCGCAGCTTCTTCGGCAGGTACTTGTCCTTCTGCACGATCGCGGCGGCGGGCGTCGCGAGCTTGTACGGGAAGGTGGCGTCCGGGGTCTTCAGATGGAAGACGATCTCGTCGTCGCCCTTGGTCTCCATCGTGTCGATGTTGTCGAGCAGCGCGACGGGGCCGTTGCCGTCCTTGATGGTCAGCACGCGCTGGATGGAGTAGTGGACGTCGGCGGCGGTCAGCTTGGAGCCGTCGGCGAACTTCAGACCGCTGCGCAGCTTGCAGCGGTAGCTCTCGTTCTCCTTGTCGGTGAACGAGCAGCTGGAGGCCGCGTCCGGGACGGGCTCGCCGCCGCCGCGCGGCACGTGGACCAGCATCTGCACGGTCTGGCGCAGCACGTTCCAGGCACCGGTGTCATAGGCGTAGGCCGGGTCGAAGGGAGCGGGCGCGTCCTTGGTGACCACGAACTGGTCCGTGGTGCCCACGACGATGGCCTTGCCGCCGTCGCCCCCACTTCCCGCGCCGCCACATGCGGCGAGTACGGGGGCGAGCAGGCCCACTACGGCCGGCAGCACCAAAGTCTTGCGGTTCATCCTGGACGTTCTCCCTATGTGTCCGGCACTGGGGTACAGCGGTGTACGGAAGACTCCGCCGCGGCCGCCCGGTCGGGGCGGGGAGGCGATCGGGCCGGTACGTACGATCGGACCTGCGCGCCCGGCGGCTTGGTGGGTGCCGGGGCAGTTGAGGGTGCGGCGAAGTTCTCGCGACGAGATTAGTGGGCGGGCCGGTAAAGCCCGTACCGGGCCTGCTCCATTCACACGCCACGCAGTGGCCGGAAATAGCGGCCACCGGATATCGCGGCGGTGGAATCTTTCGTACAGGAGATCACCAAACAGGACACAAGGGCACCTCCGGAAGGCCTGGAGACGCCCTTGATGTGGGTCGCTGACGGCGGATCAGGTGACGAAGGTCACCCCCTTGACAAAGCTTGACAAGGCTTGAGATCACCGTGCCGCCTCGTGAATTCCGGCGCGGAGATGTCACTGCCGACCTCTTGCGGGGTAACGGAAAATGCACGGTCGGATGCGATCGGTTTGCGTCGCATTCAGGCGGCACGCTGTGTGTACGGATCAGTTCATCCGGGTGATCAGCGTACGCAGAAAATGCAGGTCGACCTGTTCGAGGGATTCCACGACGACCCGGCCCTCGGCGGCCTCGATGGGCGCCACGGAGGGCACCGCCACGACCCGGCAGCCGGCCGCCTCGGCGGCGGCCACACCGGTCGCGGTGTCCTCGACGACCGCGCATCTGGTGGGGTCCGCGCCGAGCCCGGCGGCGGCGAAGAGGTACGGCTCGGGGTGCGGCTTGGTACGGCCCACCTCGTCCCCGGCGACGGTGAGCGCGAAGTGGCGCGCGCCCAGCGAGTGCAGGACCCGGTCGATGATCCGCCGGTGCGAGGCCGAGACGAGCGCGGTCGGCACCGCGTGCTCGGCCAGCTCGCCCAGCAGCCGGGCCGCCCCGGGCATCAGCGGCACGCCCCCGCCGATGCGCGCCTCGAAGCGGTCGTTGAGCAGCACGGTGAGCTCGGGGACGGTGATGTCGGCGCCGGTGGCCTCGATGAGGAACCCGGCGCTGCGGGTCATCGGGCCGCCCACGACGACCTCGCGCCAGGTCGGCTTGAGCGTGTGGCCGAGCGCGGCGAAGACCTCCACCTCGACGTCCCACCAGAACCCTTCGGTGTCGACCAGGGTGCCGTCCATGTCGAGGAAGACGGCTTCGAGCGCGGAGCCTTGAGCCGAACCGGTTACGGGCGCGGGAACCGTGGTGGTCATCCGGGCACACCTCCTGGAGGGACGAGAAGGCCGGTTCCCGGGGAGGGAACCGGCCTGCGCTGGACCGACCAGTGTACGTCCGGTCGGCGCCGGACGCCCGTGGTGAGGGTCACGTCCCCCTCGGGGCCCGCTGGTGGCGCGCGGAGCGCCTACCGCGCGTTGAAGTACTTCGCCTCCGGGTGGTGGATGACGATGGCGTCCGTGGACTGCTCGGGGTGGAGCTGGAACTCCTCGGAGAGGTGGACGCCGATCCGCTCGGGCTCCAGCAGCTCGGCGATCTTGGCGCGGTCCTCCAGGTCGGGACAGGCCCCGTAGCCGAGCGAGAAGCGCGCGCCGCGGTACTTCAGGGCGAACATGTCCTCCACCTCGGCTGGGTCCTCGCCGGCGAAGCCCAGCTCGGCGCGCACGCGCGCGTGCCAGTACTCGGCCAGGGCCTCGGCCAACTGCACGGACAGGCCGTGCAGTTCGAGGTAGTCGCGGTAGGAGTTGGCCGCGAACAGCTCGGCCGTGGCCTCGCCGATCTTCGAGCCGACCGTGACCACCTGGAACCCGACCACGTCGGTCTCACCGGAATCCTCCGGCCGGAAGAAGTCCGCCAGGCACAGCCGGCGGCCCCGGCGCTGGCGCGGGAAGGTGAAGCGCGTCCGCTCCGAGCCGTCCTCGTTCAGGATGATCAGGTCGTCGCCCTTGGAGACGCACGGGAAGTAGCCGTGGACGACGGCCGCCTCCAGCAGGTTCCTGGTGTGCAGCTGCTCCAGCCAGCCGCGCAGCCGCGGCCGTCCCTCGCTCTCCACCAGCTCCTCGTAGCTCGGCCCGTCGCCGGCCCGGTTCTGCTTGAGGCCCCACTGGCCCTTGAAGAGCGCCCCCTCGTCCAGCCAGGAGGCGTACTCCTTGAGGCCGATGCCCTTGATCACCCGGGTGCCCCAGAACGGCGGCTCGGGGACGCGGTTGTCGACGGCGACGTCCGAGCGGACCGAGCCCTCGGGCTCCTCCGGCTCGGGCAGCGCGGTCGCCCGCTTGGCCACCCGGCGCTGCTTGAGCTCGGGCAGGGCCGCGCCCGGTACTCCGCGCTTCACCGCGATCAGCGCGTCCATCAGGCGCAGGCCCTCGAAGGCGTCGCGGGCGTAGCGGACCTCGCCCTCGTAGATCTCGTGCAGGTCCTGCTCCACGTACGCGCGCGTGAGGGCGGCGCCGCCGAGGATCACCGGGTAGTCGGCCGCCATCTTGCGCTGGTTGAGCTCCTCCAGGTTCTCCTTCATGATCACGGTGGACTTCACCAGGAGGCCGGACATGCCGATGACGTCGGCGCGGTGCTCCTCGGCGGCCTCCAGGATCGCGGAGACGGGCTGCTTGATGCCGAGGTTGACGACGTTGTAGCCGTTGTTGGACAGGATGATGTCGACGAGGTTCTTGCCGATGTCGTGGACGTCGCCGCGCACGGTGGCCAGCACGATGGTGCCCTTGCCCTCCGCGTCCGACTTCTCCATGTGCGGCTCCAGATGGGCCACGGCGCTCTTCATCACCTCGGCGGACTGCAGGACGAACGGCAGCTGCATCTGGCCGGAGCCGAAGAGCTCGCCGACGACCTTCATGCCCTCCAGGAGGGTGTCGTTGACGATGTCGAGCGCCGGGCGGGTGAGCAGCGCCTCGTCGAGGTCGGCCTCCAGGCCGTTCTTCTCGCCGTCGATGATCCGGCGCTTGAGCCGCTCCTCCAGCGGCAGGGCGAGCAGTTCCTCGGCCTTGCCCGCCTTCATCGACTTGGTGCTGACGCCCTCGAAGAGCTCCATGAGCCGCTGGAGCGGGTCGTAGCCCTCGGAACGCCGGTCGTGGATGAGGTCGAGGGCGACCTTGACCTGCTCCTCCTCCAGGCGCGCGATCGGCAGGATCTTGGAGGCGTGCACGATCGCGGAGTCCAGGCCCGCCTTGACGCACTCGTCCAGGAACACCGAGTTGAGGACGACCCGGGCGGCCGGGTTGAGGCCGAAGGAGATGTTGGACAGGCCGAGCGTGGTCTGGACGTCCGGGTGGCGGCGCTTGAGTTCGCGGATGGCCTCGATGGTGGCGATGCCGTCCTTGCGGGACTCCTCCTGGCCGGTGCAGATGGTGAAGGTGAGGCAGTCGATGAGGATGTCCGACTCATGGACGCCCCAGTTGCCGGTGAGGTCGTTGATGAGCCGCTCGGCGATGGCGACCTTGTGCTCGACGGTACGGGCCTGGCCCTCCTCGTCGATGGTGAGCGCGATCAGCGCCGCCCCGTGCTCCACGGCCAGCTCGGTGACCTTGGCGAAGCGCGACTCGGGCCCGTCGCCGTCCTCGTAGTTGACGGAGTTGATGACCGCGCGGCCGCCGAGCTTCTCGAGCCCGGCGCGCAGGACGTTCACCTCGGTGGAGTCGAGGACGATCGGGAGGGTGGAGGCGGTGGCGAAGCGGCCGGCCAGCTCCTCCATGTCGGCGACGCCGTCGCGGCCCACGTAGTCGACGCAGAGGTCGAGCATGTGGGCGCCCTCGCGGATCTGGTCGCGGGCCATCTCCACGCAGTCGTCCCAGCGGCCCTCCAGCATGGCCTCGCGGAACTTCTTGGAGCCGTTGGCGTTGGTGCGCTCGCCGATGGCCAGGTACGAGGTGTCCTGGCGGAACGGGACGGTCTGGTAGAGCGAGGCGGCACCCGGTTCGGGGCGCGGCCGGCGCTCGGTGGGGGCGACGCCACGGACCCGCTCGACGACCTGGCGCAGATGCTCGGGCGTGGTGCCGCAGCAGCCGCCGACCAGGGAGAGGCCGTACTCGCGGACGAAGGTCTCCTGGGCGTCGGCGAGCTCCGGCGCGGAGAGCGGGTAGTGGGCGCCGTCCTTGCCGAGGACGGGCAGTCCGGCGTTGGGCATGCAGGACAGCGGCACCCGGGAGTGGCGGGCGAGATAGCGCAGGTGCTCGCTCATCTCGGCGGGGCCGGTGGCGCAGTTCAGGCCGATCATGTCGATGCCGAGCGGCTCCAGGGCGGTGAGCGCCGCGCCGATCTCGGAGCCGAGCAGCATGGTGCCGGTCGTCTCGACGGTGACCGAGCAGATGATCGGGACGCGGTAGCCGGCCGTGTCCAGGGCGCGCTGGGCGCCGAGGACGGCCGCCTTGGTCTGGAGCAGGTCCTGGGTGGTCTCCACCAGGAGCGCGTCGGCGCCGCCCGCGAGCATGCCCTCGGCGTTGCGCTGGTAGGCGTCGCGCAGAGTGGTGTACGGGGCGTGGCCGAGGGTGGGCAGCTTGGTGCCGGGGCCCATGGAGCCGAGCACCCAGCGCTGCTGCCCGGTGGAGGCGGTGAACGCGTCGGCCACCTCGCGGGCGATCCGGGCGCCGGCCTCGGACAGCTCGTACACGCGCTCGGGGATGTCGTACTCGCCGAGGGCGGAGAAGTTGGCACCGAAGGTGTTGGTCTCCACGCAGTCGACACCGACGGCGAAGTACTCCTCGTGCACCGAGCGCACGATGTCGGGCCGGGTGATGTTGAGGATCTCGTTGCAGCCCTCGAGGTCCTGGAAGTCCTCCAGGGTCGGGTCCTGGGCCTGGAGCATGGTGCCCATGGCTCCGTCGGCCACCACCACGCGGGTGGCGAGCGCTTCGCGGAGCGCGTCGGCGCGGGTCCGGCTGTCGGCGGAAGGGGTCGGCAACGAGGCCATGGATGTGCTCCCTGGAGTGCGACGGCTGTCGGCTTTGCGGCGTCCAAGGGGAGGCCGCACCCGGTCAGGGTAACCGGGCACCGGCCCCATGGGCACAGGTGTCCCACGGGGCGGACGGCACAGGGGGCCGGCCGGGTGACGGCCGGATGGCCGGGGTGCGGCGCGCGTGCGAACCGGCCGGATGGCGGCGGGGAGCGTCCATCACGGTGACACGGGGTCGGCAACGGCCGATACTGTTCAGCATTGTCGAACTCCATGTTCCGAAGGTGGGAGGAAGCGCGATGGCGCGGAACATCCAGTCGCTCGAACGGGCGGCCGCCATGCTGCGGCTGCTCGCGGGCGGCGAGCGGCGGCTCGGCCTGTCCGAGGTGGCCTCCGCGCTCGGCCTGGCCAAGGGCACCGCGCACGGCATCCTGCGCACGCTCCAGGCGGAGGGGTTCGTCGAGCAGGACCCGGCCTCGGGCCGCTACCAGCTCGGCGCCGAGCTGCTGCGCCTGGGCAACAGCTATCTGGACGTCCACGAGCTGCGGGCACGGGCCCTGGTGTGGACGGACGACCTGGCCCGCTCCAGCGGCGAGAGCGTCTACGTGGGCGTCCTGCACCAGCAGGGCGTGCTGATCATGCACCACGTCTTCCGGCCGGACGACAGCCGTCAGGTCCTGGAGGTCGGGGCGATGCAGCCGCTGCACTCCACCGCGCTCGGCAAGGTGCTCTCCGCGTTCGACCCGGTGGCGCACACCGAGGCCGTGGAATGCGAGCGGACGGCGTTCACGCCCCGCACGGTGACCGAGCCGGACCGCTTCGAGGAGCTGCTCGACCTGATCCGCGCGCGCGGCTGGGCCGGCGACACGGAGGAGACCTGGGACGGGGTGGCCTCGGTGGCCGCGCCCATCTTCGACCGGCGCCGGATGCCGGTGGGCGCGGTGGGGGTGACCGGGGCCGTGGAGCGTGTGTGCGCGGACGGCGAGATCCGTTCCGACCTGGTGGCGGCGGTGCGCGACTGCGCCCGCTCGGTCTCGCGCGATCTGGGCGCCGGCCGCTTCTGAGCGTCTGACCAGCCGCTTCCGGCCCCGCTCTGATCGTTTCCGAGCCTGGCCGGAAGTTTTCGATCAATGTGGCTGAAAGATACCTACTGGTAACGATCGGGATACCGGCCACAGAACCCTTGACGACGACTTCACCCCGGGGCAAAACTGCCGTTCATCGGTCGGCATTGTCGAACACCTAACGGCAATACGAGTTAGAGTGTGACAACGCCAAGGGCCGTCAAGCCCTCGACGTGAGGGCGCGGATCTCCGGAGGGACCCGGGATCCGCCTTCCCCTGGACGAAGGACAAAGGAGTCGCGGGTGTCCAGCTCCGACATCTTCACCGGCGAGATCATCGGTACCGCCGTTCTCATCCTGCTCGGCGGTGGCGTCTGCGCCGCCGTCACGCTGAAGAGCTCCAAGGCACGCAACGCGGGCTGGCTGGCCATCACCTTCGGGTGGGGCTTCGCGGTGCTCACCGGCGCCTACATCTCCGCCCCGCTCTCGGGTGCGCACCTCAACCCGGCGGTGACGCTCGGCCTCGCGATCGAGGGCGGCACCGAGTGGAGCGACGTGCCCACCTACCTCGCGGGACAGCTGCTCGGCGCCATGATCGGCGCCACCCTGGTCTGGCTCGCCTACTACGGCCAGTTCCAGGCGCACCTGACCGACCCGGAGATCGTCGGCGACCCTGCCGACCAGGCGATCGAGGGGCCGCACGACGCCGGCGTCTCGCACGCCGGCCCGGTGCTCGGCATCTTCTCCACCGGCCCCGAGATCCGCAACGCGATACAGAACCTCACCACCGAGATCATCGGCACCGCCGTGCTGGTCCTGGCCATCCTGACCCAGGGCCTGAACGGCGACGGCAAGGGCCTCGGCGTCATCGGCGTACTGATCACCTCGCTGGTCGTCGTCGGCCTCGGCCTCTCGCTCGGCGGCCCCACCGGCTACGCCATCAACCCGTTCCGCGACCTGGGCCCGCGCATCGTGCACGCGCTGCTGCCGCTGCCCAACAAGGGCGGTTCGGACTGGGGCTACGCCTGGGTGCCCGTCGTCGGCCCGCTGGCCGGTGCCGCCCTCGCGGGCGGCCTGTACAACCTCGCGTTCGCCTGAGCCGTACAGCGTTGAGAAGCCGTAGAGACCTTCAGACCTCCAGGAGAACTCCGTGAGCGACACCCACACCACCGCCTCGCACGGCCACGGCCCGTTCATCGCGGCCATCGACCAGGGCACCACCTCCTCCCGCTGCATCGTCTTCGACAAGGACGGCCGGATCGTCTCGGTCGACCAGAAGGAGCACGAGCAGATCTTCCCGAAGCCGGGCTGGGTCGAGCACGACGCCGCCGAGATCTGGACCAACGTCCAGGAAGTCGTGGCGGGCGCCATCGACAAGGCGGGCATCACCGCCGCCGACGTCAAGGCGATCGGCATCACCAACCAGCGCGAGACCACGCTGCTGTGGGACAAGAACACCGGCGAGCCCGTGCACAACGCGCTCGTGTGGCAGGACACCCGCACCGACGCGCTCTGCCGCGAGCTCGGCCGCAACGTGGGCCAGGACCGCTTCCGCCGCCAGACCGGCCTGCCGCTCGCCTCGTACTTCGCCGGCCCCAAGGTGCGCTGGCTGCTCGACAACGTCGAGGGCCTGCGCGAGCGCGCCGAGCGCGGCGACATCCTCTTCGGCACCATGGACTCCTGGGTCATCTGGAACCTGACCGGCGGCACCGACGGCGGTGTGCACGTCACGGACGTCACCAACGCCTCGCGCACGCTGCTCATGAACCTCCACGAGATGGCGTGGGACGAGAAGATCCTCGCGTCCATGGACATCCCGGCGGCCGTGCTGCCCGAGATCCGCTCCTCCGCCGAGGTGTACGGCCACGCCAAGGGCGGCGTCCTGGACGGCGTCCCGGTCGCCTCCGCGCTCGGCGACCAGCAGGCGGCCCTGTTCGGCCAGACCTGCTTCTCCGAGGGCGAGGCCAAGTCCACCTACGGCACTGGCACCTTCATGCTGATGAACACCGGTGACAAGCCCGTCAACTCCTACAACGGCCTGCTGACCACCGTCGGCTACCAGATCGGCGAGCAGAAGCCGGTCTACGCCCTGGAGGGCTCCATCGCCGTCACCGGTTCGCTGGTGCAGTGGATGCGCGACCAGATGGGCATGATCAAGACGGCCGCGGAGATCGAGACCCTGGCCTCCTCCGTCGAGGACAACGGCGGCGCCTACTTCGTGCCGGCCTTCTCCGGCCTGTTCGCCCCGTACTGGCGCCCCGACGCCCGCGGTGTGATCGCCGGCCTCACCCGGTACGTCACCAAGGCGCACATCGCGCGCGCCGTCCTCGAGGCGACCGCCTGGCAGACCCGCGAGATCAGCGACGCCATGACCAAGGACTCCGGCGTCGAGCTGACCGCGCTCAAGGTCGACGGCGGCATGACCTCCAACAACCTGCTGATGCAGACCCTCTCGGACTTCCTGGACGCGCCCGTGGTGCGTCCGATGGTCGCCGAGACCACCTGCCTCGGCGCCGCCTACGCCGCCGGCCTCGCCGTCGGCTTCTGGCCGGACACCGACGCGCTGCGCGCCAACTGGCGCCGCGCGGCGGAATGGACCCCTCGCATGGACGCCTCCCAGCGTGACAGCGAGTACAAGAACTGGCTCAAGGCCGTCGAGCGGACCATGGGCTGGATCGAGGACGAGGAGTAGATCGACCATGACCACCACGCAGAGCGTCCCTGCCCTGGGGACGCACCCGGCCTCCGGCTCCACCCAGAGCCGCGCCGAAACTCGGGAGCAGCTTTCCAAGGCGACATACGACCTCCTGGTGATCGGCGGCGGCATCCTGGGCATCTCCACCGCCTGGCACGCCGCGCAGTCCGGGCTGCGGGTGGCCCTGGTGGACGCCGGCGACTTCGCCGGCGCCACCTCCTCGGCCTCCTCCAAGCTCCTGCACGGCGGTCTGCGCTACCTGCAGACCGGCGCCGTGAAGCTGGTGGCCGAGAACCACTTCGAGCGGCGTGCGGTGTCGCGTCAGGTGGCACCGCACCTCGCCAACCCGCTCACCTTCTACCTGCCCGTCTACAAGGGCGGCCCGCACGGCGCGGCCAAGCTCGGCGCCGGTGTCTTCGCCTACTCGGCGCTCTCCGCGTTCGGTGACGGCGTCGGCCACCTGCTCTCGCCCTCCAAGGCCGCGCAGGACGTGCCGGAGCTGCGCACGGACAACCTGAAGGCCGTGGCCGTGTACGGCGACGACCAGATGAACGACGCGCGCATGGCCCTGATGACGGTCCGCGCCGCGGTGGACGCGGGCGCCGCGGTGCTCAACCACGCCGAGGTCACCGGCCTGCGCTTCACCCGGGGCCGGGTCACCGGCGCCGAGCTGCGCGACCGCCTCTCGGGCGACGAGTTCGGCATCGACGCCCGGCTGGTGCTCAACGCGACCGGCCCCTGGGTCGACCACCTGCGCAGGATGGAGAACCCGGACGCGGCCCCCTCCATCCGTCTGTCCAAGGGCGCGCACCTGGTGCTCAAGCGCACCTCCCCCTGGAAGGCCGCGCTCGCGACCCCGATCGACAAGTACCGCATCACCTTCGCGCTGCCGTGGGAGGACATGCTCCTGCTCGGCACCACGGACGAGGAGTTCGAGGGCGACCCGGCGGACGTCGCGGTCACCGAGAAGGACACCGCGCAGATCCTGGACGAGGCCGCGTTCTCCATCCGCGACCAGCAGCTCTCGCGCGATCTGATCACGTACTCCTTCGCCGGTCTGCGGGTCCTGCCGGGCGGTCCCGGCGACACCTCCAAGGCCAAGCGCGAGACGGTCGTCACCGAGGGCCGCGGCGGCATGCTGTCGGTGGCCGGCGGCAAGTGGACGACCTTCCGCCACATCGGCCGTACGGTGATGAAGAAGCTGGAGCAGCTGCCCGGCCGCCCGCTCGGTGATGACTTCGAGCCCATCTCCGAACTGCCCGGCAAGCTGCCGCTGCCCGGGATAGCCAACCCGCGCGCCGTCGCCCACCGCCTGATGGTGGACGGCCCGGCGCCCGGCCCGCGCATGGCGGCCGACACCGCCAAGCACCTCGCCACGCACTACGGCTCGCTCTCCTTCGACATCGCGCGCCTGGCCAACGAGGACGCGGCGCTGGCCGAGCGGATCCACCCGGACGCGCCGGAGATCTGGGCGCAGGTCGTCTACGCGCGCGACCACGAGTGGGCGGAGACGGCCGACGACGTGCTGCGCCGCCGCACCACGCTGACGATCCGGGGCCTGGCCACGGACGAGATCCGCGGCAAGGTCGACGACCTGCTGGGCAAGAAGGACTGACGTACGGTCGCATCCGCTGAGACGGTCGCATCCGCTGAGCGGGGCGGAAGGGGCGGTTCCCACGAGGGAGCCGCCCCTTTCGTCTGCGCTCCCGTGTACCGGCGGGGATCGGGGACGCATAATGGGGGCCGATTCATCGGATGTATGGAGGTCGCCGCATGGCAGTCACCGACGAGGCCATCGAGAAGATCAAGGAAATGATCGTCTCCGGTGCGCTGCGCCCGGGCGACCGGCTGCCCAAGGAGAGCGAACTCGCCGCCGAGCTGGGCCTGTCCAGGAACTCCCTGCGCGAGGCCGTCCGCGCGCTCTCCCTGATCCGCATCCTCGACGTACGCCAGGGCGACGGTACGTATGTGACCAGCCTCGACCCGCAGTTGCTGCTGGAGGCGATGAGCTTCGTCGTGGACTTCCACCGGGACGACACGGTGCTGGAGTTCCTGGCGGTGCGGCGGATCCTGGAGCCGGCGGCCACCGCGATGGCGGCGGCCCGGATCGAGGACGCGGAACTGGACGCGCTGGCGGCCCAGTTGGACGCGCTCGGCCCGCAGCCGTCGGTGGAGGAGCTGGTCGCCTGCGACCTGGAGTTCCACCGGCGGATCGTGCGCGGCGCGGGGAACTCGGTGCTCTGCTCCCTCCTGGACGGCCTCTCGGGCCCCACCACCCGGGCCCGGGTGTGGCGCGGGCTGACCCAGGAGGACGCGGTGGCCCGTACCCTCCACGAGCACCGGGCCATCCTCGCGGCCCTGCGCGACCGGGACGCGGAGGCCGCGAGGTCGTGGGCGACGGTGCACATCGCGAGCGTGGAGCAGTGGCTCAGGTCGACGCTCTGAACCGGGCTCTCAGTCCTGCTTCTCGCCGCTCGCGAACCGTGAGACACCAGCGCCACGATGATGATCGCCCCGTTCAGGAACTGGTTCCACAGCGCCGGAACCCCGCCGAGCGTCATCACGTTGACGACGAGTTGCAGCGTCAGGACCCCCGTGAGCGCCCCGAAGAGCGTGCCGCGCCCGCCTTTCAGGCTGATCCCGCCGTGGTCGGCTCCTCGATCCAGTACGGGGCGTACGGGGCCCGTACGTCGTCGTCGAGGTCGGCGCCGGGCGGCCCAGGACGAAGGGCCGCAGTGCCTCGATGGCGGCGGCGGTCACCTCGTTGCCCCGGCCGATGGTGAACACGAAGCCGTGGCCCTCGGTACGGGCGGGGCCGTCGGTGCGCAGCACCACATAGGCGGCGGAGTAGTCCGGGTCGGGGTTCATCGCGTCGGAGCCCTCGAGCCGCTCCGAGGTGGGGAAGCGGATGTCGTGGACGTCGAACCCGGTGACACTCGGTCTCATGCATGCCCCCAGTGGCTGAGTCCCGACGGAAGAACGCTTGCGACGAACTTCTGCTCGACCATCCGGCCCCGCTCGGTCATCCGATGTATGGGGATGTATAGCGCCGCACGGTCCCCGCAGTCCAGGGGCGCGACGGAGATTTCCGCTCTACAGCTCGGATGAATCGCGGCGGAGGTCGTCCTGTGCCCCGGCTTTCGCGCCTTCATGCGCGGATCACTCCGGTGGGGAGCGGCCCGTGCACGGGGGCTGCGGCGGGGTAGTGCTGAAGCCGTAAGGTTGGGGCGTACGCAAAGAACTTCGGAGGGAGGCACTGGGTGATCGAGCTGGAGGGAGTTCCCGAGCTGGTCGACCCGGTCATGATCGCCGCGTTCGAGGGCTGGAACGACGCGGGCGACTCCGCCTCCTCAGCCGTCGCTCACCTGGAGCGCGAGTGGAAGGGCGAGGTCTTCGCCGCCCTCGACGCCGAGGACTACTACGACTTCCAGGTCAACCGGCCCACGGTGTTCCTGGAGGGCGGCGTCCGCCGGATCACCTGGCCCACCACACGGCTCTCGGTCGTCCGGGTCGGCGGCGACAAGCCGCGCGACCTGGTGCTGGTGCGCGGGATCGAACCGTCCATGCGCTGGCGCTCGTTCTGCAACGAGATCCTCGGCTTCGCGCACGAGCTGGGCGTGGAGATGGTGGTGATCCTGGGCGCGCTGCTCGGGGACACCCCGCACACCCGTCCGGTGCCGGTCAGCGGGGTCACCTCCGACCCCGACCTGGCCCGCACGATGGACCTGGAGGAGACCCGGTACGAGGGTCCGACCGGCATCGTCGGCATCCTCCAGGAGGCCTGCACCCACGCGGGCGTCCCGGCGGTCAGCCTCTGGGCGGCGGTGCCCCACTACGTGTCGCAGCCGCCCAACCCCAAGGCCACCCTCGCCCTCCTCAACCGGCTCGAAGACCTCATCGACCTGCGCATCCCGCTGGGCGAGCTGGCCGAGGACGCCCGCGCGTGGCAGCTCGGGGTGGACCAGCTGGCGGCCGAGGACAGCGAAGTGGCCGAGTACGTCCAGACGCTGGAGGAGGCGCGGGACACCGCGGACCTGCCCGAGGCGTCCGGCGAGGCGATCGCCCGCGAGTTCGAGCGGTATCTGCGCCGCCGCGACGGCGGCCCCGGACCCGGTGGCCCGGTGGCCGGCGGGCACGCGACGGACGGCGGCGAGTCCACGTCGTATCTGCGCGACACCAGCAGCGGCCGCACCCGGCCGCCGAAGCCGCCGCGCGAGGACCCGGACGAGCCGGGCGAGGGCGAGTCGTCGGAGGGCTGAGCGGCCAAGGGGTGAACAACCGGAGCGCGCGGGGCGGTTCCAGGAGCCGCGGGCACGACGAAGGCGCCGGGCGGGGCTGATGCCCCGCCCGGCGCCTTCGTCGGCGGCAGTGGTTACAGCGCTACGCCGAGCAGCGCGTCGACGGCGCGGGAGACCACGCCGGGCGCGCTGTCGTCCGTACCGCCCTCGGTGCGCTGGAGCTCCGCCCACCGGTCCACGGCCCGGAGCGCCTTCGGGGCGTCCAGGTCGTCGGCGAGGGCCTCGCGGATCTCCTCGACCAGCGCGTCCGCGGACGGCCCGTCGGGGCGGGAGACGGCCGCGCGCCAGCGCTCCAGCCGCTCCACGGCGTCCTGGAGGACCTGGTCGGTCCACTCCCAGTCGGCCCGGTAGTGGTGCGAGAGCAGCGAGAGGCGGATCGCCGCCGGGTCGACGCCGTCGCGGCGCAGCTGGGAGACGAAGACCAGGTTGCCCCGGGACTTCGACATCTTCTCGCCGTTCAGGGCGACCATGCCGGCGTGGACGTACGTCTGCGCCATCGGGAACTCGCCGGTGAGCACCTGGGCGTGCGAGGCGCCCATCTCGTGGTGCGGGAAGGCGAGGTCGGAGCCGCCGCCCTGCACGTCGAAGCCCATGCCCAGGTGGTCGAGGGCGATGGCGACGCACTCGATGTGCCAGCCGGGCCGGCCGCGGCCCAGGCTCGCGCCGTCCCAGCTCGGCTCGCCCTCGCGGGCGGCCATCCACAGCATCGGGTCGAGCGGGTTCTTCTTGCCCGGGCGCTCGGGGTCGCCGCCGCGCTCGGCGGAGAGCCGCCGCATGGCCTCGGCGTCGAGGCGGGAGACCTGGCCGAAGTGGGCGTCGCTCTCCACCGAGAAGTAGATGTCGCCGTCGAGTTCGTAGGCGGCGCCCAGGTCCCGCAGCCGCTCGACGAGCGGCACGATGCCGGGTATCGCCTCGACGGCGCCGATGTAGTGCTGGGGGGGAAGCATCCGCAGGGCGGTCATGTCCTCGCGGAAGAGCGCGGTCTCGCGCTCGGCGAGCGCGGTCCAGTCGTGCCCGTCGCGGATCGCCCGCTCAAGCAGCGGATCGTCGACGTCGGTGACGTTCTGGACGTAGTGGACCTGCCGCTTGGTGTCGAGCCACACGCGCTGCACGAGGTCGAACGCGTTGTAGGTCGCCGCGTGACCCATGTGGGTCGCGTCGTACGGCGTGATGCCGCAGACGTAGATACGGGCGACGGGACCGGGGTCGAGGGTGACGAGACCGCCGGTCGCGGTGGAGTGGATCCGGAGGTCGCGGCCCTTGCCGGGCAGGGCGGGGACCTCAGAAGCGGGCCAGGCATACATGTCATGAGCGTAACCGGACGCACGCTCCAGATTCGAACCGGATGGGCGCTCTTGGCCGAATGAGGGGTCTTGCGCGGGCTCACCCGCCGTGCGTGCATCCGGCTTGTCCCGTTACGTACTCCCGCCGGGACTACACCGGCGGCCAGGGGATCGGCGGCCACTCGCCGGACGGGCCGCGGTGCACCCCGTCGGCCAGCAGACCCGCCACCCGGGCCCGCAGGGCGTCGAGCTCGGCGGCGGTGATCAGCTCCGCCAGTCGGGTGGCGAGCGGCTCCCCGGGGGCCAGCGCGGCGGCCAGCCGGGTCAGCGCCGCGATCGCCTCGGCGGTCAGCGGCTCGCCCGCCCAGCCCCACAGCAGGGTGCGCAGCTTGTCGTCGACGTGGAAGGTGACCCCGTGGTCGATGCCGTGGAGCCGGCCGCCCTCGGCGAGCAGCAGATGGCCGCCCTTGCGGTCGCCGTTGTTGATCACCGCGTCCAGGACGGCGAGCCGTCGCAGCCGCTCGTCGTCGGCGTGGACCAGGAGCGCCGTACGGCCCTCCCCCACGTCCGCGAGCCCGATCGCCTTCCAGCCCTCGCCCGGCTCCTCGCCCTCGACGAGTGCGAGCAGGCCGCCCTGGTCGAGAGCCCCGTCGCTCCCGGCGGGCCGTTCGATCCACAGCTGGACCATGCCCTCGCCGTACGGCCCGTCGCGCAGCACGGTCGGCGGCACCAGGTCCCAGCCGAGCGCCGCGCAGACCTCGTAGGCGGCGACCTCGCGCTGGGCGAGGGTGCCGTCGGGGAAGTCCCACAGCGGGCGCTCGCCGGCCACCGGTTTGTAGACGCAGTGGGCTTTCGCCCCCTCGTACGCGACGGAGCAGTAGAGCACCGCGTTGGAGGCCTCGCGGATCCGGCCGCGCACGGTGAGCTCGCCCTTGGCGAGCAGTTCCACCGCCGTCAGGCTCCCCGTCGGTATCCGTTCTGGCGCGGGCATACGTGTCCTTCCGGGTCGAGCGGCAGGCTGCACAGCGGGCACGGCGGGCGGCCCGCGTTGACCACGTCCAGGGCGCGCTTGGCGAACGCGCGGGCCTGGGCGCCGGTGAGGCGTACCCGCAGCATCGGCGGGCCGTTCTCGTCGTCCTGGAGCAGCCGCTCCTCGGCCTCGGCGAGGTCCTCGTCGGAGTCGGCGTCGAGCTCGACCAGGGCCTGCGCCTCGATGACCATGCGCTGCTCCTCGCCGTCCCAGGCGAGCGCCATCGTGCCGACGCGGAACTCCTCCTCCACCGGCGAGTCCAGCGGCGCGGTGTCGGTGACCTCGGCGGGCGCGACGGCCGGTACGGGCGCGTTGCCGCCGGTACGCCGCACGACCTCGTCGAGCAGCTCGTCGATCCGCTCGGCGAGGGCGGCGACCTGGGTCTTCTCCAGGGCAACGCTGGTGGTACGGCTGCCCGCGGACGCCTGGAGGAAGAACGTACGGCGCCCGGGCAGCCCGACCGTACCGGCCACGAAGCGGTCCGGTGGGTCGTAGAAGAACACCTGACGGGACACGTCCTGGTCTCCCTATGTCGGAAGTGAGCGATGAGCGCGGGCCCGGCGGGCGGAGCGCGGTGTTTTCGGCCCGTCCACCCTACTGCGCCCGGCGATCACGGTGCTCCCGCGCCACCCCCTACGACGGCCCGGCCCTCGTCGGCCGGGTCCTGGGCCGCCTCGTGCCGCTCCTTCGGCTCCCTCGGCGCCAGCGAGGCGAGGTCCCCGGTGTCCCCGAGCCGTACCAGGAACGGGCGCAGCCGGGTGTAGCGGATCACGGTCAGGGAACACGGTTCCACCGAGATCCGCTGAAAGAGGTCCAGATGCATTCCGAGGGCGTCCGCGACGACCGACTTGATGATGTCCCCGTGCGAACACATGAGGAACACGGCGTCCGGCCCGTGCTCGGCCTCCACGCGCGCGTTCCACTCGCGCACCGCCTCGACGGCCCGGCCCTGCATGGCGGCCATCGACTCGCCGCCGGGGAAGGCCGCGGCCGAGGGGTGCTGCTGCACCACCTCCATCAGCGGGTCCTCCATCAGCTCGGCGAGCTTGCGGCCCGACCAGTCGCCGTAGTCGCACTCGCTGACGCGCTCGTCGGTGTGGAGCGCGAGCCCGGGCCGCGCGTCGAGGAGCGGGCGCAGGGTCTCGCGGCAGCGCTCCAGCGGGCTGGAGACGGCGGCGGCGAGCGGCAGTCCGGCGAGCCGGGCGGGCAGCGCGGCGGCCTGGGCGGCTCCGCGCTCGTCCAGCAGCACACCGGGCGTGCGCCCGGCCAGCACGCCCGAGGTGTTGGCGGTGGAGCGTCCGTGACGTACGAGGATCAGCGTGGCCATGTCCGCCAGCGTAGGCCGAGCGGCGCGCGGGGGTGCGGGCGGTACGGCTTCGCGGAAGAATGCGCGCCGTGATCGTCGACTGCGCCATCTACCGGGACGGCCGCCGCACCGAGGGCCCGCCGGACTACTCCGACGCCCTGGACAAGGCCCGCTCGGCCGGGGACGGGTTCGTGTGGCTGGGCATGTACGAGCCCACCGAGGAGGAGTTCGAGCTGGTCAGCAATGAGTTCGGGCTGCACGCGCTGGCGGTCGAGGACGCGCTGACGGCTCATCAGCGGCCCAAGCTGGAGGTGTACGACGACTCGCTGTTCGCGGTCCTGAAGCCGGTGACGTACGAGGCGGAGACCGACACCGTGAGCACCGGGGAGCTGATGCTGTTCATCGGCGACTCGTTCGTGGTGACCGTCCGGCACGGCGAGGGCTCGCCGCTGCACGATGTGCGCATGCGCCTGGAGGCCGAGCCCGAACTGCTGCGGCACGGCCCGAGCAGCGTGCTGTACGCGGTGAGCGACGCCATCGTGGACCACTACATGGAAGTGGCCGCCGAGCTCCAGACGGACCTGGAGGAGCTGGAGGCGGAGGTCTTCGCACCGGTCGGCCGCGAGAGCAGGGGCCGCGCCCAGAGCAGCGGCACGGTCGCCTCCCGGATCTACACCTTCAAGCGGCAGGTCCTGGAGTTCCGCCGGGCGACGGGGCCGCTGGCGGAGCCCATGCAGCGGCTCGCCGGGGCCGGGGTGCCGTTCGTGGACGACCAGGCACGGCCGTTCTTCCGCGACGTCAGCGACCACCTCACACGCGCCAACGAGGGCGTGGACAGCCTGGACCGGCTGCTTTCCGACATCCTCTCCGCCCACCTCGCGCAGATGGGCGTGCGGCAGAACGACGACATGCGCAAGATCTCCGCCTGGGCGGCGATGGCCGCGGTGCCGACGATGGTCGCGGGGATCTACGGCATGAACTTCGAGCACATGCCCGAACTCGGCTATGTGTGGGCCTATCCGGCGGTCCTGGTGCTGATGGTGCTGCTGGAAGTGGCGCTGTACCGGACGTTCAAGCACCGCGGCTGGCTCTAGGGCGTGTCGCGGGGGCAGGCGGGACTTTCGCGACACGCCCCGGGGCCCCGGAGCCCGCCGGTCAGGCGAACTCGGGCGCCGGGACCGCCGGTCCGCCCAGCGCGTCACGGCGCTCGGGCATGGTCAGCGAGACCATCCGCCGCCAGCCGCCGGCCCGTTCCCAGGCGTACACCACGTGGACGCCCGCCGCCAGCACCGCGGACTTGGCCCTCGGCCAGCCGAGGACGCGGCCCATGTGCCCGATCACGGCGAGGCTGACGTCCCGGTAGATCCGGATCTCGGCGAGCGCGCACTCGCGCAGCACCCGCTGGATGGTGCGGCCGTGCCCCGCGCGGGCGAGGCGCAGCAGCTCCTCGTGGCAGTACGCGAGGTGGTTGTCCTCGTCGTCACTGATCATCCGGATCGCCCGGCCGATCTCGGGGTGGTCCCCGAAGTACCGCACCAGCATGGCCATCTGGTCGGCGGCCCGCTGCTCGGTGACGCGGCTGTGCGCCAGGTACGTGACGATGTCCCGCTCGGTGAGCGGCCGCTCGGCGCGCAGCCGCTCATGGGCGAGACCGATGCCGTGGCGCTCCAGGAGCATCGTGTAGTCCGTCCCGGCCGGTACCGGGACCGGGGTGAGGCCGCGCTTGTTCAGCAGGGCCCGGAAGATCCGCCCGTGCTTGTCCTCGTCGGCGCCGTGCCGGGCGACTTTCGGGGCGAGGTGGGCGAGCTCCGGCGGGACCAGGGCGGAGATGCGGCCGTTCTCCCAGCCGCCCTGGCTCTCGCCGCTGGCCGCGATCGAGCAGAAGAGCCGGAACGACTCGTCGTGGTCGAGGATCTCCTGGAACAGGCTCTTGGCCGAAAGCATCGCCGTACCTCCGCATGACTGCCGCACAGACATCTGCAAAGAACCAGTCAAGGGCTCAGGACATAACGGGGCAACAGGGGTGCTTCCCCACTGGGCCGAACGAAGGAACGCGCCGGGGCGCCGCTGCCCGTAACCGACCCGGCGCCCGGCGCGTTGTTGAGGGTGACGGCCGTGGCGGGGAAGACCCCCCGAGCCCCCACCACGGCCGCAGACTTCCCTCGCCTTCCCGGCTACGCCAGACCGGCGTGCTCCAGCGCCTCCACGCCCGCGCGCAGGGCCGCGACGCGCTCGTCGAGCGTGAAGCCGGCCGGGGCGAGGGTGAGGGTGGTGACCCCGGCGGCGGCGTAGGCCCGCATCCGGTCGGCGATGCGCTCCACCGAGCCGAGCAGGGTGGTGGAGTCGATGAGCTGGTGCGGGATGGCCGCGGCGGCGCCCGCCTTGTCCCCGGAGAGGTACTTCTCCTGAATCTCGGCGGCCTCCTTCTCGTACCCCATGCGCTGCGCGAGCTGGTTGTAGAAGTTCTGCTTGCGGCTGCCCATCCCGCCCACGTAGAGCGCGGTGTACGGGCGGAACATGTCGGCCAGCGCGCCGACGTCGCCGTCCGCGCCGAGCGCCAGCGGCAGCGTGGGGCAGACGTCGAAGCCCTCCAGCGTCCTGCCCGCCTTCTCGCGGCCCGCCCGGAGGTGGCGGATCGCGGTCTCCTCCAGATGGTCGGCGGAGGGGAAGATCAGCAGCGCGCCGTCGGCGATCTCGCCGGTCTGCTCCAGGTTCTTGGGGCCGATCGCGGCGATGTAGAGCGGGATGTGCTCGCGCTCGGGGTGGACGGTGAGCTTGAGCGCCTTGCCGGGGCCGCCGGGCAGCGGAAGCGTCCAGTGCTCGCCCTCGTAGCTGAGCCTCTCACGGGTCATCGCCCGGCGGACGATCTCCACGTACTCCCGGGTGCGGGCGAGCGGCTTGTCGAACTTGACGCCGTACCAGCCCTCGGAGACCTGCGGGCCCGAGACACCGAGGCCCAGGCGGAACCGGCCGCCGGAGAGCGAGTCGAGGGTGGCGGCGGTCATCGCCGTCATCGTGGGCTGGCGGGCCGGGATCTGGAGGATCGCGGAGCCGACGTCGATGCGCTCGGTCCGGGCGGCGACCCAGGCCAGGACGGTGGGCGCGTCCGAGCCGTAGGCCTCGGCGGCCCAGCAGACGTCGTAGCCGAGCCGGTCGGCCTCCTGGGCGACGGCGAGATTGTCGCCGTCCATTCCGGCGCCCCAGTAACCGAGGTTGATCCCGAGCCGCATGACGGTCCCCTTACTGATCAGTAACGTCCCTGTTCGGGGGGACTCTAGCGCGCGGGCGGGCGCCGGGGCAGGGCTCCAGGAGCCGAGTTGTCCACAGGCCCCCACCGGCCACGCCCGTGGCCAGTAACCTCAGCGCCCATGGAGCTAAGGCACCTGGGCCGTACGGGCCTGCGCGTATCCCGGATCGGGCTCGGCACCCTCACCTGGGGGCGGGACACCGACGAGCACGACGCCGCCGGTCTGCTGAAGGCGTTCTGGGAGGCCGGCGGCACCCTCGTCGACACGGCGGACGTGTACGGGGGCGGGGACGCCGAGTACCTGCTGGGGCGCCTGGTGGAGCGGCTGGTTCCGCGCCGCGACCTGGTCATCGCCACCAAGGCGGGCAGCGTGCCCGACCCCGACCGGCGCTTCGACGGCTCGCGCGGCCATCTGCTCGCCGCGCTCGACGAGTCGCTGGAACGTCTCGGCACGGACTACGTCGACATCTGGCAGGTGCACGCCTTCGACCCGGCGACCCCGCTCGACGAGACGCTCCAGGCCCTGGACATCGCGGTCTCCAGCGGCCGGGTGCGGTACGCGGGCGTGTCCAACTTCTGCGGCTGGCAGCTCGCCAAGGCCGCCACCTGGCAGCTGGGCGCGCCGGGCGTGCGGACCCGGCTGGCGAGTACGCAGATGGAGTACTCGCTGCTCCAGCGCGGGGTGGAGCGCGAGGTGCTGCCCGCGGCGCTCGACCTCGGGATCGGGCTGCTGCCGTCCTCGCCGTTGGGGCGCGGGGTGCTGACGGGCAAGTACCGCAACGGCACCCCGGCGGACTCCCGGGGGGCCTCCCAGGCGCTGGCCCCCTTCGTCGCGCCCTATCTGGACGAGGCGGCCGGCCGGATCGTGGACGCGGTGGCGATAGCCGCGGACGGCCTCGCGGCGACGCCGCTCCAGGTCGCCCTCGCCTGGGTGCGGGACCGGCCCGGGGTGACCGCGCCGATCGTGGGCGCGCGCAACGCGCAGCAGCTCACGGCGGCTTTGTCAGTGGAGGCGCTTAGTCTTCCAGACGAGATCTGCCGGGCGCTGGACGATGTGTCGGCGCCCGTGCACCGCTATCCCGACCAGGACTGGAGCACCTTGTGACCGCGCTTCCCCCGGGGACGGCCCCCGGAACCCCGGCCGAGGGCGCCCTCGGCGCCGACAACGGCGGGGCCCCTGCGGCCGAGGCCACCGACACGCCCGAAGGCGTGGGGGAGGCCACGCAGGACCTGCCTCCTGCCGCCCCGGAGCAGCCGGGCGAGCCGGGCCGGCCGGGCCGGCACACCGGGGAGGACGGGGACGCCGGGCCCGAGGGGGGTGGTGTCCGGCCCGAGGGCGGGGACGGGGACGTCCGGTCCGGGGACGGGGACGTCCGGCCCGGGGACGGGGACGCCCGGCCCGAGGACGGTGCGCCGCTGTCCGAGGCGGGTGTGGGCGAGGGCGGTGACACCGGGGCCGGGGCCGAAGGCGGCTCGGGCGTTGCCGGTGCCGATGACGGCTCAGCCTCGGACGGCTCGGCCTTGGCGGGCTCGGCCGGGGACGGCTCGGCCGGGGGCAGCAGCACCAGCGAGGGCGCCTCGGTCGAGGGCAGCTCGGCCGAGGACGGCTCGGTCGAGGACGGCTCGGCCGGGGGCGGCAGCACCGGCGAGGGCGGCTCAGGCGAGAGCGGCAGCACCGGCGAGGGAGGTGCCCCCGGCGAGGGAGGTGCCCCCGGCGAGGCCGGGGGTGTCGGCGGGGACGAGGCTGCCGCGCTTTCCGAGGCGCAGGCCGAGTTGGCCGCGCAGCGCGAGCTGCGGGCGCGGATCGAGGCGCGCAAGGCCGAGAAGGAGGGGCCCGTCACGGCCGGGACCAAGCTGAGCGGGCAGGCCGCCGACCTGCTCGCGGCCGTCCGCGCGGTCGAGAGCGGCGAGAAGCCGGGCACGTCCTTCTTCGCCTCCGCCCCGGCCCCCCGCCGCCCCGCCCCCGTCCCGGCCGCCCCCGCGCCCACCCGTGCGCAGGCGCCGCAGCCCGTGCGCGCGGCGGGGCCCGAGGCGGTGGCCGCGGCCCGGGCGGTGCTCGCCGAGGGAGGCGCGCCGGACTCCCTGGCCCCGCAGGTCACGGAGGCCCTGGGCGAGCAGGCGGCCGACATGCTGCGGGCCGACCCCTGGCAACTGCTGGCCGTGCCCGGCGTCCGCCCCGAGCAGGCCGACGGCTTCGCCCGGGCGCTGCTGGGCGCCGAGTGCGGCCCGGACGACCCGCGCCGGGCCGCCGCGCTGGTCACCTGGACGCTGGAGCGCGCCTCCGTCCAGGGCCACACCGCGCTGCCGGTCGCGGCGGTGAAGGCGGCGCTGGCCGAGCGTTCGCTGCCCGACCCCGACGAGGCCGTACGGCACGCGATCAGCGAGGGCGTGGTGCTGGTCTTCCAGGACGACGAGGCCTCGCTGGACGGTGAGCCGGGCGGCGTCGAGGAGACCGCCCCGGAGGATTCGAGCGAGGAGGAGGCGCGGGAGACGGCCCCCGTCGAGGTGCTGCTGGGCCTCGACCGGTACGCGCTGGCGGAGGAGAGCCTCGCCGACGGCCTGGCGCGGCTCGCCAACACCCCGGTGAAGGACGACGGCGGCGCCTGGGAGGCGGCCGCCGCGGCCGCTCCGTCCCCGTCCGCCGCCGAGTTGATCCGGGCGGTGGCGGGCGCCGGCCTGGTCACCCACTCCGGCGGCGAGGCCGCCCGCGCCGAGTCGGCGGCCGTGGTCAGCGCCGCGCACGGCCTCGGCCTGCGGGCGGCGGGCGCCGTCCACACCCGGGACGGACGGCGACGGCTCGCCGCGGCGGTGGGCCCCGAGCGGGCGTTCACCGTGGCCGGGCTGCTCTCCGCCGAGGGCCCCGGCCGGGACGAGGACGGGGCGCTCGCGCTGGACGTCCTGGTCGTGCAGGACGCCCCGCAGCTGGACGTGGAGAGCGCGGCGATGCTCGTCGAGTCCCTGCCGGACGGCTGCCGGCTGGTGCTCGGCGGGGACCCGGAGGTGCTGGGCTCGGCGGGCGCGGGCCGGGTGTTCGCCGATGTGCTGGCGGCCCGGGCGGTGCCGCACGTGGCGTCCCGCACCCCCGACCCCGGCCCGATCGGCGAGTTGGTCTCCGGGATCGGCGTCGGCGAGCTCGGCCAGGTCGAGGCGCCGGGCAAGGAGGTCGTCATCGTGCCCGTGCGGGACGCGGGCGAGGCGGTGCACCGCTGCGTCCAGCTCGTCGCGGACTCGGTGCCGCGCGCGCTCGGCGTGCCCCCCGAGCAGACCCAGGTGATCACGGTGGGCCACGGCGGCTCGGCGGGTACGCGGGCGCTCAACGCGGCCCTGAAGGAGCGGCTCAACCCGGGCCCCGGCCGGTTCGGGGGCTTCGACCCGGGCGACCGCGTGGCGTACGCGGAGGCGCCCGGGCGCACCTCGGTGGGCGTCGTCGGCTCGGCGGGCCCTGACGGGCTGCACCTCGACTGCGGGGGCGAGCGGCTCGTCGTACCGAAGGAGCGGGTGGAGTCGGCGCTGCGGCACGGCTGGGCCCTGACCGCCCACCAGGCGGCCGGCACGCGCTGGCCCGCGGTGGTGGCGGTGCTGCCCGGGGACGCGGCGGGGGGCCTGAGCCGGGCGTGGGTCTACACGGCGTTCGGCCGGGCCGAGCGCCATCTGTCCGTGGTGCACGGCGTGGACCAGGCGCTGCCGCGCGCGGTGGCGGAGGTGCCCGCCCCGGCGCGTACGACGCGGCTCACGCCCCTTCTGGCGGCCCTGCTGCGCGCGCCCGGGGCGGAGTAGCCCCGGGGCCGTCCGCGGCCCGCACACGACAGCCTCCGCGCCCGGAAGGGGCACGGAGGCTGTCGGCGTGCAGGCGCGGCGCCCGGAAGGTCAGGGCGCGGCGGGCAGGTCGTCCTCGTCCTCCAGCTCGTCCTCGTCGAAGACCGCGCTGACGTCGAACCGGCACACCACCCGCTGCGGGTCGGCGTGGTCGAAGGGTGTGCTCAGCCACTCCCCCGGCTCCGGCAGCTCGTCCGCCGCCGACACCCACAGCGTGGAGTCGCCCTCCTCCAGGCCGAACTCCTTGTGCCGGGAGGCGATCTCGTCCGGTTCGTACTCCCCGAAGAGCACGCCGAGCGCCGCGTGCACGCTCGTGCCGACCACCGCCGCCGCCCGGTCGTCCTCGGCGGGCTCGTCGGCCTCGGGGTCCAGGTCCGCGATCCGCTGGGCCTGGGCGAGCAGCCGCTGGGGCTCCACCACCGCGTAGTCGCGGCGGATCAGGACGCTCAGCGCGTTCGGCTCCTCGGGGCCCGTGTAGGGCGGCAGGGAGTCGTCGGCGCCCGGGATCTCGAAGGGGGTGACCTCGTCGTACCGGTCGTAGAGCCGCTCGTCGTACGCCTCGGCAGCGGCCGCCAGGGCGTTGAACGCGTCGTACACGGCCGGATCGTCGTCCCCGGTGCGGCGTTCCACCGCCTCCAGGTGGCGGTCCAGCGCGGCTTTGACCGCGTCGGCGGCGGCACGTACCTCGGCAGCGGAGGGCTGCGCAGCATCAGACATAGTGCAGACGCTATCCGTACCGGGGCTCTGCCCGCACAATAGATGCGATGCCGGAATACGAATTTGTCGACGTGTACGTGCCGCGCGGGGTGTCCCGCAAGGAGACCACACGTCTGTTGACCGACCACGCCGAGTACGGACACTGGGAGTTGGAGCGACTGAGTCTGCTGCGTGACGGCAGCCGCAGGGTGCGGCTGCGCAGGCGGATCATCCGCCAGCTGCGCGCCACGTGGTGACGGACCCCGGAGGACGAAAACGGATCGGGCCCCGCTGTCGCGGGGCCCGATCCGTTCTGCCCGGCTCCTGCCGCTCCGGGAGCGGCTCCGCCTACCCGGGCTTCGCCTGAGCGGGCCTCACCTACGCGCCGGAGCGGGCGCGGCGGTAGAGCGTGGTTCCGGCGAGGAGCAGGCCCGCACCGGCCGGCAGGGCGATGCCCATCATGTCCGACCCGGTGTGCGCCAGCGTGCCGGCGGCCTGCGGGGCCGTCAGGGCCTGGCTGCCCGGGGTGTGCGCGGCGGCCGAGGTGCCCGTCCCGTTCCCGGTGCCCGGGGTGCCCGGGGTGTGCGGGTGCTGTCCGGGCTTGGTCCGGTGGATCGGCTTGACCTGGTCCCCGGGCTTGCCCGGGTGGTGGGTGCCGGGGTGGTCCGTGTCGCACGGCTCACCGGGCTTGCCGGGGTGGCCCGGCTTTCCGGGGTGACCGGGCGTGCCCGGGTGCCCCGGCTTCCCCGGGTGTCCGGAGTGGTGCGGGGGCCGGTGGTCGTCGCCGGAGACGTTGGCGCAGTCGTTGCCGAAGACCGGGTTGAGCGCCCCGATCACGGTGACGCCGTTGCCGCAGGCGTTGACCGGCACGTCGACGGGCGCCTGGACGCTGTTGCCGGAGGCGACGCCGGGCGAGTGGCTCGCGCCGCCGTGGGCCGTGGCCCCGCCGGCGCCGTGGTGCGAACCGCCCTTGTTGACGCAGGTGTTGCCCATCGCCGGGTTGAGCAGCCCGATGATGTTGACGGTGTTGCCGCACGCGTTGACCGGCACGTGGACCGGCGCCTGGACCGCGTTGCCGGACGCGGCGCCCGGCGAGTCCTTGGCGCCCCCGTTCGCCGTGGAGTCGGCGTGCGCGTAGCCGCTGCCCATGGCGATGACGCCGGTGGCGGCGGCCATGGTGATCAGGCCTTTTCGGGTGACCTGTCGCATAGGTG
The DNA here is from genome assembly GCF_040629815.1 of Streptomyces sp. NPDC005878. NCBI lineage: Bacteria > Bacillati > Actinomycetota > Actinomycetes > Kitasatosporales > Streptomycetaceae > Streptomyces > Streptomyces sp. NPDC005878. Next base: position 52,907 of record NZ_JBEXWK010000038.1, read on the forward strand.
GTTCCCTGCCTTCTACCTACCGGATGCTCCCGGACGCCGGTGCGCCCGGGAGGGGGTGCCTGGCAGCCCCGGAGCGCATGATGCGCGCTCCGGGGCCGCCGGGCTCGGACCTCACGGGGTGGGGTTCGACGTCACTTGTTGACGCAGGTGTTGCCGAAGGCGGGGTTCAGCAGCCCGATCACGGAAATCGTGTTGCCGCAGACGTTGACCGGCACGTGGATGGGCACCTGGATGACGTTGCCGGAAGCGACGCCCGGGGAGTTCACCGCGGCGCCCTGGGCACCGGCGTCGGCGACGGCGAGGCCGGCACCCGCGAGAACCAGACCACCGGTGACAGCCGCAGCAGCGACGACCTTCTTGATCATTACTTCCTCCTTGTTGGCAAAGGCGCGATCCCAGCCGCGGACCGCACACCCTGTAACGAGGGGAAAGTTATGGGGCTACGAGCTTATGAACGCATTCACTCTTCTCAGTCAACTCCGTACACCCGGGCGATTGTTGGCGTGTCGTTTCGCCACCGGGGCCACGGAGAGGACCGCAGGTGCGGGGCGCGCCCGGCACCTGCGGTCCTTCCCCGCTCAGGAGGCGTCGATGAACCGGTCGAGGACCCGTACGCCGAACTTGAGACCGTCCAGCGGCACCCGCTCGTCCACGCCGTGGAACATCCCGGCGAAGTCGAGCTCCGGCGGCAGCTTCAGCGGCGCGAAGCCGAAGCAGCGGATACCGAGGTCCGCGAACGACTTGGCGTCGGTGCCGGCCGAGAGCATGTACGGCACGGCCCGCGCGATCGGGTCCTCGGCCACCAGGGCGGTCTGCATGGCGTCGACGAGCGCCCCGTCGAAGGTGGTCTCCAGCGCCTTGTCGGCGTGCACGTCCTCGCGCCGGACCCGCGGCCCCAGGATCCGGTCGAGGTCGGCGAGGAACTCCTCCTCGTACCCCGGAAGGAACCGGCCGTCGACGTGCGCGGTGGCCTGGCCGGGGATCACGTTGACCTTGTAGCCCGCGCCGAGCTGGGTGGGGTTGGCGGTGTTCTGGAGCGAGGCGCCGATGAGCTTGGCGATGCCGCCGAGCTTGGCCAGCGTCTCGTCCATGTTCTCCGGGTCGAGCTCGGTGCCGAGCGCGTCGCCGAGCTCGTCGAGGAAGTGCCGCAGCGTCTTGGTGACGCGCACCGGGAACTTGTGCCGTCCCAGTCGCCCGACCGCCTCGGACAGCTCGGTGATGGCGTTGTCCTTGTGGATCATCGAACCGTGTCCGGCGCTGCCGTCCACGGTCAGCTTCATCCAGTGCATGCCCTTCTGGGCGGTCTCCACGAGGTAGAGCCGCAGGTTCTCGTTGACGGTGAAGGAGAAGCCGCCGACCTCGCTGATCGCCTCCGTCACGCCCTCGAAGAGGTCGGGGTGCTTGTCGACGAGGTAGCGGGCGCCGTAGGTGCCGCCCGCCTCCTCGTCGGCGAGGAAGGCGAGCACGATGTCGCGCGGGGGCTTGCGGCCGCTGCGCAGCCGGTCGCGTACGACCGCGAGGGTCATCGCGTCCATGTCCTTCATGTCGACGGCGCCGCGCCCCCAGACGCAGCCGTCGGCGATCTCGCCCGAGAACGGGTGGTGCGTCCAGTCGTCGGCGTTGGCCGGGACGACGTCGGTGTGGCCGTGGATGAGCAGTGCGGGCCGCGAGGGGTCCTCGCCCTGGATCCGGGCCACCGTGGAGGCCCGGCCGGTGTGCGACTCGAAGATCTTCGGTTCCAGTCCCACCTCCGCGAGCTTCTCGGCCACGTACTCGGCGGCCGCCCGCTCGCCGGGGCCGGAGTGGTCCCCGTAGTTGCTGGTGTCGATCCTGATCAGGTCGCGACAGAGGTCGACGACCTCGTCCTCGCCGGTCACGCCCCGCGCCGCCTTCGACTCGCTCACGCTGCTTCCTCCCGCTGCTGCCGCTGCCGCTTCGTTGAGTCCCCTCATCCTCCCTCGCGCGCCCCGCGCGCCCAAGGGCGGCGTCCGGTGGACATACGCCGTTCACGCAGGCCACGGGGGTGATCGAGCACCCCCAGATGTTTGCTATTGTTTTCCACGTCGGAACGGGCACGGCCCGCGAGACAGACACCTTGTCCGGGTGGCGGAATGGCAGACGCGCTAGCTTGAGGTGCTAGTGCCCTTTATCGGGCGTGGGGGTTCAAGTCCCCCCTCGGACACCACTTGAAAACCCCAGCTGAGCTGGGGTTTTCTTGTTTTTGTGAGACGTAGGTCAAAGATTCCGGCCGCCCCGCTCCCCCAGCGCGACGGCATCGACCCGGTGCGGGTGCGGCTGCCCGCCGACCCGGAGGGGGCCTGGGGGACGGTCCGGGAGCATCTCGTCGAGCGGTTCCGGGGGGCCGTCGGGGCCGGGCGGGTGGAGGAGATGGTGCGCGGCGGGCGGTTCCTGACCGCCGACGGGCCGGTGGACGAGGCGCTGGCCTACCGGGCGGGGATGTACGTCTGGTTCCACCGCGACTTCGCCCCCGAGGTGCCCGTGCCGTTCGGGATCGGGATCGTCCACCGCGACGAGCGGATCGTGGTCGCGGACAAGCCGCACTTCCTGGCCACCACGCCCCGGGGGCGGCACGTCACCGAGACCGCCGTGGCCCGGCTGCGGCGCGAGTTCGCCCTGCCCGCGCTCCAGCCCGCGCACCGCCTGGACCGGCTGACCGCCGGTCTCGCCCTGTTCGTGGTGCGTCCCGAGGACCGGGGCGCGTACCAGAACCTCTTCGCCGAGCGGCGGGTGCGCAAGGAGTACGAGGCGGTCGCCCCGTACGATCCGGGCGTGGCGCTGCCGGTGACCGTGCGCAGCCGGATCGTCAAGGAGCGCGGGGTGATCGCGGCCCGCGAGGAGGCGGGCGAGCCGAACGCCGAGAGCCGGATCGAGCTGACCGGGCGCCGGGGCGCCCTCGGCCGCTACCGGCTGCTCCCGGCGACCGGGCGCACCCATCAGCTGCGGGTCCATATGAACGCCCTCGGGCTGCCGATCCTCAACGACCCGGTGTATCCGGTGGTGGCCGAGGAGCCCGACCCGGACGACTTCGGCCGGCCGCTGCAACTGCTGGCGAAGGTGCTGGAGTTCACCGATCCGGTGGACGGGCGGGAACGGAGGTTCACGAGCGGGCTGCGGCTGGCCGCGTGGGACGCGGACGGCGGGGAACAGTAGACAGGGCGATACATCGGATCAATCGGGGGCCGGAGAGCGGGAATTCGGGTCGCGGGGGTATCTCGGCGCCTCAGACGTCTGATAAATCTGCTCGTATGCGCGTCACACAGCTCGGTGGCAGCGGCTGTGCCGTCAGTGCGCTCCCCCTCGGCGCGGCCGGACTCGGCAACCTCCTCGGCGAGGTGTCCGACGCGGACGCCCGGGAGGCGGTGGACGCCGCCGGACGGTTCGGGCGGCCCGTGCCGCGGGCGCTCTGGGAGGAGCTGGGCGTATGAGGGTGGCACCGGGGCCCACCAGCCCCCGCCCGACCGGTCCAGGGGCCACCCCGCCTGTCGTCGACGCGCACCACCATGTGTGGGACCTCGGCGTCCGCGATCAGGAGTGGCTCGCGGCTCCCGGGTTCGCGGGCCCGCGGCGGGACTTTCCCGTCGCGGAGCTGCGGCCCGCTGCCGCCGCCGCGGCACCAGGTGCAGGGTGAGCCCGACCCCCGGTGGCTGCTGCGGCCGGACGTGGGCGCGGGTCTGGCGGCGGTCGCGGCGGCCGGGCTCGCGTACGACCTGGTGGTCCTCCCCCATCAGCTCCCGGCCTGCGTCCGGGCCGCCGAGCGGCACCCGGGGCTGACCTTCGTACTCGACCACCTGGGCAAGCCGCCGGTGGCCTCCGGCGCCGTGGCGCCCTGGGCGTCGGCCGTCCGGGCGCACGCCGCGCTCCCGCACACGGTCTGCAAGCTGTCGGGCCTGGTCACCGAGGCGGGGCCGGGCTGGAGCGTCGGGGCTCTGCGGCCGTACGCGGACACCGTCCTTCAGGCGTTCGGCCCCGGGCGGCTGCTGTTCGGCTCGGACTGGCCGGTGTGCCTCGCGGTCTCCTCGTACGGCGAAGTCCTCGACACCGCCCGGGAGTTGACGAGGGACCTGAGCCCGCACGAGCGGGCCCAGGTCCTCCGGGGGTACGGCCGAGCGGGTCTACGGGCTCAGTGACCGCGCCTGATCCACTCGTCCAGGTGGGGGGCCTCGGCGCCGATGGTCGTCGCGTCGCCGTGGCCCGTGCGGACGACCGTGCCGGGCGGCAGGGTCAGCAGCCGCTCGCGGATGGAGTCGACGATCGTCGGGAAGTGCGAGAAGGACCGGCCGGTCGCACCCGGCCCCCCGGCGAACAGGGTGTCGCCGGTGAAGACGGTGCCCAGCTCGGGGGCGTACAGGCACACCGCGCCCGGGGCGTGGCCCGGGGTGTGGACGACCTCCAGGCGCGTCCCGGCGACCGACACCGCCTGACCGTCGGCCAGTTCGCCGTCGGGGGCGCGGTCCGGGTGGGTGAGCTTCCACAGCGGCAGGTCGTCGGGGTGCAGCAGGACCGGGGCGCCGGTGGCCTCGGCCAGCTCGGGGGCCGCGTCGATGTGGTCGTTGTGGGCGTGGGTGCACAGGATCGCGCGCAGGGTGCGCCCGCCCAGGGCGGCCAGGATCGCCCGGGCGTCGTGGGCGGCGTCGATGACCACCGCCTCCTCGTCGTCGCCCACGATCCAGACGTTGTTGTCGACGTCCCAGACGCCGCCGTCGAGGGCGAAGGTGCCCGAGGTGACCAGGTGCTCGATACGGGCGGCCATCAGAAGACCACCACCGAACGCAGCACGTCGCCCTCGTGCATCCGCTCGAAGGCCTTCTCGACCTCGTCCAGGGCGATGGTCTCGGTGACGAAGCCGGCGAGGTCGATCCGGCCCTGCTGGTGCAGGTCGATCAGTACGGGGAAGTCCCGGGAGGGCAGGCAGTCGCCGTACCAGGAGGACTTGAGCGCGCCGCCGCGTCCGAAGACGTCGATCAGCGGCAGCTCCAGCTTCATGTCCGGAGTCGGCACGCCGACCAGGACGACGGTCCCGGCCAGGTCGCGGGCGTAGAAGGCCTGCTCGAAGGTCTCCGGGCGGCCGACCGCCTCGATGACGACGTCGGCGCCGTAGCCGCCGGTGAGGGAGCGGATCGCCTCGACGGCTTCCGCGGTGAGGGAGTTGACCGTGTGGGTGGCGCCCATGGCCCGGGCGGTGGCCAGCTTGCGGTCGTCGATGTCGACGGCGACGATCTTCGAGGCGCCCGCGAGCCGGGCGCCCACGATCGCCGCGTTCCCGACCCCGCCGCAGCCGATGACGGCGACCGAGTCGCCCCGGCTCACGTTGCCGGTGTTGAGGGCGGCGCCGATGCCCGCCATGACGCCGCAGCCGAGGAGGCCCGCCACGGCCGGGGAGACCGTCGGGTCGACCTTGGTGCACTGTCCGGCCGCGACCAGCGTCTTCTCGGCGAAGGCGCCGATGCCGAGCGCGGGAGAGAGCTCGGTGCCGTCGGTGAGGGTCATCTTCTGCCGGGCGTTGTGGGTGTTGAAGCAGTACTGGGGGCGCCCGCGCAGACAGGAGCGGCACTGGCCGCACACCGCGCGCCAGTTGAGGATCACGAAGTCGCCCGGGGCGACGTCGGTGACGCCCGTGCCGACGGACTCGACCACGCCGGCGGCCTCGTGGCCGAGCAGGAAGGGGAAGTCGTCGTTGATCCCGCCCTGCTTGTAGTGCAGGTCGGTGTGGCACACCCCGCACGCCTGGACCTTCACCACGGCCTCGCCGGGCCCCGGGTCCGGCACCACGATCGTCTCCACCCGTACGGGCTCGTTCTTCCCCGGTGCGATGACCCCTCGGACCTGCTGCGGCATACGTGGACTTCCTCTCTGGCACCGCCGGTACGCGCGGACGCGTACGGGCGGGAACGTGTACGGGCCCGACCTCCGCACGTTACCGGGTGCGTGCCGAAGGGCGGCACCCCGTGCCGGGGTGCCGCCCTTCTCGTACCGCTCGTACCGCCGCTTCGCGCCTAGCGCTCGGCCGCGAGCTCGCCGACCCGCTTGCGGACCAGGAACCAGCCGCCGACCAGCATGCCCAGGATGACGGGCAGGCAGTAGACGGTGGTGCGGCCGACGCCGCCGCCGTACCACATCAGGTACAGGACCGAGGCGAGGAAGACCAGGGTGACGATCTGGGTGTACGGGGCCCAGGGCAGCCGGTAGGAGGGGCGGGTGAGCAGGCCCTCCTGGGAGCGCCGCCAGAAGAGCAGCGAGCAGACCATGATCATGGCCCAGGTGCCGAGGATGCCGATGGAGGCGAAGTTCAGCACGATCTCGAAGGCGTCGTCGGGCATCAGCTTGTTCAGGGCGACACCGGCCGCGCCGAAGGCGGCGGTCAGCAGGACACCGCCGTAGGGCACCTGGCCCTTGTTCATCCGGGCCGTGAACTTGGGCGCGGAGCCCGCGACGGCCATCGAGCGCAGGATGCGGCCGGTGGAGTACAGGCCGGAGTTGAGGCTGGAGAGCGCGGCGGTCAGGACCACCAGGTTCATCACGCCGGCCGCGCCCGGCACGCCGAGCTTGTCCAGGACGGTGACGAACGGGCTCTGGTCGCCCGAGTAGGCGGTGTACGGCAGGATCAGCGCGAGCAGGACGACCGAGCCGACGTAGAAGATGCCGACGCGCCACATGATCGAGTTGATCGCCTTGGGCAGGATCTTCTGCGGGTTCTCGGTCTCACCGGCGGCGACACCGCAGAGCTCGACGGAGGCGTACGCGAAGACGACGCCCTGGACGACCAGGAGCATGGGCAGCGTGCCCATCGGGAAGATGCCGCCGTGGTCGGTGATGTTGGCCAGGCCCGGGGTGTTGCCGTCGACGCTGTGCTGGGTGGCGACCAGGTAGATGCCGACCAGCATGAAGGCGACCAGGGCCGCGACCTTGACGATCGCGAACCAGAACTCCATCTCGCCGAAGTACTTCACCGAGATCAGGTTGGCGGTGAGGACCACGGCCAGGGCGATCAGGGCGAGGACCCACTGCGGGATGTCGCTGAACATCGCCCAGAAGTGGGCGTAGGTGGCGGCGGCCGTGATGTCCGCCACGGCGGTGGTCGACCAGTTCAGGAAGTACAGCCAGCCGGCCGTGTAGGCGCCCTTCTCGCCCATGAACTCACGGGCGTAGGAGACGAAGGCGCCGGAGGAGGGGCGGTAGAGCACGAGCTCGCCCAGGGCCCTGACCACGAAGAAGGCGAAGACGCCGCAGACCGCGTAGGCGATCGCGAGCGAGGGGCCCGCGCCCGCCATCCGGCCGCCGGCGCCGAGGAACAGCCCGGTGCCGATCGCGCCGCCGATGGCGATCATGTTGATGTGCCGGGACTTGAGGTCCTTGCTGTAACCGGCGTCACCGGCGTCGAAGTGGGGGGTGCCCTGCGTCTGCGCGGGCGCCGACGTCTCGGCCGCAGGCATGGTGCGGTCACTCATGTAGCTGTATCGCCTTCGTGAGGGGTCATACGGTCGTGCGATACCGGGCAGTGCCGGTGCCGTCCCGGCGGTGGCCGGTGATGCGGGGAGAGCGCTGTGGGGTCACCCGCGGCGTGGCTGATTCGGGACATGGTCGCGGCTCGACGGGGCATTTGGCAGTGGCCAATGTCACGTACGGGCAGATCTGTGATGAATCTGAGGTAAATCTGAGCTTTACGGGGCGAGAACGTCCAATTCCTTGAGGGCACCGACGGCGATCTCGCGGGTGAGCCGCTCGGCCCGTTCCGCGTCCCGCTCCCGGACCGCCTCGGCCACCCGCACGTGCAGGGTGACGGCCGCGGGGTCGGGATCCTCGAACATCACCTGGTGGTGGGTGCGGCCGGTCAGGACCTCGGCGACCACGTCGCCGAGCCGGGCGAACATCTCGTTGCCCGAGGCGTTCAGGACGATCCGGTGGAAGGCCACGTCGTGGACGAGGTAGCCCTCCAGCTGGCGCCCGCGCGAGGTGGCGACCATGCCGAGCGCCTGCTCGGTGAGGGCGGCGCACTGCTCGGGGGTGGCGTGGTGGGCGGCGAGTCCGGCGGCGACCGGCTCCACGGCCGAGCGCAGCACGGTCAGCGAGCGCAGCTGGCGCGGCCGGTCGGCCCCGGCCAGGCGCCAGCGGATGACCTGGGGGTCGTACACGTTCCACTGCTCGGTGGCCCGGACCGTCACCCCGACTCGCCGCCGGGACTCGACCAGCTGCATCGATTCCAGGACCCGGATCGCCTCCCGGATGACGGTGCGCGAGACGTCGAAGCGCTGGGCGAGCTCGTCGCCGCGCAGCACGCTGCCGGGCGGGTAGTCGCCTGCGGTGATCGCGCGGCCGAGGGTGTCGAGCACCTGCGCGTGCAGTCCCTGGGCCTGTGTGGTCATGGCCGTAAGGGTACGGGGCGGGGGAACCCGGGCAGGACGGGCGCACGGACCCGGCGAGCAGAAAAGTATTACTTATTTGTCACGAGGTCTTGAATACGTCGCACCTTTTGGGTTTCAGTAGCGCGACGGACGGATGGCCGGAAACGACCTCCGCCCGGACCACATCGATGTCGACGAAGACAGCGAGGCACCGCTATGAGCACCCCCCACGTCGTCGTGGTGATGGGCGTGGCCGGCACCGGCAAGACCACGATCGGCCCGCTGGTCGCGCGGGCCCTGGGCGTTCCGTACGCCGAGGGCGACGACTTCCACCCGCCGGCCAACGTCGCCAAGATGTCGGCCGGCGTCCCGCTGGAGGACGAGGACCGCAGGCCCTGGCTCGACGCGATCGGGCGGTGGGCCCACGAACGGGCGGGCCTCGGCGGGGTGGTGAGCAGCTCCGCGCTCAAGCGCGCCTACCGCGACCGGCTGCGGGCCGCCGCCCCCGGCCTGGTCTTCCTGCACCTGACCGGCGACCGGGAGCTCATCGAGCGCCGGATGGGCGAGCGCCAGGGCCACTTCATGCCCGCCGCGCTCCTCGACTCGCAGTTCGCGACGCTCCAGCCGCTCCAGGCGGACGAGGCGGGCGTCGCCGTCGACGTCGCCGGGACCCCCGAGGACATCACCGACCGGGCCGTCGCCGCGCTGCGCCGGCTCCCCGCGTAAGGACCACACCGTGACCAGCCTCAGCGTCGAGATCCTGGCAGCGGGCGCGGCCGAGCCGATCACCTCGGCGGGCAACGCCCGGCTGGGGATCGCCGTACTCGCCGGCATCGCCGTCATCGTCCTGCTCATCACCCGGTTCAAACTGCACGCCTTCCTGGCCCTGACCATCGGCTCGCTGGCGCTGGGCGCCTTCGCCGGGGCGCCGCTGGACAAGACGATCACCAGCTTCACCACGGGCCTCGGCAACACCGTCGCCGGTGTCGGGGTGCTCATCGCCCTCGGCGCGATCCTCGGCAAGCTCCTCGCCGACTCGGGCGGCGCGGACCAGATCGTCGACACGATCCTGGCGAGGGCCGGGAAGTCCGGCGGGCGCGCGATGCCCTGGGCGATGGTCGTCATCGCCTCGATCATCGGCCTGCCGCTCTTCTTCGAGGTCGGGATCGTGCTGCTGATCCCGGTGGTGCTGCTCGTCGCCAAGCGCGGCGACTACTCGCTGATGCGGATCGGCATCCCGGCGCTCGCCGGACTCTCGGTGATGCACGGGCTGATCCCGCCGCACCCGGGCCCGCTGGCCGCCATCGACGCGGTGGACGCGAACCTGGGCGTCACCCTCGCCCTCGGCGTCCTGGTCGCGATCCCCACGGTGATCATCGCCGGTCCCGTCTTCTCCACGTACGCGGCGCGCTGGGTCGACATCCCGGCGCCGGACCGGATGGTCCCGGCCCGCCCCTCGGAGGACCTGGAGAAGCGGCCGAGCTTCCTCGCCACCGTCTCCACGGTGCTGCTGCCGGTCGTGCTGATGCTGGTGAAGGCCCTGGTCGACATCGTGGTCGACGACCCGAAGAACCACCTCCAGCGGGTCACCGACGTGATCGGCTCGCCGCTGATCGCGCTCCTCGCGGCCGTCCTCGTCGCCCTCTTCACGCTGGGCCGGGCCGCCGGGTTCAGCAAGGAGCGGATCTCCACCACGGTCGCGAAGTCGCTCGCCCCGATCGCCGGCATCCTCATGATCGTCGGCGCGGGCGGCGGCTTCAAGCAGACGCTCATCGATGTGGGTGTCGGCCAGATGATCCTGGACATCTCCCAGGACTGGTCCATCCCCGCGCTGCTGCTCGCCTGGCTGATCGCGGTCGCGATCCGGCTCGCGACCGGCTCCGCCACGGTGGCCACGATCTCCGCCGCCGGCCTGGTGGCCCCGCTGGCCGCCGACATGTCGACCGGGCACACGGCCCTGCTGGTCCTCGCGGTCGGCGCGGGCTCGCTCTTCTTCAGCCATGTCAACGACGCCGGGTTCTGGCTGGTGAAGGAGTACTTCGGGATGGACGTCGGCCAGACGGTGAAGACCTGGTCGGTGATGGAGACGATCATCTCGGTGGTGGCGCTGGGCTTCGTCCTGCTGCTGTCACTGGTGATCTAGCGGAGCACGTCCCTTCTCCAACTCGTCCAGCCACAGCCCGTGTTCCCTGCGGGCCCAGGGGCGCCCCACCGACCCGGTGCGCATGCCACGGCGTGCCTCCGGGTCGAGGAGCGCCATGGCCACATGGCCGCCGAGCACGATGCCGACGGCCAGCGCCAGCCAGTCGTGGACGAAGGTCGAGCCGACCCGCACGGCCAGCGGCGCCAGATGGGTGAACCACATGAACAGCCCGGTCCCGAGCAGGACGAGCGCGGCCCCGGTGATCCACCCGGCGTAGACCTTCTGACCGGCGTTGAACTTGCCCGCCGTACGCGGGTGTCCGTCCCGGGTGAGCGCCGAGCGCAGCCAGCGCCGGTCGTGCGGCCCGAACCGGTTGAGCCTGCGCAGATCGGCCCGGAAGGCCCGCGAGGCGAGCCCCGCCAGGACCGGTACGGGCAGCAGCAGGCCCGCGTACTCGTGCACCGTCACCACCAGCTCCCTGCGGCCCACGGCCTCGGCGAGCTGCGGCAGATAGAGCACGGCGGCCGAGAGCACGCACACCCCGAACACAAGCGCGTTGGCGCGGTGCACCCAGCGCTCGGCGGCGGTGAACCTCCCTACCCGGGCGCCCGGTTCAGCCGGTGGGGTGGTCGTCGCGTCCGTTGGACCGGCCGACCCAGGCATCCGTGTCATAGCCCCGCTCCTCCCAGAACCCGCGCCGTACCGTGCCCGTCACGGTGATCCCGGAGAGCCATTTCGCCGACTTGTAGAAGTACATGGGCGCCACATAGAGGCGGACCGGGCCGCCGTGCGCGTGGGAGACCGGCTTGTCCTTCATGCTCAGGGCCACCAGCACGTCGTCGCGCCGGGCCTGTTCGAGCGTGAGGCTCTCGGTGTACGTGCCGTCGAAGCAGCTGAAGCGGACCGCCCGGGCTCCCTCGCGCACCCCCGCAGCATCCAGGAGCCGGGACAGCCGCACGCCCGCGAACGGGGTGTCCGGCACCCGCCAGCCCGTCACGCACTGCACGTCCCGCACCAGCCGCGTCTGGGGCAGCGCCCGCAGCGCGTCCAGGGTGTAGGTGGCGGGGCGGTCGACGAGGCCGTCGACGGTGAGCCGGTAGTCGGCGGCGCCCCGGTGCGGTACGGAGGCGGCGACCGAGTAGTAGCGGAAGCCGCCGCCGTTGGGCAGCAGCCCGGTCAGGCCGGTGGGGTCCTTCCCGGCGGCGGCGCCGAGGAAGGACTCCAGGCCGCGCTGGAGGGCGGGGGCGGCGGCGACCCCGGCGACGCCGAGGCCGAGCATGCCGAGCACGATCCGGCGGCCGACGGGGGTGCCGCCGTCGGGGGCGCCGCCGTCGGGGGCGCTGGCGGCCGGGGCGCTGGCGGCCGGGGCGGTGCCGTCGGGCGGTGGTTCAGGGTTCACCCCCTGATTCGAGCACCGGCCGCCCCCGGACACCAGGGCCCCGGCGCACCGTCACCGTTTGGTCAGATCCGGACCACGGGCGCCCCGGGCCGGATCCGAGGGCCCCGTCCTACACTCCGGTCCCGACACTCCGGTCCCGCCTACGCTCCGGTGCCGCGCGCCGCCTTCTCCAGTTGGAAGGCCTCGTTGCCCTGGCCGATCCGGGCGTGCGCCTCGGGCCGCACCGCGCGCACGACCAGGCCGTACGCCACCCCGCCCGCGAGAGCGAGCGCGATGATCGAGGGCAGCAGCCAGCTGAGCGAGGAGTCCGGGCCCGCGCCGACGAGGACGTCGAAGTCCTTCACCGTGTAGAGCGCGATGACGAGGAGCGCGACCCCGGCGATGCCGGAGGCGAGCAGCCGCCACGCCTGGGCGGCGGCCGCGCCCCGGCGGACGAAGAAGGCGATGACCGCGAAGGAGGCGGCGGCCATCAGCACGATCACTCCGAGCGCGCCCACGTTGCCCATCCAGGTGAACAGGTGCAGCACGGCGGCGGTCGGGTCGCCGGTGGGCCTGTCGTCGGCGACGGCGAAGGCGACGACGACCACGAGCGAGATCACGGTCTGGAGGAGCGAGCCGGAACCGGGGGCTCCGCTGGTGTGGTTGGTGCGGCCGAACGCGGCGGGCAGCAGGCCCTCGCGGCCCATGGCGAAGACGTACCGGGCGACGACGTTGTGGAAGCTGAGCAGCGCGGCGAACATGCCGGTGACGAAGAGGACGTGCAGGACGTCGGTGAAAGTGGTGCCGAGCCGGTCCTCGGTGAGCCCGAACAGCAGCCCGGGGCCGTTCTTGCGGGCCGCGTCGACGATGCCGTCGGGGCCGGTGGCGACGGTGAGCGCCCAGGAGCTGAGGGCGAAGAAGACGGCGGTGAAGCCGACGGCGAGGAACATCACGCGCGAGACGACCAGGTGCGGGCGGCTGGTCTCCTCCGCGTACACCGGGGCCTGCTCGAAGCCGGTGAAGGCGGCGATGCAGAAGCACAGGGCGGTGCCGATGCCCGCGCCGGAGAGGGTGGACGGGTTGAAGGCGTGCAGCGACAGCCCCTCCTTCGCCGGGTCGGTCACGGCCGCGAAGTCGAAGACGACGACCAGCGCGACCTCGATGACGAGCAGCACGCCGAGGACCTTGGCGTTGAGGTCGATCTTCAGCCAGGCGAGCACACCGACCAGCGCGACGGCCGCCAGCGCCGGGATCCACCAGGCGACTTCGGTGTCGAGGTAGGTGGCGAAGAGGCTGGAGACCTCGAAGCCGAACATGCCGTAGATGCCGACCTGGAGGGTGCTGTAGGCGACCAGCGCCACGAAGGCGGCGCCTGCCCCGGCGGTGGGGCCGAGGCCCCTGGCTATGTACGCGTAGAAGGCGCCGGCGTTGTGGACGTGGCGGCTCATCTCCGCGTACCCGAAGCTGAACAGGACCAGGACGGCGCCGAGGATGAGGAAGAGCAGGGGCTGGCCGACGATGCCCATCACGCCGTACGTGGTGGGCATGACACCGGCGACCACCATCAGCGGGGCGCTCGCGGCGAGCACCGACAGGAGCAGGCCCGGGGTGCCGAGCCGGTCGGCGCGCAGGGCTCTCTCCTGCCCCTTGTACGTACGGATCTCATCGGTGTCGGTCGACATGGCGGGGGTGCCCTTTCGGTGGGACGCGGGGGGTGGTGCCGAGCGGGTGGTGCCGTGGAGCCGTGGTGTTGTGGTGCGTGGTGCCGTGAGAGGTGCGGTGGGAGCCGGGCCGTGCTAGGCCGTGCCGAGTGCGGCGCTGCGTGCGGCCTGGAAGGCGCGGTAGGGGTCCCGGTCCGGGTACGACCAGGGGGCGGGGGTGAAGTGCCGGCCGATGCGGTGGAAGAGGGCGGCGGCCTCGGCGGGGCGGCCCTCGCAGTGCTTGGCGTGGGCGAGGAAGTTCAGGTCGACCCCGGCCCGGGGGTGGTCCTCGCGCTCCCACTCCAGCCACCAGTCGAAGGCGGACTTGATCACCTGGCGGGCGCGGCGGCCGGTCCAGTGCTCGGAGGCGACCGGGTCGCGCGGGGCGGCGCCCTGGGCGGCGAGCACCCGGTACCGCTCCGCGTGGGCGACCAGCGGGAGCAGGGCGAGCGGGGAGTCGGCGGGGGCGCGGGCGGCGCCGGCGGCGGCGAAGGCGTACACCTCGTGCATCGGGTCGGGGCCGTCCCCGGGGCGGCGCTCGGCGAGCCGGGCGGCCATCAGGTGGTGGGCGTGGTGGTGGTCGGGGTGGCGGGAGCACACCTCGGCGAAGATCTGCTCGGTCTCGTTGTCCGAGCCGTGGCGGCGGGAGAGCGCGAGCAGGGCGAGCCACGGGGTGGGGTCGGCGGGGGCGAGCCGGCCCGCCTCCAGGCAGGCGTCGCGGGCGTGGTCCTTGTCGCCCTTGCCGTTCAGGCAGCGCGAGACGAGGGCGCAGGCGTAGAGCGCGGCGGCGTCGGCGCTGTCCGGCTCGGCCAGCAGCCACTCCCGGGCCCAGGCCGCGGAGGTGGCGGGCTCGCCGAGGACGGTGAGGCGGTGGCCGCGGCGGTCCCAGTCGTCGCCGGTCGCACCCAGCAGCGAGCGGACCCGGGTCCAGCGGCCCTGTGCCAACTGGGCGCGCACGTCGACGAGTTCGGCGTCGTCGAGCGCCGGGTCGAAGGCTCGTCCGCCGCGCTTGCGGGGGCGGCCGAGCGGGGGCGGGGGCGGCATCCGCGTACATCCCGGGGGGTGGTTGGTGTGGTGCGGGTGTGAGGGGTGGGGCTGGTGTGGTCGGTGACAGGGTGATCGCGGACAGCAAAGCGGTACCCAAGGCTCCACGTCAAGGTCGGGTGGGGTGCTTTGGGGTTCAACTTGCGGGGGCCCTCCGGGGGTTGCCAGGGGGTGGGTGCGGGCGGGGTGGAGGTGGTTTGCCGCGGGCTGCGCCCCCGGGCCCCGGCTTCGTGTTCGACTGCGGCCCGGTGATGGGCTGGTCGCGCAGTTCCCCGCGCCCCTGAGGTACTCCGCCCCCAGGCGAGAGCCCAGCTCAGCCACAGGCTTTCAGGGGCGCGGGGAACTGCGCGAGCAACCCCCACCGGGCCGCGGACAAAGCCGCGGGCCCTCCCCCGAAGGACCTCCGGTAAGGGGTAGGGCGGGATGCCTCAGGGCGCGGGGAACTGCGCGACCAGCCCCCCACCGTGCCGCAGACGAAACCGCGGGCCGTCCCCCGGGAGGACTCGCCCCGGTGGGCGCTCGGGAGGCGCACGGGCCCCCGGAGCGCTATCGTCGAGCAAGTTCACCCACCCCGGCCGCACTTGAAGGTGTCCCTCGTGTCGGTTCTCGTCCTCGCTCTCGCCGTGGGCGCGGCCTGCTGTCTGGGCTTCGGGTTCGTGCTCCAGCAGGACGCCGCCCAGCGGGCCCCGCTGAGCGACTTCCTCTCGCCGCGGCTGCTGCTGGACCTCGTACGGGTGCCCCGCTGGCTCGCCGGGATGGGGCTGATGATCGCGGGCATGGTGCTGGGCGCGCTCGCGCTCGGCCAGGGCGAGGTGTCCCAGGTCGAGCCGCTGCTGGCCACCAACCTCTTCTTCGCCATGGCCCTGTCCCGCTGGCAGACCAAGCAGACCCTGGGCCGCCAGGGCTGGGCGGGCCTCACCCTGCTCGCGGGCGGGGTGACCGCCTTCATGGTGGCGGGCCAGCCGGTCGGCGGCGACGACGTGGCCGGACCCCTGCGGCACTGGCTGATCGTCGGGATCGTCGTCGGGATCGCGCTGCTGCTCACCGTCTTCGCCCAGCGCTCCCGCCTCAGCGCCGGCCCCACCCTGCTGGCCGTCGCCGCCGGGTCGCTCTACGGCCTCCAGGACGCCCTCACCCGGGTCAGCGGCGAACGCTTCCGGGCCGACGGCTTCGCCCAGATGCTGATGGGCTGGGAGCCGTACGGCGTGCTGGTGCTCGGGGTGAGCGGCCTGATCCTGGTGCAGAGCGCCTTCGAGACCGCCCCGCTGCGCATGTCGCTGCCCGCCCTCACGGCCGCCCAGCCGCTGGCCGGGATCGCCTGCGGCATCGGCTTCCTCGGCGACGAGCTGCGGACCGACGCGGCGGCGCTCGCCTGGGAGGCGTCCGGGCTCGTCGCCATCGTCGCCGGGATCATCCTGCTGGGCCTGCACCCGGCGATGCCGTCGGGCACCCGGCCCAAGGAGCCCGCCCGCGACCTCCAGCCGCACTGAGCCCCTGCCCGGTGGTTGGATGGGCCGTATGAGCGCCCCTCCTCCCCTCCCCTCCCCCTCCGACGAGATCATCGACATCGTGGACGAGCAGGACCGCGTGGTGGGCCGGGCCGCGCGCGGTGAGGCGTATGCCCGGGGGCTGCGCCACCGTTGCGCCTTCGTCCTGGTCCGGGACGCCGAGGACCGGATCTTCGTGCACCGGCGCACCGCGACCAAGATGGTCTTCCCCTCGCTGTACGACGTGTTCGTGGGCGGGGTCGTCGGCGCGGGCGAGAGCTACGACGACGCCGCCCTGCGCGAGGCGGAGGAGGAGCTCGGGGTCTCCGGGCTGCCCACGCCCGTACCGCTGTTCCGGTTCCTCTACGAGGGCGGGGCGGACGGGCGGCAGACCTGGTGGTCGGCCGTCTACGAGGTGCGCTGCACCCTGCCGGTGCGGCCGCAGGCCGAGGAGGTCGCCTGGCACGCCTTCCTGCCCGAGGCCGAGGTGGAGCGGCGGCTGGAGGAGTGGGAATGGGTGCCGGACGGGCTCGACGCGTACCGCAGGCTGCGCGCGCACCGGGCCGGATGATCCACCGCGGGTAGTGTGCCGATGTGATCAGCATCGCGCAGACCCTGCGGCTGTGGTTCGCACCCGAGCGCATCGGCGAGGAGGGCGAGACCCCGGACTACCGGTTCTCGCTGGCCAATGAGCGCACGTTCCTGGCCTGGATCCGGACGTCGCTCGCCCTGGTCGGCGGCGGTTTCGCGGTCGACCAGTTCCTGCCGGACCTGCGCCGGGGCGTACGGGTCGGGCTCGCCCTGGCGCTGCTCGCGGCCGGGGTGCTGTGCGCGCTGCGGGCCGTGAACCACTGGGTGCGGTGCGAGCGGGCGATGCGGCGCGGCGAGGACCTGCCCGTCTCCCGTTTCCCCACCCTGCTGAGCGTGGCGGTGGCGGCGGTCGCCCTGGTCATGGTGGTGGTCGTCGTCTTCGGCTGGGCCGGGTGACGGGCGCCGCCGACCGGGACCCCGGCCTCCAGCCCGAGCGGACCCGGCTCGCCTGGCGCCGCACCACGCTGTCCTGCACGGTGGCCGCGGTCCTGGCGGCCAAGCAGGCCCTGCACACCGGCGGGACGGCCGTCGGCCCGGTCGCCGTGGCCCTGAGCGGCCTGGTGTGGCTGGGCTTCCTGGTGGTGGCCCACCGGCGCATCCAGTCCCTGACCCGCTCGGGCCGCCCCGGGGTGCTGCGGCCCCGCGAGGCCGTCGCGGCGGTGGCGTGCGTGGCGGCGCTGGCGGTGTTCGCGGTGGCCGTGCTGCTCTGAACGGCCCGCCCGGACCCGGACCCCGGCCGAGGGCGGTCACGGCCCGCGTCGCGCAAGCGGAGCCGGGCCGCGCGCACTAGCGTGGGAGGCAAGCGACCTCCAGAGGTGAACGATCTCCAGAGGTGAACGCCATGACCGTCCGCCACGAGGAGCACCCCGCCCTCCACGAGCACGCCCACAGCCCCACCTGCGGGCACCGGGCCGTACCGCACGGGGACCACACCGACTACGCCCACGACGGCCATCTGCACCGCGAGCACTCGGGCCACTGGGACGAGTGCGAGCCCGCCGGGCACGTCGCCCACGACGGCCACGCGCACGAACACGGCGTCGGCTGCGGCCACCACTCGGTGGTGCACGGCGACCATCTGGACTACGTGCACGACGGCCACCGGCACGCCGAGCACGAGGGCCACTGGGACGACCACTGAGCGGTGACCCCTTCGGCGGGGTACCGATACGGCACCGGGATCTGGACGACATACCGACTGGTCGGTAGCGTGTCGGTGACACGATCGCCGTCCCCGGAGGTATCCCGCCATGAGCACCGTCCCGCCAGGCCTCGACCCGGAACGGCTGCGCGCCCATCTCGACCGCGTGCGGCCGGGGCTCGTGAACGGACCGCTGAGCGCCCGGCTCGTCGAGGGCGGCCGGTCGAACCTGACGTATCTGGTGACCGACGGCACCGGTCGGTGGGTGGTCCGCCGGCCCCCGCTCGGCCACGTACTGGCCACCGCGCACGACATGAAGCGCGAGCACCGGGTGATCAGCGCGCTCCACCCGACCTCGGTCCCGGTGCCGGAGCCGCTGCTGCTCTGCGAGGACGACTCGGTGCTCGGGGCGCCCTTCTACGTCATGGAGTACGTGACCGGAACCCCGTACCGCACGGCGGAGCAGCTGGCACCGCTGGGACCCGAGCGCACCAGGGCCGCGCTCCTCGGCCTGGTGGACACGCTGGTGGAGCTGCACGCGGTGGACCCCGAGGCGGTCGGCCTCGGGGACTTCGGGCGCCCGGAGGGCTTCCTCGACCGCCAGCTGCGCCGCTGGGGCAAGCAGCTCGACGCCTCCCGCAGCCGGGAGCTGGCCGGCATCGACGAACTGCACGCGGCGCTCGGCCGCGGCCTCCCCGTCTCGCCCGCGCCCACGGTGATCCACGGCGACTACCGGCTCGACAACGTCCTGGTCGGCGAGGACGACGAGATCAAGGCGGTCCTCGACTGGGAGATGTCGACCCTCGGGGACCCGCTGACCGACCTCGGACTGCTGGTGATGTACAGCGCCGAGATCAAGGTGCAGGACTCGCCCGTCTCCACCACCGCCGGGGCCGTCGGCCACCCCTCCCCCGCCGAGCTGATCGAGCGGTACGCCGCCGGCTCGGGCCGGGACACCTCCGCCATCTCCTGGTACACGGCGTTCGCCTGGTTCAAGCTCGCCGTGATCCTGGAGGGCATCCACTACCGCTACACGCTGGGCCAGACCGTCGGCGCGGGCTTCGACCGCATCGGAGACCTGGTACCGGTCTTCATCGACCACGGCCTCACCACCCTCCAGTCACCGCAGGAAGGCTGAACCCCCGCCATGGACTTCGCATTCGACGCACCCACCCAGGAGCTGCGCGCCAAGCTGCTCTCCTTCATGGAGAGCCACGTCTACCCGGCCGAGACCACCGCGCACGAGCAGCGCCTGCTGCTGCCGTCGCCGTGGGACACGCCCGCCGTGGTGGAGGAGCTGAAGGCGGAGGCCCGCAGCCGGGGGCTGTGGAACCTGTTCCTGCCCGACGCCGAGCACGGCGCCGGACTCACCAACCTCCAGTACGCGCCGCTCGCCGAGATCACCGGCCGCTCCCCGCACCTGGCGCCCACCGCGCTGAACTGCGCGGCGCCGGACACCGGGAACATGGAGGTGCTCGCCCAGTTCGGCTCGGACGAGCAGCGCAAGCGGTGGCTGGAGCCGCTGCTCGCCGGGGAGATCCGCTCCGCGTTCGCGATGACCGAGCCGGAGGTGGCCTCCTCGGACGCCACCAACATCGAGACCCGGATCGCGCGCGAGGGCGACGAGTACGTCGTCACCGGCCGCAAGTGGTACATCTCCGGGGCGATGAACCCCGACTGCAAGATCTTCATCGTGATGGGCAAGACCGACCCGGACAACGAGGACGTCCGCCGCCAGCAGTCGATGGTGCTGGTGCCGCGCGACACCCCGGGCGTCGAGATCCGCCGCGCCATGCAGGTGTACGGCTACGAGGACCACTCCCACGGCGGCCACGCCGAGGTCGTCTTCCACGGCGCGCGGGTGCCGGTGGAGAACCTGGTGGGCGAGGAGGGCGGCGGCTTCGCCATCGCCCAGGCGCGTCTGGGGCCCGGCCGGATCCACCACTGCATGCGGCTGATCGGCATGGCCGAGCGGGCCATCGAGCTGATGTGCCGGCGCGCGGCGGCCCGGACCGCGTTCGGCCGTCCGATCGCGCAGCAGGGCGTGGTGCAGGAGTGGATCGCGGACGCGCGCGTGGCGGTGGAGCAGCTGCGGCTGCTGGTGCTGAAGACCGCCTGGCTGATGGACACGGTCGGCAACAAGGGCGCCCACACCGAGATCCAGGCCATCAAGATCGCCACGCCCCGGACGGTCCTCGACATCATCGACAAGGCCGTCCAGGTGCACGGCGCGGGCGGCGTCGGCCAGGACTTCCCGCTGGCCGAGCTGTGGGCCTCCGCGCGAACCCTGCGCATCGCCGACGGCCCCGACGAGGTCCACCAGCGCTCGCTGGCCCGCCGGGAGCTGAAGAAGTACCTGTAGGGAGCCCGGTCAGGGGCGCAGGGCCCGCAGCAGCAGGTCGGCGAGGTGGTCGGCGACCTGCTGGGGGGTGAGCGGGCCGTCCGGCCGGTACCAGGTGGACAGGTGGTGGACCGACCCGAAGTGGTAGTCCACCACCAGGTCGGCCGGGGTGGCCGTGGAGAAGACCCCGGCCGCCTGGCCCTCCTCGATCAGCGCCCGGAACCGCTCGTGGTAGCGGCGCCGCTCGACCCGTACCTGCTTGTTCTTCTCGGGGCTGAGGTGGTGCATCGAGCGGAAGAAGATGGACGCGTCGTCGAGGTTGTCGATGGTGGTGACCACCACGTCGGCCGCCGCGTCGCGCAGCCGCCGCTCGACCGGCGCGTCCGCGTCCGCGAAGGCGTCGAGCCGCTCCTGCTGGAGGCGCAGCACGCGCGCGTACACCTCCTGGAGCAGGTCCTCCTTGGAGCCGAAGTAGTGGTAGAGCGCCCCCTTGGTGACGCCCGCCGCCTCGACGATCTCCTGGACCGAGGTCCTGTCGTACCCGTTCTCGGCGAAGAGGCGGGTGGCGGCGGCCAGCAGCCTCTGGGGGACGGGGGTGCCGCTCCCGTCCGTCGTCCTGGCCATGCCGTCGCCGCCTCTCTCTCGCGTGTTCCACCGGCGCTTTCGCGCCGTGTCAGTGGCGGGAACGCAGTTCCCGCCTCAGGATCTTCCCACTCGCCGTCTTGGGAAGCTCCGCGAGGACCTCGACCTGTCGCGGATATTTGTACGCCGCCAGCCGCTCCTCGCAGTACGCGGAGAGCTCGGCGGGCGTCGCCTCGGCGCCGGGGCGCAGGCTCACGTACGCCTTGACGTTCTCGCCCCGGTACGGGTCGGGGACGCCCACGACGGCCGCCTCGCGCACGGCGGGGTGGCCGTAGAGCACGTCCTCGACCTCGCGCGGCCACACCTTGAAGCCGGACGCGTTGATCATGTCCTTCTTGCGGTCGACGACGTAGAGCCAGCCGTCGCGGTCCATGAACCCGATGTCGCCGGTGCGCAGTTCGCCGTCGGGGAAGGTCTCGGCGGTGGCCTCGGGGCGGCGCCAGTAGCCGGGCACCACCTGCGGGCCGCGCACCACGATCTCGCCCTGCTCGCCGAGGTCCACCTCCTCGCCGTCCTCGCCGACGATCCGTACGAGCGTCTCGGGGCCGGGCAGCCCGACCGAGAGCGTGCCCGAGACCGGGTCGACCGGGGCCTCCCGCTCGGGCGGCACCGAGGCGCAGGGCGCGGTGCACTCGGTCAGCCCGTAGCCGTTGCGCAGATAGGGGCCGAAGGTGTCGCGG
This sequence comes from Streptomyces sp. NPDC005878, assembly GCF_040629815.1. NCBI lineage: Bacteria > Bacillati > Actinomycetota > Actinomycetes > Kitasatosporales > Streptomycetaceae > Streptomyces > Streptomyces sp. NPDC005878. The sequence continues at coordinate 74,414 of NZ_JBEXWK010000038.1, forward strand.
AACTGCTCCACCAGCGCGGGCGGCAGCGGCGCGCCGCCCGAGGAGATCACCAGGAAGGAGGCGAAGTGCTCGCGGGTGACGCCGGGGGCCGCCGCGAGCGCCATGAAGGCGGTGGAGGGGCCGACCGTGTAGGCGGGCCGGTGCTCGGCGAAGGCGTCGAGGACGACCCCGGGGTGGAAGCGGTAGGCGAGGACCAGCGTGCCCGCGTTGGCGACGCACACGGCGAGCTGGCAGACCATGCCGGTGATGTGGAAGAGCGGGGCCAGCGCGAAGTAGGCGGCGCCCTCGGGGATCGGGTGGCCGGTGCGCTGGCGCTCGGCGTTGTAGGTGATGCCCCGGTGGGTGTTCATGGCGCCCTTGGGGGTGCCGCTGGTGCCCGAGGTGTAGCTGATCAGCGCCGTGGCGTCGGGGGCGGGTTCGCGGCCGCCCGGGGCGGGCAGCCCCTGCCGGGCGACGGCCAGCAGGTCGTCGGTGTCGGCGGGGCGGGGCAGCCGCTCGAAGGCGAGCACGCGCGCGTCGTCGCGGCTCTGGAGGTCCAGCTCGCAGGCGGTGAGCGCGATCCGGACGGAGGAGCCGGCCGCGGTGCCGCGCAGATACGCCTCCCACGCCCGGTCCGAGCAGATCAGGGCGGTGGCCTCGGAGTCGCCCAGGACGTGCCCGACCTCGGCCGACTTGTACATCGGGTTGAGCGGGACGACGGTCGCGCCCGCCTTCCAGGCCCCGAGCAGCGCGATCACGAAGTGCGGGGTGTTCTGGAGCATGATCGCGACCCGGTCGCCGCTCTGGAGGCCCCGGGCGGCGAGGTGCCCGGCCACGGAGTCGGAGAGCGCGTCGGTCTCGCGGTAGGTGAGCCGCCCGTCGAAGTAGGCGAGGGCGGTGCGGTCCGGGGCGCGCAGGACGGCGGCCCGGAAGGCGTGCACCACGCTCGCGGGCGGGCTGACCGGCGCCCGCTGGGCCTCGGTGAGCTGCCCGAGCCAGGGCCTGGTCGCGTACGGGGAGCTCATGCTTGGCCCGCCTCCCACTTCTGCTGGAGATGGTTCATGGAGGTGAGCCAGCGGTCCGGATCGCCGGCCCGCACACCGTAGAAGTGGGCCACCTCGGGGTGCGGCAGCACCAGGAACCGCTCCTCGGCCATCGCCGTGAAGAGCGCGTCGGCCACGGCCGGGGGCTCGATGGCGGTCGGCGCGAGGACCAGGTCCCCGGCCGTGCCGGTGGCGGCCAGCATGTCGGTGCGTACGCCCTGCGGGCAGATCGCGTGGACCTTCACCCCCCGGTGGCGGTAGGTGAGCGAGAGCCACTCGGCGAAGGCGAGGGCGCCGTGCTTGGTGACGCTGTACGGGGCCGCGCCGATCATGGTGAGCAGCCCGGCGGCCGACACCGTCGACACGAACCGGCCGCCGCCGCGCTCCAGCCACTCGGGCAGCAGCGCGCGGGCGGCGCGGACGTGCGCCATCACGTTGACGTCCCAGGCGGCCGCCCAGACGTCCTCGGGGGCGGCCTCGGATCCGCCGGAGCCGAGCCCCGCGTTGGCGCAGTAGACGTCGATCCTTCCGCCCAGCGCCTCGCGGGCGAGCGGGACCACGTCCGAGGCGTCGCCGGGGACGGCGATCGCGCCGATCTCCTCGGCCGTCCTGCGGGCCTTGTCCCCGTCGAGGTCATTGACGACGACGCGGGCGCCCTCCGCCGCGAATCTGCGCGCGAGCGCGGCGCCTATGCCGCCGCCCGCCCCGGTGACCACCACTGCCGCGCCCTGGACGTCGCTGTCCGAACCCATCGGGAATCCACCTCTCCACCTGTCGACCGATGAGCAGACTAACCAGTCGGTATGTACGGATGGAAGGGGCCGTCGCCACCGGTCGCGCGCGGCTCGTTCCCCGCCGCCCGCCCGCGCGCTACCGTGCGTGGCCAAGACACCGCGCGCGACCGGGGCCGGGGAGGCACGCCGATGAGCCTGTCGAGACGGGGACTGCTGGCGGGGACGGGGACGGCGGCGGCGGGCGCGGCGGTCATGGGCGCGGCCCCCGCCCGCCACCACCCGGCCCGCGTGCGCACCGGTTTCGAGCGGCTGGCCGCCGACGGGTACCGGGCGCTGGAGGGCCGCAGGGTCGGCGTGGTGACCAACCCGACCGGGGTGACCGCCGACGTCCGGCACATCGTGGACGTGATGCACGCCGACCCGCGCGTCGACCTGGCCGCGGTCTTCGGCCCCGAACACGGCTTCCGGGGCACGGCCCAGGCGGGCGGCTCCGAGGGGCGCCACGACGACCCGGCGACGGGACTGCCGGTGTACGACACGTACGGCGTCAGCGGGAAGGCGCTCGCCGCCGTCTTCACGGCCTCGGGCGTGGACACGGTCGTCTTCGACATCCAGGACGTGGGGGCGCGCTTCTACACGTACATCTGGACGCTCTACGACTGCATGGAGGCCGCGGCCCTCGCCGGGAAGCGGTTCGTGGTCCTGGACCGGCCGAACCCCGTCACCGGCCGGGCGGCGAGCGGACCCGTGCTGGACAAGGCGTTCGCGACCTTCGTGGGACGCGAACCGATCGCGCAGGCGCACGGGATGACGGTGGCGGAGCTGGCCCGGCTCTTCGACGCCGAGTTCCTGGGCGGGCGCGTGGACGTGCGGACGGTGACGATGTCGGGCTGGCGGCGGGCGGACTTCTACGGCTCCACGGGTCTGCCGTGGGTGCCGCCGAGCCCCAACATGCCGACCCCCGACACCGCGCTCGTCTACGCGGGCACCTGCCTGTTCGAGGGCACCAACCTCTCCGAGGGGCGCGGCACCACCCGCCCGTTCGAGCTGCTGGGCGCCGAGGGGATCGACGCGCGCTGGGCCGCCGCCGCGAACGCGGCGGACCTGCCCGGGGTCCGCTTCCGCGAGGCGTACTTCACGCCCGCCTTCTCCAAGTTCCAGGGGAAGACCGTCGGCGGCCTCCAGCTCCACGTCCACGACCCCCGCTCCTACGACCCGGTGCGCACCGGGGTGGCGCTCCTGGTGACGGCGAAGAAGGCGTGGAGCGGTTTCGCCTGGCGTCCGGACCACTGGATCGACAAGCTCACCGGCTCTGCGAGCGTGCGCACCCTGATCGACGCGGGCGCGGACACCGACGCCGTGGTGGACGCCTGGCAGAGCGGACTGGCCGCCTTCCGGGCGACCCGGGCCGCGTACCTGCTCTACGGGTGAGGCAGCCGGGGGAAAACCCCCGGCCGAGACGGTGGCCGGCCGGATGGGCCCGCTCCCGCCCGGCCGGAAGGCTGGGACCATGCATCTGTTCCACGACACCCACCACCGGCCCCGTCAGGCCTTACTCCTGCTGCTCGGCCTGACCCTCGGCTTCTTCACCGCGGCCGTCCCGACGGCCCGCGCCACCCAGTCCCCCACCCCCGAACGGCAGTTGGCGCGCTCAGCCCAGCCCCTCGACGACCTGCGGCCGCTCGGCCGTATGGTCGGCCGGGCGGACATCGTGGGCCTGGGCGAGGCGACGCACAACTCGCACGAGTTCTTCGCGACGAAGCGGCGCGTGTTCCAGTACCTCGTCGAGGAGAAGGGCTTCACGACCTTCGCCCTGGAGACCGCCTGGTCCTCGGGGATGCGGATCAACGCCTATGTGCTGCGCGGCGAGGGCGACCCCGAGCGGATCGCGCGCGAGGAGTTCCAGGGCTCGTACGCGATGTGGGAGACCCGGGAGTACCTGGACCTGATGCGCTGGATGCGCGGCTACAACCTGCGCCACACCCACAAGGTCCAGTTCATGGGCGACGACATGGGCTACGCGGGCCCGGAGCTCTTCGACCGGGTGAGCGCCTACACCGCGCGGCACTTCCCCGACCTGCTGCCCGAACTCACCGTCCTCTACCGGGACTCCCGGCCCACCGCGGGCGTCGGCGCCACCATGGACGCCATGATCAAGCGTCCACTGGCCGACCGCAGGCGGCAGGGCGACGCGGTGCGGCGGGCGTACGACCTGCTGAGCCGGCGCCCGGGGACGGACCGGGGCGAGGGCGCCTGGGTCCTCCAGTACGCGCGCACCATCGCCCAGACCGGCGCCCTGTGGTCCTTCGACTTCTTCGACCCCGACCAGCTCAGGCAGTCGCGGCTCTTCCGCGACCGGGTGATGGCCGAGAACACCGTGTGGTGGCAGCGCCGGACCGGCCACCGGATGCTGCTGTCGGCGCACAACGGGCATGTGGCGTACGCCCCGACGCTCACCGGTGAGTACCCGAAGGCCCAGGGCGCCTTCATCCGGGAGCTGGCCGGGGACGCGTACATGAACATCGGGTTCACCTTCGGCCAGGGTTCGTTCAACGCGCTCGACCTGGACGACCCCGCCGAGCCGATCCGCGAGTTCACCGTCGGACCGCCCGCGCCGGGCAGCAACGAGGAGGTCCTGGAACGGGTCTCGCCGCGCGACTACTACGTCGATCTGCGCCGGGTCGCGGACCCCGCGCGGGCGTGGCTGGCCGCCTTCCGGCCGACGCGGTCCATCGGCAACTCCTGGCCCCAGGACGCGGAACAGATCCGGCTCGGCCCCTCGTTCGACGTCCTGGTGCACCTGCACCGGGTGACGGCGGCCCACCGGCTCTGACCTTCCCGGTCACCGGCTCGTTCGCTCCCCCGTTCGCGTCCCTTCTGCGATGTCCTGCGTATGGCCGGCCCTTCGGTCGCGGCGGGACGATGTGAGGCCCCAGCCCCGCCCCATCGTCAGCGAACGCACCGGAGGGCCCCGCCATGGCGGACATCGGAGTCGAGCCGTACAGAGAGATCACCTTCGACGCGGACGGCGACGCCGCCCCGGCCGGGCGCACGGCCCTCGCGGAGCTGGACGTCACCGACCTGGTGGTGTTCGCGCACGGCTGGAACAACACCCCGTCGGTCGCCACCGACCTCTACCGCCGCTTCTTCGCCCCCTTCCCCGCGCTGCTGGCCGAGGCGGGCCCGGCCGCCGCCGGGGTGCGGCTGGGATACGCGGGCGTCGTCTGGCCCTCCATCCGCTTCGCCGACGAGGACATCCCCGACTTCCCGCACACCGCCCTGGTCACCGTGCCGTGCGCGGGCCTGGACCCGGCGACCGTTCAGGCGCTCAAACGGGCCTTCCCCGGGCACGAGGAGGTTGTGGATGCGCTGGCCGGGCTGCTCGACGAGCGGCCCGACGACGAGGAGGCGCTGCGCCGCTTCGGGCTGCTGACCCGCCGACTGGTGGCGCCCGACGAGGAGTCGCCCGGCTACGCGGCCGACACGGTGGACCACGCGGACGGCGGCGCGGTGCTCCTGACCGACGACACACTCGGACTGTGCCGGGAGTTCACGCTCGCCCTCCACGCCACCGGTGCGCGCCTCGAAGCGGGTCCGCCCGGGCCCTCGTTCTCGCTGGGCCGCTCGCTCAAGCACCTGTGGGACGGCGCCAAGGAGCTGCTGCGCCAGACCGCGTACTACGAGATGAAGCGCCGCTCGGGAAAGGTGGGGCAGCTCGGTCTCGGGCCGCTGCTCGGGGAGCTGGCCCGCGCCAGACCGGCGGCGCGGGTGCATCTGGTGGGGCACAGCCAGGGCGGACGGCTGGTCGCGTTCGCGCTGAAGGGACTGCCCGAGGGGGTGCGCAACGTCAAGTCGGTGACCCTGCTCGAAGGCGCCTTCTCGCACTACGCCTTCGCGGAGCGGCTGCCGTCCGGGCTCCGCGGGGCGGGCGCGCTGGCGGCCCTCCAGCGGCGGGTCGACGGCCCGGTGGTCTCCTGCTACTCGCGCTTCGACACCGCGCTCGGGGTCATCTACCCGCTGGCGTCCAAGCTGGCCGGGGACTACCAGGGCGTCCTGGAACTCGACCGCCGCTGGTGGGCGATCGGCCACGACGGCATCCAGTCGGTGGCCCCGTGCACCGAGCTCACCCTGGCGGAGGTCCTGCGCGACGGGGTGCCCGCCTCGGGCTGCGTCAGCGTGAACGCGGAGTCGGTGGTCCGGGCGGGCGGCCCCCCGGCGGGCGCCCACTCCGACATCTGCCACCCGGAACTGGCGCGGGTGGTGCTGGCCGCGGGCCGGATCGGCGGCGCCCGCTAGCGGGCGCGGGGCCGGTCGCGCACCCCTCCGCAGAACACACCTCTTAAAAAAAAACAAACACCCAAAAAACT
>NZ_JBEXWK010000039.1:0-79513 GCF_040629815.1 Streptomyces sp. NPDC005878
ACGCCCGGTTACATTCCGAACCCGGAAGCTAAGCCTTTCAGCGCCGATGGTACTGCAGGGGGGACCCTGTGGGAGAGTAGGACGCCGCCGAACAATTTTTCACGCGGGTTCCCGAGCTTCGGCTCGGGGACCCGCGTTTTTTTATGCCCGATCACCTGTTGTTCATATGCGGTGAGCACCATGCCCAGCTATGGGGATCATCGGAAAGCTGGAGTCCGCGCGTCTCACCGCCGGGGACGAAGTGATCGTGCCGGCTTACGACGACGGCACCGTGGCCCGGGCCGTCGTGGCGGCCGGTGCCCTGCCGGTGTTCGCCGACATAGACCCGGAGACGTACTGCCTGGGGGTCGGGGGCATCGAGGCCGTAGTGACCTCGCGGACCGTCGGGCTCGTCCTCGTGCACCGCTTCGGGCACCCCGGCGAGGCCGGGCAGTTCAGGCAACTCGCGGAGCGGCTCGGACTGTTGCTGGTGGAGACGGACGAGGACGACGGCCAGGGCGGTGACGTCGTACAACGCCGGGAGCGGGCCGCGTACTTGGACCGGCGGCTCGTGGGCGTACGGACGCCCGTGCCGGCCGTCGGGCACGGGTATCAGCGCTATGTCGTACGGGTGCTGGGGAACGGGCGGCCCGACCGGGACGCGTTCGCGCGGCTGCTGCGGCGGCGCGGGGTCGCGTGTGAGGTGCCCGTGCTCACGCCCGTACACCGGACGCGGGAGTTCAGGCGGATCGGGTGTGTGCTGCCGGAGACCGAGCGGGCCGTGGACGAGACGCTCGCGCTGCCCCGCCTCGACGGGCTTTCCGACGCGGACGTACGGAAGTTGGTGTCGGTCTGCAACGCGCTCGGGGGGTTGCTCCAGCCCGCCTGACGGGGGATGTGGGCCCGGAGCTGGAGGAACGGGCGGGCGTGGTTCGGAACACCGTCTGATTCAGGGTATGCTTTATCTCGTTGGTGAGGGGGAAACCCCGAAACAACAACCGGCCCCTATAGCTCAGTCGGTAGAGCGTCTCCATGGTAAGGAGAAGGTCTGCGGTTCGATTCCGCATGGGGGCTCAGGAGGAAGACGATGAAAGGCCCCGCCCATTGGGCGGGGCCTTTCGCGTTCTCCGGCCACCGGTGGGCGGTGGCCCCTGGTCCTGTCGGGCCCCGGGGCCCCGGCTCCGCTAATGCCGGGGCTGTTCCGGGATACGCATCGACAGAATCGCCATGTCGTCGGACGCGGGCTCGGCGGCGAAGCGTTCCACCGCGCGCAGGACGCGGGCCGCAACGGCGCCGGCGGTCAGGCCCGTACACGTGGCGAGGACGTCGGTCAGACCGTCGTCTCCCAACATGCGGGTACCCTCCCGGCGCTCGGTGATGCCATCCGTCACGCAGAGAAGGACGTCGCCCGGGTCCAGGGTGATCGTCTCCTCGTACAGCTCCAGGTCCTCCATGACGCCGAGCAGCGGCTGGGGTTCGGCCGCGGGCTCCACCGTGCCGTCCTGGCGCAGGCGCAGCGGAAGCGGGTGGCCCGCGCAGACGACCTTCAGGACGGCGCTGCCGTCCTCCTGGGGCCACAGCTCGCCGTAAAGGAGCGTCAGGAAGCGGCTGCGGGCGCCCTCGTCGAGGATCGCGGCGTTGAGACGCTCCAGGACCGCGGGGCCGCCGAAGCCCTCGCGGGCGAGCAGGCGCAGCGCGTGGCGGGCCAGGCCCGTGACGGCCGCCGCCTCGGGGCCGGTGCCGCACACGTCGCCGATGGCGAAGCCGTAGGCGCCGTCGCGGATGGGGAAGAGGTCGTAGAAGTCGCCGCCGACCTCGTTGCCCTCGCCGGCCGCGCGGTAGATGACCTCGACCTCGACGCCGGGGATCTGGGGGAGGCCCGGGGGCAGCAGGCTGCGCTGGAGGGAGCGGCTGATGGCCATGCGCTCCGAGTAGAGGCGGGCGTTGTCGAGGGCGAGCGCGGCCCGGCGGGAGAGGTCCTCGGCCAGTTCCAGGATCTCCTGGCGGAAGTGGTCGTCGGAGGGCTTGCCGAGGGTGAGCATGCCGATGACGCGGTTGCGGGCGACCAGGGGCAGCACGACGGTCTCGCCGCCGACGGCGGCGGCCGTGGACAGTGTGGTGCCGAGGCCGCTGCCCAGGTGCGGGCTGCTGCCGCGGCCGAGGTCGCGCATCGAGGTGCGCAGCGCGGCCTGGTGGGCGGCTTCGCCGGGGGCGCTCCAGACGCGGGCGCCCGGGGTGGGGACCGGCTCCGGCGGGTCGATCTTGGACAGGAGCGCCTTGAGGCCGTCGATGCGCTCCTCGTCCTCGTGCAGGACGTAGGACAGGTACGGGTCGGAGGACTGGTCCGCGATCGTGTAGACGGCGCACCAGGTGGCGAGGGTGGGGACGGTCATCTGTGCCATCAGGGCCAACGTCTGGTCCCGGTCCAGGGTTCCCGCGAGCAGGTCCGAGGCCTCCACGAGGAAGCTCAGGGATCCGCGGCGGAGGCGTTCGAGCTCACCGAGGCGGGCCGACTCGACGGCGAGCGCGATGCGGTCGGCGGCGAACTGGAGGCGCAGCGCCTCCTCGTTGGAGTAGCGCCCGGCGGATTCGGCGGCGACGCCCAGGGAGCCGGTGAGGCGGCCCTCGACCTTGAGGGGGACGGTGACGACCGAGCGCATGCCGGAGCCGCCGAGGATGGGGACGGCGCCGGGAACGGCCGCGAGGTCCTCGTGGACGGCGGGCATCCTGGCCGAGCCGTAGCGGCCGGTGCCCGCTTCGACGGGCACGCGCGCGAAGCGCTGGCGGGCGGAGGGCAGGCCGGTGGTGGCGCGGACCTCCAGCTCGGTCTCGTCGTCGGTGGCCAGCAGCAGGAAGGCGGCGTCGCCGTCGAGCATGTCGCGGGCGCGCTCCACAGTGCGCTGGAGCAGTCCGTCCAGGTCGTCGGGGGCGGGGGAGCCGATGAAGACCTCGAACGGGTCGACGTTGCGGCTCTCGCCCATGGCCGCGGGGTCGCCGGCGGGGGCGCGTACGGGGGTCTGGAGCACGGCGCGCTCGTCGTCGCGGACCAGGAGGCAGACGGTGGACGGTTCGCCGTTGGTGTCCCGTACGCGCAGGTGTGACGCGTACACGGGCAGGACGCGGCCGTCGGCGCCGCGGATGCCGTAGCTGCCCTCCCAGCGCGACAGCTGGAGGGCTTCGACGATCCCGGTGGAGGTGCCGGGGGTGTGCGGCCAGGCCGCGAAGTCGGTGAGCTGCTTGCCGGTGACCTTCTCCGCGGGGTAGCCGAAGAGCTCCTCGGCGTCCTCGTTCCAGGCGCGGACGGCGCCGGTGCTGTCGATCTGGATGACCGCGACGCGGACCCGGCCGTCGGTGACGGGCAGCAGGTCCAGGGGCAGGGCGGGACCGGCCGAGCGGGTGCCCACCCGGCGGGCGGGCAGGTCGAGTTGGAACCAGACGTGCTTGCGGGTGGGGGTGTACTCGACGCCCCAGCGGGAGGCGATGGCGGCGCACAGCAGCAGGCCGCGGCCGTTCTCGCGGTCGGGTCCCGCGACCTCGGCGGGCGAGGCGTGGAGCGGGACCTCACGTTCGGGGTAGTGGTCGGCCACCTCGACGCGGACGCCGTCCTCGGAGCGCAGGCACAGGACGTCGGCGGCGGTGCCGGCGTGGACGACCGCGTTGGTGACCAGCTCGCTGGTGAGGACGACGGCGTCGTCGACGACGTCCGCGTACCCCCAGCCCTGGAGGGTGTCGCGGACGAAGGCGCGGGCGGTCGCCACGGACCGCCCGACGGGTTCGAAGCTGGCTTCCGCCCGCGCGGTGATCACAGAACTCCTCGTACGCGTCTCGACGCCCGGTTTCCCCTGCCGGGGTCCGGGAAGGTGCCCCCCGGGAATCAACACTCCCATGTGTGGCCCGCCCCCTCCGGTGTCCCGTGGTCGTCCTTGTGGCGTCCGCGGCCCCCGGGCTCACTGGAGCAGGGGGCGCCGCCGCCCTCGGACGGACCGGGGCGGTTGGACAGCCGGAAGCCAGGTTACTTACCTTCACTGTCCTGGCGGATGCCGGTCACCAGTGTTTCCGCCCTCCGTGGGCGGGGACGGTATGCGAAGCTGCCGAACTGTTATGGCCGGGTCCGGCCATGGTGAAACACTGGGAAGGCTTCGAGCAAAGCCCGACGAGGGCGGTCGACCCCTGCGGGAGGGACACGGTGGAGTCTGGCGTGGCGGCGCGTGGCAAGAGCACGCGCGCGAAGGGCGGACGGACCCGCGGCAAGGGGACGACCGAGGTGGACACCGCTGCGCTGCAGCGGCTGCTCGCCGCACTGGCGTCGATGCGGGACGGCAATTTCCGCAAGCGGCTGACCGTCTCCGGGGACGGGATGATGGCCGAGATCGCCGCGGTCTTCAACGAGGTCGCCGACCGCAATCTGCATCTGACGGGCGAGATCGCCCGGGTGCGGCGGATGGTGGGCCGGGAGGGGAAGCTCACCGAGCGGCTGGAGACGGGGGCCTGTGAGGGCTCCTGGGCGGCCGCCATCGACGCCTCGAACGCGCTGGTGGACGATCTGGCCCGGCCGGTCTCCGAGGTCGGCAGGGTGCTGTCCGCGGTCGCGGAGGGCGATCTGGAGCAGCGCATGGACCTGCGCTCGCACGGCGTGGACAACGCCGAGCGGCCGCTGCGCGGAGAGTTCCTCAAGGTGGGGCGGACCGTCAACAACCTGGTCGACCAGCTCTCGGCGTTCACCGACGAGGTGACGAGGGTCGCACTGGAGGTCGGTACCGAGGGCAAGCTCGGCGGCCAGGCCCAGGTACGCGGAATGTCCGGTTCGTGGAAGGACCTCACGGATTCGGTGAACACGATGGCGTACCGGCTGACCGCCCAGGTGCGTGACATCGCTCTCGTGACGACGGCGGTCGCCAAGGGCGATCTGTCGCGCAAGGTGACCGTGCACGTCGCCGGTGAGATGCTCCAGCTGAAGAACACCGTGAACACGATGGTCGACCAGCTCTCCTCGTTCTCCTCCGAGGTGACGCGGGTCGCGCGCGAGGTGGGCACCGAGGGCGAGCTCGGCGGCCAGGCGCAGGTGCCCGGCGTCGCGGGTGTGTGGAAGGACCTGACGGACTCCGTCAACCTGATGGCGGGCAACCTGACCGCACAGGTGCGCGGGATCGCGCAGGTGACGACGGCGGTCGCCAACGGTGACCTGTCGCAGAAGGTGACCGTCAACGCGCGCGGGGAGGTCGCCCAGCTCGCCGAGACGATCAACCAGATGACCGAGACGCTGCGCACGTTCGCGGACGAGGTGACCCGGGTCGCCAACGAGGTCGGCGCCGAGGGCCTGCTCGGCGGGCAGGCGCAGGTGCCGGGCGCGGCGGGCACCTGGAAGGACCTGACCGACTCGGTGAACACGGTCTTCCGCAACCTGACGACGCAGGTGCGGGACATCGCGCAGGTGACCACGGCGGTCGCCAACGGTGACATGACCCAGAAGGTCACGGTCGACGTCGCGGGCGAGATGCTGGAGCTGAAGAACACCGTCAACACGATGGTCGACCAGCTCCAGTCGTTCGGTTCCGAGGTGACCCGGGTGGCCCGGGAGGTCGGCGTCGAGGGGCGCCTGGGCGGTCAGGCGGAGGTGCCGGGCGCGGCGGGTACCTGGAAGGACCTGACGGACTCCGTCAACAACGCGTTCCGCAACCTCACCGGCCAGGTGCGCAACATCGCGCAGGTGACGACGGCCGTCGCCAACGGCGACCTGTCGCAGAAGGTCACGGTGGACGTCTCCGGCGAGATGCTGGAGCTGAAGAACACCGTCAACACGATGGTGGACCAGCTGGCCTCGTTCGCCGCCCAGTTGACGCGGATGGCCCAGGACGTCGGTACGGAGGGCCGGCTCGGCGGTCAGGCCCGGGTGGACGGCGTCTCGGGCACCTGGAAGGAGCTCACCGACTCCGTCAACTTCATGGCGGGCAACCTCACGTCCCAGGTGCGCCAGATCGCCCAGGTGACCACGGCGGTGGCGCGCGGCGACCTGTCGCAGAAGATCGACGTGGACGCGCGCGGCGAGATCCTGGAGCTCAAGAACACCATCAACAACATGGTCGACCAGCTGTCCGGCTTCGCCGAGCAGGTGACCAGGGTCGCGCGCGAGGTGGGCACCGACGGACGCCTGGGCGGCCAGGCGCAGGTGCCGGGCGTGGCCGGGGTGTGGCGGGATCTGACGGACTCGGTGAACGGCATGGCCGGCAACCTCACCGCCCAGGTCCGCAATATCGCCCAGGTCGCCACGGCGGTGGCGCGCGGCGACCTGTCGCAGAAGATCGACGTGGACGCGCGTGGCGAGATCCTTGAGCTCAAGAACGTCCTGAACACGATGGTCGACCAGCTCTCGAACTTCGCGGAGCAGGTGACCCGGGTGGCCCGCGAGGTGGGCACCGAGGGCATCCTGGGCGGCCAGGCGGAGGTGCAGGGCGTCTCGGGTACCTGGAAGGACCTGACGCAGTCCGTCAACTTCATGGCGAACAACCTCACCTTCCAGGTGCGCAACATCGCCGAGGTGACGACGGCGGTCGCCAAGGGCGACCTCTCGAAGAAGATCACCGTCGACGCCAAGGGCGAGATCCTGGAGCTGGTGACCACCGTCAACACGATGGTCGACCAGCTGTCGAACTTCGCGGACGAGGTGACCCGGGTCGCGCGCGAGGTGGGCACCGAGGGCATCCTCGGCGGTCAGGCCCGGGTGCGCGGGGTCACCGGCATCTGGAAGGACCTCAGCGACAACGTCAACCTGATGGCCGCGAACCTCACCTACCAGGTGCGCAACATCGCCCGGGTCTCCACCGCCGTCGCCAACGGCGACCTCACCAAGAAGGTGACGGTCGAGGCGCGCGGCGAGGTCGCGGAGCTCGCCGACACCGTCAACACCATGGTGACGACCCTGTCGTCCTTCGCCGACCAGGTCACCCGGGTCGCGCGCGAGGTGGGCACCGACGGCATCCTGGGCGGCCAAGCCCGCGTCCCCGGCGTCTCCGGTACGTGGAAGGACCTCACCGAGTCGGTGAACTCCATGGCCGACAACCTCACCGGGCAGGTGCGCCAGATCGCCACGGTCACCACCGCCATCGCCAAGGGCGACCTCACCAAGAAGATCGACATCGACGCGCGCGGTGAGATCCAGGAGCTGAAGAACACCATCAACACGATGGTCGACCAGCTCTCCTCGTTCGCCGTGGAGGTCACCCGCGTCGCGCGCGAGGTGGGCACCGAGGGCCAGCTCGGCGGCCACGCGCGCGTACGCGACGTGGACGGCACCTGGCGCGACCTGACCGAGTCCGTGAACGAGATGGCCGGGAACCTGACCCGGCAGGTGCGCGCCATCGCGGCCGTTGCCACCGCGGTGACCCGCGGCGACCTCAACCTCAAGATCGACGTGGACGCGGCGGGCGAGATCCAGGCCCTCCAGGACAACATCAACACGATGATCGCCAACCTGCGCGACACCACGGTCGCCAACAAGGAGCAGGACTGGCTCAAGGGCAACCTCGCCCGTATCTCCGGTCTGATGCAGGGCAGGCGCGACCTCGACGACGTCGCCTCCCTGATCATGACCGAGCTGACGCCGGTGGTCTCGGCGCAGCACGGCGCGTTCTTCCTGGCGCTGCCGACCGGCGGCTCCAACGAGGTCGGCGGGGACGAGGACAGCCCGTACGAGCTGAGGATGCGCGGGAGTTACGGGTACTCGGCGGGTTCGATGCCCACGTCGTTCCGGCCCGGTGAGACGCTGATCGGCACGGCGGCGGAGGAGAAGCGCACGATCCTGGTGGAGAACGTGCCGCCGGGCTACCTCAAGATCTCCTCCGGGCTCGGGGACGCGCCGCCCGCGCATGTGATCGTGCTGCCGGTGCTCTTCGAGGGCAAGGTCCTCGGGGTGATCGAACTGGCCTCCTTCCAGCCGTTCACCCAGATCCAGAAGGACTTCCTCAACCAGATCGCGGAGATGATCGCGACCAGCGTCAACACGATCAGCGTCAACTCCAAGACCGAGGTGCTGCTCAAGCAGTCGCAGGAGTTGACCGAGCAGCTGCGCGAGCGGTCGGCGGAGCTGGAGAACCGGCAGAAGGCCCTCCAGGCCTCCAACGCGGAGCTGGAGGAGAAGGCCGAGCTGCTCGCCCAGCAGAACCGCGACATCGAGGTGAAGAACACCGAGATCGAGGAGGCCCGGCAGGTCCTGGAGGAGCGCGCCGAGCAGCTCGCGGTCTCCATGCGCTACAAGTCCGAGTTCCTGGCGAACATGTCGCACGAGCTGCGGACCCCGCTCAACTCCCTGCTGATCCTCGCCAAGTTGCTCGCCGACAACGCGGAGGGCAACCTCTCGCCGAAGCAGGTCGAATTCGCGGAAACGATCCACGGTGCGGGTTCCGACCTGCTCCAGCTGATCAACGACATCCTGGACCTGTCCAAGGTCGAGGCGGGCAAGATGGACGTCAGTCCGACCCGGATCGCCCTGGTGCAGCTCGTCGACTATGTGGAGGCGACCTTCCGGCCGCTCACCGCGGAGAAGGGGCTCGACTTCTCCGTACGGGTGTCGCCGGAGCTCCCGGCGACCCTGCACACCGACGAGCAGCGGCTCCTCCAGGTGCTGCGCAATCTGCTGTCGAACGCGGTGAAGTTCACCGACAGCGGGGCCGTCGAGCTGGTGATCAGGCCCGCCCACGCCGATGTGCCGCACGCGATCCGCGAACAGCTCCTGGAGGCGGGCTCGCTGCGCGACGCGGACGCCGATCTGATCGCGTTCTCGGTGACCGACACCGGCATCGGGATCGCGGCCAGCAAGATGCGGGTGATCTTCGAGGCGTTCAAGCAGGCCGACGGCACGACCAGCCGCAAGTACGGCGGCACGGGCCTCGGGCTGTCGATCAGCCGCGAGATCGCCCGGCTGCTCGGCGGCGAGATCCACGCGGCGAGCGAGCCCGGCCGGGGCTCCACCTTCACGCTGTATCTGCCGCTGCACCCCAGCGAGTTGCCGCCGCAGGGCTACCCGCAGCTGCCGCCCGGCGGCGAGACGGACAGCGAGGCCGGCCGGGCGGACGCGGGCCGGCAGGACCCGATGCCGCACGAGACGGCGACGCTCGCCCCGAGCGAGGCCCAGACGGGGACGGCAGGGCTCTTCCGGCGCCGCCGAAAGGCGCTCGGCGCGGAGCCCGCCGCGACGCTGCCCGGACAGCAGGGAGAGGCGCAGCCGGACGCGTGGGCGGCTCAGGAGCCGGAGCACGCGCCCGCGCGCACCTTCCACTTCGGCGGTGAGAAGGTGCTGATCGTCGACGACGACGTACGGAACGTCTTCGCGCTCACCAGCGTGCTGGAGCAGCACGGCCTTTCGGTGCTGTACGCGGAGAACGGCCGCGAGGGGATCGAGGTCCTGGAGCAGCACGAGGACACGGCCGTCGTGCTGATGGACATCATGATGCCGGAAATGGACGGGTACGCCACGACATCGGCGATTCGCCGGATGCCGCAGTTCGCCGGGCTGCCGATCATCGCGCTCACCGCGAAGGCGATGAAGGGCGACCGGGAGAAGGCCATCGAGTCCGGGGCTTCGGACTACGTGACCAAGCCGGTCGACCCCGACCACCTGCTCTCGGTGATGGAGCAGTGGATGCGGGAGAAGTGATCGCCGGCGGGCGGTCCGCCGCGCGGTGCTGACTGACTGTGGCCGAAGGCGTGTGGGAGGGCGGTATTCGGGGAACCTTCTGGTCTCCCACTACGTTTCTGCTACGTGCACAGTGACATCGCGGTGACAGGGTGTGGCGACAGGCGGGGTGCGGCTACCATGACCGGCACAAGGACGGGCGGCGCAAGGGAGTCGTCCTCAGGGGCGGCGCCCGGTGCTTCCCCAAGTCCTTCGGACAGGGGAGGCCCCAAGCCGGGGCGAGGAGGACGGGCCATGGTGCAGAAGGCCAAGATCCTCCTGGTCGATGACCGGCCGGAGAATCTGCTGGCGCTGGAGGCCATCCTCTCCGCGCTCGATCAGACACTGGTGCGGGCATCGTCAGGGGAGGAAGCGCTCAAAGCGCTGCTGACGGACGATTTCGCGGTGATCCTGCTGGACGTCCAGATGCCGGGCATGGACGGTTTCGAGACCGCCGCGCACATCAAGCGGCGGGAGCGGACCCGGGACATCCCGATCATCTTCCTCACCGCCATCAACCACGGCCCCCACCACACCTTCCGGGGGTACGCGGCGGGAGCCGTCGACTACATCTCCAAGCCCTTCGACCCCTGGGTGCTGCGCGCCAAGGTGTCGGTGTTCGTCGAGCTGTACATGAAGAACTGTCAGCTGCGCGAGCAGGCCGCGCTGCTCCGGCTCCAGTTGGAGGGCGGCGGCCAGACGGCCGGCGACCCCAAGGAGCCCGCGGGGCTGCTCGCCGAGCTGTCCGCGCGGCTCGCGGCGGTCGAGGAGCAGGCCGAGGCGCTCTCCAAACAGCTCGACGACGAGTCGGCGGACGCGGCGGCGGTGGCCACCGCCGCCCATCTGGAGCGCAAACTGACCGGCCTGCGGCGGGCGCTCGACGCCCTGGAGCCGGGCACCGGCAGCGGCACCGCGGCCGTCCCCTCGCAGAACTGACGCACAGAACTGACCCGCAGAACTGAACCCGCACCGACTCGCAGAACTGAACCCAGACCGACTCGCAGAACCGAGCGGAACCGGAGCGAGCCGTTGCGGGGGGCCAGGCGCTGAGGGTGCGTCAGCCCCTTTCGCCCGTACGCCGGTCCTGTCCCCGCGCCTGTGACTATCGTCTTTCGGTACGACACGAACGGGTGAAGCACCGGCCGCCGTGTCGACGGCCGTCCGCACCGGTAACCTCAGCACCATGGCCTCACGTACGTCCGGCAAGGGTTCCCAGGGCACGGCGGGCACCGCGAAGCGCACCGGCCGTACCGCGGCGCCCGCCAAGAAGGCGCCCGCGAAGAAGACCGTCGCGCCCGCGAAGAAGGCACCCGCCAAAAGGGCGCCCGCCAAGAAGGCGATGCCCCCCAAGGCCGCGCCCCAGCGCGCGCCTTCACCCACCGGGGGCGTGTACCGGCTCGCGCGCGCCGTGTGGCTGGGCGCCGCCCATGGCGTCGGCGCGATGTTCCGCAGCGTGGGGCGCGGCGCCAAGGGCCTCGACCCCGCCCACCGCAAGGACGGCGTCGCCCTGCTGCTGCTCGGGATCGCGCTGATAGTGGCCGCGGGCACCTGGTCCCAGCTGCGCGGCCCGGTCGGCGAGCTCGTCGAGATGCTGGTGACCGGCGCCTTCGGCCGGCTCGACCTGCTGGTGCCGCTGCTGCTCGGCGCGATCGCCGTCCGGCTGATCCTCTATCCGGAGAAGCCCGAGGCCAACGGCCGGATCGTGATCGGCCTCTCCGCGCTGGTGCTCGGCGTGCTCGGCCAGGTCCACATCGCCTGCGGCTCGCCCGGCCGCGACGACGGCACCAGCGCGATGCAGGACGCCGGCGGTCTCATCGGCTGGGGCGCGTCCAAGCCGCTGGAATTCCTGATGGGCGATGTGCTCGCGGTGCCGATGCTGGTGCTGCTGACCGTCTTCGGGCTGCTCGTGGTCACCGCGACGCCCGTCAACGCCATCCCGCAGCGCCTGCGGGCCCTGTGCGTCCGGCTCGGCGTCCTGGAGCCGCTGCCGGGGGAACTGGTCGAGGACGAGCTGTACGAGGACGACTGGCGTACCGCCGACGAACCGGAGCCCGCGCCGCGCGCCCGGCGCACGCCCGGGCGCAGGATCGCGCCGGGCGACGGTTACGCCCCGGGCGAGGCCGAGCAGGCGGCGCTCTCGCAGCGCCGCAAGCCCCGGCGCGCCTCGGTGCAACCGGCGTTCGACACCCCCATGGACCCCGTCGACGTGGCCGCCGCCGCGGCCGCGGCGCTCGACGGCGCCGTACTGAACGGCCTGCCGCCCTCCCCGGTCGTCGCGGACCTCACCCAGGGCGTCACCACCGAGCGGGAGCGGGGGAGCACCACACCGGTGCCCACGGCCCGCGGTGAGGCGGCGGGCGCGGCCGGGACACCGACCACCAAGGCCGGCGCGACCGGTCCGGCGCCCAGGGCGACCCCGGGCGCCCCCGCCGTCGTACCGGATCTGACCAAGGCGGCGCCGGAGCACTCGCAGATGCCGGCGCGCGCCGAGCAGCTCCAGCTCGCGGGCGACATCACGTACGCGCTGCCCTCGCTGGACCTGCTGGAGCGCGGCGGGCCCGGCAAGACGCGCAGCGCCGCCAACGACGCCATAGTGGCCTCGCTCCAGAACGTCTTCACGGAGTTCAAGGTCGACGCCGCCGTCACCGGCTTCACCCGGGGCCCGACGGTCACCCGGTACGAGGTGGAGCTGGGGCCGGCCGTCAAGGTCGAGCGGATCACGGCGCTGACCAAGAACATCGCGTACGCGGTGGCCAGCCCGGACGTACGGATCATCTCGCCGATCCCCGGCAAGTCGGCGGTCGGTATCGAGATCCCGAACACCGACCGCGAGATGGTCAACCTCGGTGACGTGCTGCGGCTCGCGGACGCGGCCGAGGACGACCACCCGATGCTCGTCGCGCTCGGCAAGGACGTCGAGGGCGGCTATGTGATGGCCAACCTGGCGAAGATGCCGCACGTCCTGGTGGCGGGCGCGACCGGCTCCGGCAAGTCGTCCTGCATCAACTGCCTGATCACCTCGGTCATGGTGCGCGCCACCCCCGAGGACGTACGGATGGTGCTCGTCGACCCCAAGCGGGTGGAACTCACCGCCTACGAGGGCATTCCGCATCTGATCACACCGATCATCACCAACCCCAAGCGGGCCGCCGAGGCGCTCCAGTGGGTCGTGCGCGAGATGGATCTGCGCTACGACGACCTGGCGGCGTTCGGATTCCGCCATATCGACGACTTCAACGAGGCGATCCGCAACGGCAAGGTCAAGCTGCCCGAGGGCAGCGAGCGGGAACTGACCCCGTACCCGTATCTGCTGGTGATCGTCGACGAGCTCGCGGACCTGATGATGGTGGCGCCGCGTGACGTCGAGGACGCGATCGTGCGCATCACCCAGTTGGCCCGTGCCGCCGGCATCCATCTGGTCCTCGCCACCCAGCGGCCCTCGGTCGACGTCGTGACCGGCCTGATCAAGGCGAACGTGCCCTCCCGGCTCGCCTTCGCGACCTCCTCGCTCGCCGACAGCCGTGTCATCCTCGACCAGCCCGGTGCCGAGAAGCTCATCGGAAAGGGTGACGGACTGTTCCTGCCGATGGGCGCGAACAAGCCGACCCGCCTCCAGGGCGCGTTCGTCACCGAGGAGGAGATCGGGGCGATCGTCCAGCACTGCAAGGACCAGATGGCGCCGGTCTTCCGCGAGGACGTCACGGTCGGCCAGAAGCAGAAGAAGGAGATCGACGAGGAGATCGGCGACGACCTCGACCTGCTCTGCCAGGCCGCCGAGCTGGTGGTCTCCACCCAGTTCGGGTCGACCTCGATGCTCCAGCGCAAGCTGCGGGTCGGCTTCGCCAAGGCCGGCCGGCTGATGGACCTGATGGAGTCGCGCGGGATCGTGGGACCCAGCGAGGGCTCCAAGGCGCGCGACGTCCTGGTCAAACCGGACGAACTCGACGGTGTGCTCGCGGTCATCCGGGGGGAGGCTCCCTGATGGCCCGGGGCGGGCCCGAAGGGGCGATCGGGCGGCCGAATGGAGCACGCGTACGGGAGGGTGGGGCAACCGTTCTCCCCGGTTGTACGTCCAGTTGAGGGAAGAACAGGAACATGCCCCCCTCCTGACCCGTTAGGAGGAAGGGAGGAGGCCATTCCTATGGCGTACAAACTCCACCCTCCCGGTTGCCCCACCCTTTCGTACCCCCCCTAGACTGAACCTCCAGCAGGTGGCTCACGCTCGAAAGGCGCCCCCGTGTCCATCGGCAACTCCCCCGAAGACGACCGGCCTTCCCTCGGCGACGACGACCGGCCCTCCTTTGCTGACGACAACCGGCCGACGATCGGGCACGCGCTCAAGCAGGCCCGTATCGCGGCGGGACTGACCGTCGACGAGGTCAGTTCGATCACGAGAGTGCGCATTCCGATCGTCCACGGCCTGGAGGAGGACGACTTCTCCCGCTGCGGCGGCGATGTGTACGCGCGCGGACACATCCGCACGGTCGCGCGGGCCGTGCACCTGGACCCCGAGCCCCTGGTCGCGCAGTACGACGCCGACCACGGCGGCCGTCCCGAGCCCACACCCGCCGCACCCATGTTCGAGGCCGAGCGGATCCGGCCCGAGCGGCGCCGGCCGAACTGGACCGCGGCCATGGTCGCCGCGATCGTGGTGGTCGTCGGTTTCGTCGGCTTCACGATGTTCAGCGGCGACGGCGACTCCAAGAGCAAGGGCACCCAGGTGGCGGAGGGCCCCACCCAGACGCAGCAGCGCAGCCCGAGCCCCAAGCCGGTCCCGAGCCTGCCGCCGGTGTCCAAGCCCCCCGCCCCCTCGGACAGCGCCATCGCGGCGGCCCCGCAGGACAAGGTCACCGTCAAGCTGAGCGCCATCTCCGACAAGAGCTGGATCTCCGCCAAGGCGCACAACGGCCAGGTGCTCTACGACGGCCTCCTGGAGAAGGGCGAGTCGAAGACCTTCGTGGACGGCGAGAAGATCGACCTGATCCTCGGCAACGCCGGGGCGATCGAGCTCTACGTCAACGGCAAGAAGGTCGAGGACCAGTTCGGAGACGGCCAGGTCGAGCGGCTGACCTACACCAAGGGCGACCCGGTCGTCGGCTGACGGCCGCGCCGCACCCCGGCGCCGCAGGGCCGCCCATTCCTTGATCAGCCCTCGCGGCGGGGACGCGGGCCGGGACAAAGTAGTCTTGAGTCCATGCCCGAACGCCGTACCGTCGCCCTTGTCACTCTCGGCTGCGCCCGTAACGAGGTGGACTCGGAGGAGCTTGCAGGCCGCTTGGCAGCGGACGGCTGGGAGCTCGTCGAGGACGCCGCGGACGCCGATGTCGCCGTCGTCAACACCTGTGGGTTCGTCGAAGCCGCCAAGAAGGACTCCGTCGACGCCCTCCTCGAAGCCAACGATCTCAAGGATCACGGCAGGACCCAGGCCGTCGTCGCGGTCGGCTGTATGGCCGAGCGGTACGGCAAGGAGCTCGCCGACGCGCTCCCCGAGGCCGACGGTGTGCTCGGCTTCGACGACTACGCCGACATCTCCGGCCGCCTCCAGACCATCCTCAGCGGCGGGAGCGTCGAGGCGCACACCCCGCGCGACCGGCGCAAGCTGCTGCCCCTGAGCCCCGTCGAGCGCCAGGGCGCCGCCGTGGCGCTGCCCGGCCACGCCCAGGAGGCCCAGGAGAGCGCCCCCGAGGACCTGCCCGAGGGCGTCGCCCCCGCGTCCGGTCCGCGCGCCCCGCTGCGCCGCCGGCTGGACACCAGCCCGGTCGCCTCGGTGAAGCTGGCCTCCGGCTGCGACCGCCGCTGCTCGTTCTGCGCCATCCCGTCCTTCCGCGGCTCCTTCATCTCGCGCCGCCCCTCGGACGTCCTGGGCGAGACGCGCTGGCTGGCCGAGCAGGGCGTCAAGGAGGTCATGCTGGTCTCCGAGAACAACACCTCGTACGGCAAGGACCTCGGTGACATCCGCCTCCTGGAGACGCTGCTGCCCGAGCTCGCGGCCGTCGAGGGCATCGAGCGTGTACGCGTCAGCTACCTCCAGCCCGCCGAGATGCGCCCGGGCCTGATCGACGTACTGACCTCGACCGACAAGGTCGTCCCGTACTTCGACCTCTCCTTCCAGCACTCCGCCCCCGGTGTGCTGCGGGCCATGCGGCGCTTCGGCGACACCGAGCGCTTCCTGGAGCTGCTGGAGACGATCCGCGCCAAGGCGCCGTTGGCCGGTGTCCGCTCCAACTTCATCGTCGGCTTCCCCGGTGAGACCGAGGCCGACTTCCAGGAGCTGGAACGCTTCCTCACCGCCGCCCGCCTCGACGCCATCGGCGTGTTCGGCTACTCCGACGAGGAGGGCACCGAGGCCGTCACGTACGAGAACAAGCTGGACGCCGAGGTGATCGCGGAGCGGCTCGACCACCTGTCGCGGCTGGCCGAGGAGCTCACCGCCCAGCGCGCCGAGGAGCGCGTCGGCGACACCGTCCGGGTGTTGGTCGAGTCCGTCGACGGCGAGGACGGCGTGATCGGCCGCGCCGAGCACCAGGCGCCGGAGACCGACGGTCAAGTGCGGTTCACGGAGGGCGCGGGACTGACGCCGGGCCGTATCGTCGAGGCGAAGGTCGTCGCCGCCGAGGGCGTCGACCTGGTGGTGACGAGTCTCGACGTCCCTGAGGAGGCGGCCAGATGACCGGAGTCCCGGCATCCGCGGCGGGCGGTACCGGCCGGACGCCGGCGCCCGGCGGCAAGCTGGGCGCGGCGGCCGTCAACCAGGCGAGCCTCTGGAACGTCGCGAACCTCCTCACCATGGTCCGGCTCGTGCTCGTGCCGGGCTTCGTGGTGCTGATGCTCCAGGACGGCGGGTACGACCCGGCCTGGCGGGCCTGGGCATGGGCGGCGTTCGCCGTCGCCATGATCACGGACATCTTCGACGGGCATCTGGCCCGGACGTACAACCTGGTCACCGACTTCGGGAAGATCGCGGACCCCATCGCGGACAAGGCGATCATGGGTGCCGCGCTGGTCTGCCTCTCCTCGCTGGGCGATCTGCCGTGGTGGGTGACCGGGGTGATCCTGTTCCGGGAACTCGGGATCACGCTCATGCGTTTCTGGGTCATCAGGCACGGCGTGATTCCCGCCAGCCGCGGTGGGAAACTGAAGACACTCGCCCAGGGCACGGCGACGGGTATGTATGTACTGGCGCTCACGGGTCCACTGGCGACCCTGCGCTTCTGGGTGATGGCGATCGCCGTGGTGCTGACGGTCGTCACGGGACTGGACTATGTGCGACAGGCGGTCGTACTGAGGCGCCAGGGGCTCGCCGCACAGCGCGCGGCGCGCGCCGCCGAGGCCGCCGTGGAGGGACCGGGCCGGTGAAAGAGGCTGCGCGGATCATGCAACTGCTCACGGACCGTGACCAGACGGTGGCGGCCGCGGAGTCGCTGACCGGTGGGCTGGTGGCCGCGGAGCTGACCGAGGCACCGGGCGCCTCTGCGGGTTTCCTCGGCTCGGTGACGGCCTACGCGACGGACGTCAAGCAGAAGGTCCTGGGCGTCGACGGGACCCTGCTGGCTGAGCGCGGAGCCGTGGACGGCGAGGTCGCGCGGCAGATGGCAGCGGGTGTGCGCCGGCTCATGGGGGCCGACTGGGGTGTGGCGACGACCGGCGTCGCGGGCCCCGAACCCCAGGACGGCAAGCCCGTCGGGACGGTCCACGTGGCGGTCGAGGGACCGGATGGGACCGGGAAATCCGTCGCTTTGCGGTTGAACGGCGGCAGGGAGGAAATCCGTAGGGAGAGTGTACGGAGCGTGCTCGACCTGCTCGCCGGTGAACTCCGCGAAGACGCGCGGGCACAGGATACGGAACAGAACGGGGGGAATTGATGTTTGCAGCCCTGAGTGAACACGACATCGCTCCCCGCACGGCCGCAGCGCGAGGCGGTACGGTGGGGCGTGAAGGATGCGGCTACGCGGTCCGAGGAGGGAGCCACCGATGATTCTGCTCCGTCGCCTGCTGGGTGACGTGCTGCGTCGGCAGCGCCAGCGCCAGGGCCGTACTCTGCGCGAAGTCTCCTCGTCCGCCCGAGTCTCACTCGGCTATCTCTCCGAGGTGGAGCGGGGGCAGAAGGAGGCATCCTCCGAGCTGCTCTCCGCCATCTGCGACGCGCTTGACGTACGGATGTCCGAGCTCATGCGGGAAGTGAGCGACGAGCTGGCACTTGCCGAGCTCGCTGCCTCGGCGGCGGCGAGCGACCCGGTGCCCGCACCGGTACGTCCGATGCTCAATTCGATCTCCGTGACGTCGGTGACCGGCGTCCCGACCGAGCGTGTGACGATCAAGGCGCCCGCGGAAGCGGTGGACGTCGTCGCGGCCTGACGCTGTCGGGCTCTGTCTGTGAGAAGCCCCGGCCGGTCTGTTGACCGGCCGGGGCTTCTCTTTGCCCCGAAACCTTTGACATGCCCCCTTTGGGGCTTCGTGCCAAGGTGGTGGGTGAACGCGGGGAGCCGGCGCACACCGAACGGAGTCCATGCATGTCTGTCGTGAAGAGCTCGCTGTCCGAGACCGATCTGAAGGTGGTCGGTGACGCCCTCCAGGGCGCACTCGTCGACCTCGTGGACCTGGCGCTGGTCGCCAAGCAGGTCCACTGGAACGTCGTCGGGCCGCGCTTCAGGTCCGTGCACCTCCAGCTCGACGAGGTGGTCGACACCGCAAGGCTCCACTCCGACACGGTCGCCGAGCGGGCCGCCGCGCTCGGGGTCACCCCGGACGGCAGGGCGGCGACCGTGTCCTCGACGAGCGCGATCGGCGCGACGCCCACCGGCTGGATCAAGGACGGGGACGCGGTCCGGATCCTGGTCGACGCGCTGGGCGCGGTCGTGACGAGGATGCGCGAGCGGATCGACGCCACCGGCGACCCGGACCCGGTCAGCCAGGACGTGCTCATCGGGCTGACGGCGGACCTGGAGAAGCACGCCTGGATGTTCCAGGCGGAGAGCGGCTGACGGGCCGGGAGCCCGGACCGGCTCGCGGGGCGTACGGGGCGGCATGCGCGCTGGGGTGGTACCCGGTGCGCCCTCCCGATGGACGGGGGGAGCGGTCTAGCGTCGGCCCGAGGAGGCGGCCATGGCAGTGGCGGTGCGATGGGTGCCGGCGCTCGTGGTGGGGGCGCTGTGGTGGTGGGCGGTGGTGCGCCTGCTGGCGGCGCCCGAGGAGGCCGGCGTGCTCGAAGGCACGGTGGCGGCGGGCGGCTGGGGCCTGAGCCTCCTGCCCGTCCACGTCACGGGCCCCACGGTCACCAGGGCATCGCGACGCCGCCGTTCGGACGGAGGATCTGACCCGTCATGAACGAGGACGCGTCCGAGGCGAGGTAGAGCACGGTGTGCGCGATGTCCTCGGGCTCGCCCAGCCGTCCGAGCGGGGAGAGCCGGACCATCGTCGACTCGATCTGCCGCTGGTGCTCGGCCGAGTGCCGCTCGGTCATCGGCGTACGGACCCAGCCCGGGGCTATGGCGTTGACGCGGATGGAGTGCGGGCCGAGCTCCGTGGCGAGGGTCTTGGTCAGCTGGATGACGGCCGCCTTCGAGGCGCTGTAGCAGAACAGCCCGGCCCCGGCGGAGTCGACGGCTCCGGACGCCATGGTGACGATGCTGCCGGGCGTACCGTTCTCGATCATCACGCGGGCCGCCTCCTGGCAGGAGTGCAGCACGCCCTTGAAGTTGACCGCGAGCACGCGGTCGAGGTCGGCGTCGTCGGTGTCGAGGACCGTGCTGGAGTGCATGATCCCGGCGACGGCGGCCAGGACGTCGAGCCGGCCCGCGTCCCGGACGGCCGCGCGCAGCCGGGTGTGATCGGTCACGTCGAGCGCGTGGGTGTACGCGGTGCCGCCCGCCCTGGCGATCAGCTCGCGGGTGCGACGGAGGCCCTGCTCGTCGAGGTCGGCGCAGTGCACGACCGCGCCGGCCTGCGCCAGCAGGACGGCACTGGCCCGCCCGATACCGCCGGCGGCGCCGGTCACGAAGGCGGTCCGATCGGTGAGGTCGTACGCCGAGAGGGGCATGCGGGGACGGTACGGCGGGATCTGACGGGGCGTCAACTGGGGGGTCGCAGTGCCCTTGCGGTTCTTCGCGGTCCTTTCGCGGTCCCTTCGCGGTCCTTTCGCGGCCCCTTCGCGGTCCTTTCGCGGCCCCTTCGTGGCCCCTTCGTGGCCCCTTCGCGGCCCCTTCGTGGACCCTTCGCGGTCCCTTCGCGGCCCCTACCCGTCGTGCCGGGCTTCCGGGTCAGTCGCTGTTCCGTCCGGCCTGGGCGGACACCGGCGGGCTGGGCTGGCACCGGGGGCACCAGTAGGTGGGGCGCTCGCTGCCGGAGGGGTCGCGGAGGGTGGTGACGCGCAGGGCGGTACCGCAGCGGGGGCAGGGGCGCCCGCCGCGCCCGTACACGTAGACCTGCCGGGACGTACGCTCCCGGTTCGCCTCCATGATCTTCTTGGCGGCGACGACGACCCGGACGGGGTCGGTGAGGTCGCCCACCGGCAGCCAGGGCACCGCCCGGACGGCGAAGCAGATCTCGGACTTGTAGATGTTGCCGACGCCCGCGAGGTTGCGCTGGTCGAGCAGGGCCTCGCCGAGGGGCCTTGCGGGGTCCCGAAGCAGGTTGCGCAGGGCGAGTTCGGGGTCCCAGTCCGGGCCGAGCAGATCGGGGCCGAGGTGGCCGACGACGCGGTGCTCGTCGCGGGTGCGGAGGAGTTGGAGGACGGCCAGGCGGTAGCCGACCGCCGTACGCTCCTCGGTGCCCAGGATCGCCCGGATCTGGTCGCTCCGGCCGCCCCGCCAGCGTTCCCCGGGCGAGAAGATCCGCCAGGTGCCCTCCATGCGCAGATGCGAGTGGAGGGTGAGGCCGCCCTCGATACGGGTGAGGAGGTGCTTGCCGCGCGGGGTGACGTCCAGGACGGTCCGCCCCGTCAGGTCCACGGTCGCGAGCCGGGGCACCCGCAGATCGGACCGGATCAGCTCACATCCGCCCAGCGCGGCGTCGAGCCGACGGGCGGCCTGCCAGACGGTGTCTCCTTCGGGCATGAAGCCATTGTGCAGGGTGGGTGGGGGTGAGGGCGGGGGTTGGAGTGGGGGTGGGGTGTCTGCGGGGGCGGGGGGGGGTGATGCGTCTGCGGGTCGGTGGGGGTTGGCCGCGCAGTTCCCCGCGCCCCTGGGGGGACGGTGGTGGCGGGGCATGGGTTGGCTGCGGGGCGGTGGGGCTGGTTGCGGAGTTCCTCGCGCCCCTGGGGGTCGGTGACGGTGGGGCATGTGTTCGTCTGCGGGTTCGTGGGGGCTGGTCGCGCAGTTCCCCGCGCCCCTGGGGGTTGTGGCTGAGGCAAGTGTCCGGGTGCGGGGGACCCCCTCAGGGGCGCGGGGAACTGCGCGAGCAACCCAGCACGGTCCGCAGACGACAGCGGGGGCCGCCCGGGCGCAGCCCGGCAAGAAGGGCCGCCTGGCCCGTGGTGGCCGGGGGGGCTGGGGTCGCAGCGCGATGGGTGGGTGCGGGGCTCGCGCGGCCCGCTCTGAGGGGGCGGGGCGCAGCCCGGTGGGTGGGGGGCCGGGATGCAGCCCGGTGAGTGAATGAGGGGCTTGCGTAGCCCGCTGTGAGGGGGCTTGGGCGCACCCCGGTAAGTGGGGTGCGGGGCTCGCGTGGCCCGCCTTGAGGGGGTCGGGGCGCAGCCCCGGGGGAAGCTCACGCCTCAGGCCGCTCCCGCCCCCGGAGGGTTCAGGGAAGGGGCGGGGTGGGGGGTTCAGGGCCGCAGTCGCAACCCCCTCGGCGTGGGAACGAACCCCGCAGACTCCAGCGCCCGCGCCAGCGGCGACGTGAGCGCGGCCTCGGCGTTGACCCGCTCCACCATCACCGTCCCCAGCCGCCCCGCCCGAGCCGCCCCCGCCAGCGACTCCACCGCCGCCAGCAGCGCCGGATCGTCGGGCTCGGACGGCCAGACGAGCAGGGACTTGCCGCCACGCTCCATGTAGAGCGTGAGCTCGCCGTCGACCAGGACCACCATCGACCCCGCCTTGCGGCCCGGCTTGTGCCCGGCCCCCGACGGCGGCTCGGGCCAGGGAAGCGCCGCCCCGTACGCGTTGGCCGGGTCCGCCGCCGCCAGGACCACCCCCCGGGGCGTCGGCCGCGCCTCCGCGCGGTCGCGCGCGGTGGCCGCCGCCCGCAGCCGGTCCACCGCGCCGTCCATCGCGAACTGCGCCGCGCCCAGCCCCTCGACCACATAGCCGCGCCGCGCCTGCCCGCTGTCCTCGAACGCCGCCAGGATCCGGTACGTGGCCGAGAAACCGCCCTCGACCCCCTCGGCCGCGACCGCGCCCCGCGTCACCACGCCGTGGCGGTCGAGGAGCGTGCGGGCCAGGGCGTGCGCCCGGTGCGTGGGGTCCGGCTCGCGGGCGGGCAGCAGGGACCAGCGCCCCGACACCGTCGGCGGCCCGGTGCGCGAGGCGGACCGGGCCGCCGCCGTCAGCGACCCGTACCGCCCGCGTGGCACCGCCCGCTTGGCCCGGTGCGCGGTGGACCCGGCGGTGCGGCCCGACCCCAGCAGCGCCCGCAGCGGCGCCAGGGTGTCGTTGGTGAGCCGCCCCGACCACGCCAGGTCCCATACGGCGTCGGCCAGCTGGGGGTCGCTCGCCTCCGGGTGCGTGGTGGCGCGGACCTGGTCGGCGATCTGGCGGAAGAACAGCCCGTACCCGGGAGCGAGCGCCGTCAGGACCGACTCGTGCAGGGCGGTCAGCTCCAAGGGGTGCGGCGCCGGCAGCAGCAGGGGCGCCGCGTCCGCGAGATATAGGGAGACCCAGCCGTCCTTGCCCGGCAGGGCACCCGCCCCCGCCCACAGGACCTCGCCGGTGGTGGTGAGCTCGTCCAGCATCCCCGGTCCGTAGTCGGAGACCCGGGAGGGCAGCACCAGCTTCTCCAGGGCGGACGCGGGTACGGCGGCGCCCTGCACCTGTTCGACGGCCCGGGCCAGCCCGTCGATCCCGCGCAGGCTGTTGCTCCCCAGGTGCTGCCACTGGGGCAGGAAGGTGGCCAGCGCCGCGGGCGGCACCGGTTCGAGCTCGTGGCGCAGCGCCGCCAGCGAGCGGCGCCGCAGCCTGCGCAGCACCGTCGCGTCGCACCACTCCTGGCCGAGCCCCGCCGGGTGGAACTCGCCCTGCACCACCCGCCCGCTCGCCGCCAGCCGTTGCAGCGCGCCCTCGGTGACGGCCGTGCCGAGGCCGAACCTGGCCGCGGCCGTGGCCGAGGTGAACGGGCCGTGCGTGCGCGCGTACCGCGAGAGGAGGTCGCCGAGGGGGTCCTTGACCGGCTCCATGAACGCCTCGGGCACACCCACCGGCAGCGCCGTGCCCAGCGCGTCGCGCAGCCGCCCGGCGTCCTCGATCGCCGCCCAGTGCTCGGTGCCGCCGAGCCGGACCCGGATGGCGCGGCGGGCGGACGCGAGCTCCTGCGGCCACGGCGCCTCGGCGCCGCGCGCGAGCAGCTCCTCGTCGGTCAGGGGGCCCAGGACCCGCAGCAGGTCGGCGACGCCCTCCACGTCCTTGATCCGGCGGTCCTCGGTGAGCCACTGGAGTTCCTGCTCCAGCTCGGTGAGGACCTCCGCGTCCAGCAGCTCGCGCAGCTCCGCCTGGCCCAGCAGCTCGGCCAGCAGATGGGAGTCGAGCGAGAGGGCGGCGGCCCGCCGCTCGGCCAGCGGCGAGTCGCCCTCGTACAGGAACTGGGCGACGTAGCCGAAGAGCAGGGACCGCGCGAAGGGGGACGGCTCGGGCGTGGTCACCTCGACCAGCCGGACCCGGCGCGCCTCCAGGTCGCCCATCAGCTCGGTCAGACCCGGTACGTCGAAGACGTCCTGGAGGCACTCGCGGACGGCCTCCAGGACGATCGGGAACGAGCCGAACTCGCTCGCCACCTGGAGCAGTTGGGCCGCGCGCTGGCGCTGCTGCCACAGCGGGGTGCGCTTACCGGGGTTGCGGCGCGGGAGCAGCAACGCGCGCGCGGCGCACTCGCGGAAGCGGGCGGCGAACAGTGCGGAGCCGCCGACCTGTTCGGTGACGATCTGCTCGATCTCGCTCTTGTCGAAAACGGCGTCCGCGGCGCCGACCGGCGCCTGCTCGCTGTCGAACGTCGAGTCCAGGTGGCCCGGGTCCTGGTCGAGCAGGTCCAGGCCCATCAGATCGGCGTCGGGCAGCCGCAGCACGATGCCGTCGTCGGCGTGCATCACCTGGGCGTCCATCCCGTACCGCTCGGCCAGGCGGGCGCCGAGGGCCAGCGCCCAGGGGGCGTGCACCTGGGCGCCGAAGGGGGAGTGGATGACGACCCGCCAGTCGCCCAGCTCGTCGCGGAACCGCTCCACGAGGATCGTGCGGTCGTCGGGCACATGGCCGCAGGCGCGGCGCTGCTCGTCGAGGTAGGCGATCACGTTGTCCGCCGCCCAGGCGTCCAGGCCCGCGCTCAGCAGCCGCAGCCGCGCGTCCTCGGCGCTGAGGGAGCCGACCTCGCGCAGGAACGCGCCCAGCGCGCGCCCCAGTTCGAGCGGGCGGCCCAGCTGGTCGCCCTTCCAGAAGGGCAGCCTACCCGGCACGCCGGGGGCGGGGGAGACCAGGACCCGGTCGCGGGTGATGTCCTCGATCCGCCAGGACGTGGTGCCCAGCGTGAACACATCGCCGACGCGCGACTCGTAGACCATCTCCTCGTCGAGCTCTCCTACCCGGCCGCCGCCCTTCTTGGGGTCGGAGCCCGCGAGGAAGACGCCGAAGAGGCCGCGGTCCGGGATGGTGCCGCCGGACGTCACCGCGAGGCGCTGCGCGCCGGGGCGGCCCGTGACCGTCCCCGCCACGCGGTCCCAGACCACGCGCGGGCGCAGCTCGGCGAAGGCGTCCGAGGGATAGCGGCCCGCCAGCATGTCCAGGACGGCCGTGAACGCCGACTCCGGCAGGGCCGCGAAGGACGCCGCCCGGCGGACCAGGGCCAGCAGGTCGTCCGCCTGCCAGCTGTCCAGCGCCGTCATGGCGACCAGTTGCTGCGCCAGCACGTCCAGCGGGTTGGACGGGATCCGCAGCGACTCGATGGCTCCCGAACGCATCCGCTCGGTCACCACCGCCGCCTGGACCAGATCGCCCCGGTACTTGGGGAAGACCACGCCCGTGGAGACCGCGCCCACCTGGTGGCCCGCGCGGCCCACCCGCTGGAGGCCGGAGGCGACCGAGGGCGGCGACTCGACCTGGACGACCAGGTCCACCGCGCCCATGTCGATGCCCAGTTCCAGGCTGGAGGTGGCGACCACGGCGGGCAGCCGGCCCGCTTTGAGGTCCTCCTCGACCAGGGAGCGCTGCTCCTTGGAGACCGAGCCGTGATGGGCGCGCGCGAGGACGGGCGGCGCGCCCTTGGCCGCCCCCGACTGCGCCATGACCTCGGCGGGGGCATGGGCCTCGTCGAGCGGCACGGCGGACTCGCCCGCCTCCAGCGCGGCCGCCGTGGCCCTCTCGTAAGCGATCTCGTTGAGCCGGTTGCACAGCCGCTCGGCCAGGCGCCGGGAGTTGGCGAAGACGATCGTCGAGCGGTGCGCCTGCACCAGGTCGACGATGCGCTCCTCCACATGCGGCCAGATCGACGGCTTCTCCGCGCCCTCGGCGGCGTCGGCCGCCGGTGCGCCGCCCAGCTCTCCCAGGTCCTCCACCGGCACGACCACCGACAGGTCGAACTCCTTGGTGGAGCGCGGCTGGACGATCTCCACCTTGCGCTGCGGCGACAGGAAGCGCGCCACCTCGTCCACCGGACGGACCGTCGCCGAAAGGCCGATACGGCGGGCGGGCCTGGCCAGCAGCTCGTCCAGCCGCTCCAGGGACAGGGCCAGATGGGCTCCGCGCTTGGTGCCCGCCACCGCGTGCACCTCGTCCAGGATCACCGTCTCCACGCCCGTGAGCGCCTCGCGCGCGGAGGAGGTGAGCATCAGGAACAGCGATTCGGGGGTGGTGATCAGAATGTCCGGCGGCCGGGTCGACATGGCGCGGCGCTCGGCGGGCGGGGTGTCGCCCGAACGGATCCCCACCCGCACCTCCGGCTCCGGCAGCCCCAGACGCACCGTCTCCTGGCGGATACCGGTGAGCGGAGAACGCAGATTGCGCTCGACGTCGACCGCGAGCGCCTTCAGCGGCGACACGTACAGCACCCGGCAGCGCTTCTTCGGCTCGGCGGGCGGCGGGGCGGCGGCCAGCCCGTCCAGCGCGGCCAGGAACGCGGCAAGGGTCTTGCCCGATCCCGTCGGCGCGACCACCAGCACGTCCGACCCCTCGGAGATCGCCCGCCAGGCACCTTCCTGAGCGGCGGTGGGCGCGGTGAAGGCCCCCGTGAACCAGCTCCTGGTCGCGGGAGAGAAGGAGTCCAGCGCTGTCCTTGCCATGGTCCCCATCGTGCACCCACCCACTGACAATGGCCCGGAGCTGCGAGAATACGGATATGAACGCGGCCGAGGAGTGGGCACGGCACTGGCGGTACCCGGGGCTGCCGGGCCTCGAACTGCTGCATGCCCGCTACGTCAGCCACTCCTTCTCCCGCCACAGCCACGAGGGCTTCGTCTTCGGCGCGGTGCGCGGCGGGATCGAGGACGTCGTGCTGCCCGGAGAGACCGTACGGGCGCGCCCCGGCACCGTCGTCATGATCAACCCCGAGGTGCCGCACTCGGCCCGCGCCGGCGTCCCCGAGGGCTGGACGTACGCCACGCTCTACCCGTCCTCGCAGCTGATCGCCGACCTCGCCGCCGAGGTCACCACCCTGCGCGGGAGCGTGGGCTTCGCCGAGACCATCGTCGAGGACCCGGACACCTCGCTGCTCATCCACGAGGTGCACCGGGCGGCCGAGCAGGGCAACGCGCTCGCCGCCGACACGGTGTTCCGTATCGCCGTCGCCCGGCTGCTGCGCCGCCACGGACGCTCCCTGCCCGCGCGCACCACCGGATCGGCGGGCACCCGTACGGCCGCGGCCGCCCGCGCCCTCCTGGAGGAGCGCCTCGCCGACCCGCCGTCCCTGGAGCGGCTCGCCCACGACCTCGGGACCAGCCCGTTCGCCCTGCTGCGGGCCTTCAAGGCCGCGTACGGACTGCCCCCGCACACCTGGCTCACCGGTGAGCGCGTGCGGCGCGCCAGGCTGCTCCTGGAGGCGGGGACCGCGCCCGCGGAGGCCGCCGTGACCGTGGGCTTCACCGACCAGCCGCACCTGAACCGCCACTTCACCCGCATCGTGGGCGTGACGCCGGGCGCGTACCGCAGGGAGCGCGCAAGAACGTACAAGAACGCGGGAGCCCCGCCCACGTAACGTCCGGGGCGTGGCAGCAGAACAGTCAGCACTCCCGGACATACGCCCCGAGGACGCGGGTCCCCCGAGCTCCCCCGGCGGGGGCGCACGGCCGGACCCCGCCGTCGCGGGCGAGCACAAGCCCGACTCCGCCGTGGTCAGGGACGCCCTCGGCGTCGGCATCGCCGTCGGGCTCTCCGGCTTCGCCTTCGGCGTGACCTCGGCGGGCTCCGGGCTCACCCTCCTACAGACGTGCGCGCTCAGCCTGCTCGTCTTCACCGGCGCTTCGCAGTTCGCCCTGGTGGGGGCGCTCGCGGCGGGCGGCAACCCCTTCACGGCGGCGGCCGGCGCCTTCTTCCTGGGCGTACGCAACGCCTTCTACGGGCTGCGGCTGTCGCAGCTGCTCGCACTCCCGCGCGCGGTGCGGCCCTTCGCCGCCCAGTGGGTCATCGACGAGACGACCGCCGTGACCCTCGCCCAGCCCACCCGGCGGGCCGCGCGGATCGGGTTCACCGTCACCGGCCTCACGCTCTACGTCCTGTGGAACCTGACGACCCTGGCCGGGGCGATGGGCGCCGAGGCGATCGGCGACACGGACGCGTGGGGCCTGGACGCGGCGAGCCCCGCCGTCTTCCTCGCGCTGCTCGCCCCGATGCTCACCACCGCCACGGAACGCGTCACCGCCGGGCTCGCGGTCCTGCTGGCCCTCGGCTTCCTGCCGGTGCTGCCCGCCGGGGCGCCGGTCCTGGTGGCCGCGCTCGCGGCACCCGTCGTCCTCCTCCTGAAGGGGCGCGCGGACGCCTCGAAGAGCCGCGGGACCGCCCCGGACTCCGCCTCGGCCGACGGGAACTCCACGAAGGGAGCGGGGCGTTGAACATCTGGCTCGCCATCGCCGCCACCGCCGTCAGCTGCTACCTCGTCAAGCTCCTCGGCCTCCTGGTCCCCGCCGGGGCGCTGGAGCGGCCCCTGGTGCGACGGCTCGCCGCGCTGCTCCCGGTCGCCCTGCTGGCCGCCCTCACCGCCCAGCAGACCTTCAGCAGCGGGCACGCCCTGGTCCTCGACGCCAGGGGCGCGGGTCTCGCGGCGGCAGCCGTGGCCCTGATGCTGCGCGCGCCCTTCCTGGTGATCGTCGCCGCCGCCGTCCTGGTGACGGCCGCGGTGCGCGCCCTGGGCGGCTAAGGGCGCCCCGCGGGTCCGTACGCGGGACATCCGCCCGTCCCGTACCGGGCGCGGACGGATGTCCGGACGCCCTGCCTCAGTCGATCGCGCGGCCGTGCGCGCGCAGGGTCCGCAGCGCCTCGATCGTCACGATCGGCCGCCACTCCAGAGCGGTGCCCGGCGCCCACTCGCGCCAGTGGATCGGCCAGCCGCCGTCCTCCCGCTGCTCGGCCGCGAGGTGGTCGAGCGAGCGCGCCATCTCCTCGTCCGTGAACCAGCGCCGGGCCAGGGATTCCGGTACGCGCGCGTAGTCGTGCGGGAAGTGGTGCTCGGCCGGGGCGTATCCGGGGGCGACCGGGAAGTCTTCGAGCCGGTCCGGATCGAGCACCGCGAGCCGCTGCTCGCGCACCAGACGCCCGAGCCGGTCGGCCGCCGCCTCGGCCCGCGCCCGGTCCGGCACCCCGTCCAGGAAGGCGACCGCCGCCTCGATCTCGTACGGATGCGACTTCTCCAGGGCGTCGACGGCCGCCCAGCAGTAGTCCGTGGCCCGGAAGAGCCAGGCGTGCCACACCTGGTTGCGGTGGAGCAGCCCGACCACCGGGCCGGTGGCCAGCAGCTCGCTGGGCGGGTCGTCGACGATCCGCACGAACGGCGCGACGGGGTAGCCGCGCGCCGACGGGTGCAGCGCGGGCAGGGCGCCGTCCCGCGTGGAGACCGCCGTCAGATAGCCGCAGACCCGTTCCGTCCCCCGGCCGCTCACACGGGCGACGGAGTCCAGGACGCGCAGCGCGTGCGCGGTGTGCAGCGGCTGGCTGACGGGGCCGCGCAGATCGGGCTCCAGCGCGTGCCCGTAGCCCCCGTCGTCGTTCTGGTAGGCGGCGAGTGCGGTCTCCACGGGGTCGGCGCCGCCGCCGAGGAAGTGGTGCGCGAACCGCCGCTGCTCCAGCACGCGGGCCGTCAGCCACACGAAGTGCTCGGCTCGGGCGAGCGGTGTGCGGGGCGCGCGGGACGTGCGGACAGTCGCGGGTGATGTTCCGGATCCGGCCATGGTCCGACCGTAGGGCGCCCGGCGCCGCGGTCGAGCCGGACGGCCTCGGCTGCACTCTCAGGGCGGGATACTGGTGGCATGCGGTTGACGATTTTCTGGGAGCGGATGGCCGAGCACTTCGGCGCCGCCTACGCCGACTCCTTCGCGCGCGACCACGTGATCGCCGAGCTCGGCCATCGCACCGTGCACGAGGCGCTCGACGCGGGCTGGGAGACCAGGGACGTCTGGCGGGCCGTGTGCGCCGCCATGGACGTGCCCGCACACAGGCGGTGACGATCCGGGGCTGACGGCCCGCGCTGTCCGGGCCATGGGCGAGACTGGCCGTGTGGCACCCACTGACGAGAGCGACACCCAGACAGACCACCGGGCCGACCGGCCGGCCGGGAACGACCGCGGAGCCGGGGAAGCAGCGGCCGGTTCCGCGTCCGAGCCGCGTTCCGCGGGCGACGGGCGCCCGCCCGAGGCCGGGGGCGCGGGCGACGGCCCGGCCGCCCCCGGCGCGGCGCCGGGCGGCGGGACCGCCGGGCCGCCGCCGCCCGTGCCCGGGACCGGCGGCGCCGTGCGCATGCCCCGGTGGCTGCCGCGCGCCATGGTGCTCGCGCTCGCCCTCTACGCCTGCTTCCAGCTCGGCAACTGGGCGTTCCACCAGCTCATCGGGCTGCTCATCAATGTGCTGATCTCGTTCTTCCTCGCCCTCGCGGTGGAACCGGCCGTGGGGCGGATGTCGGCGCGCGGGATGCGCCGCGGCCTCGCCACCTTCATCGTCTTCTTCGCGGTCTTCCTCGTGACGGCCGGGTTCATCGTGCTGCTCGGCTCGATGCTGGCGGGCCAGATCGTCGACATGGTCGAGCACTTCCCCAAGTACCTCGACTCCGTGATCAGCTGGGTCAACCAGAACTTCCACACCGACCTCTCCCGGGTCGAGGTCCAGGACAGCCTGCTGCACTCGGACTGGCTCCAGAAGTACGTGCAGAACAGCGCCAGCGGTGTGCTCGACGTCTCGGCCACCGTGCTGGGCGGCCTCTTCCGGCTGCTGACGATCTTCCTCTTCTCGTTCTACTTCGCGGCCGACGGGCCCCGGCTGCGGCGCACGGTCTGCTCCATGCTGCCGCCCTCCCGCCAGGCCGAGGTGCTGCGCGCCTGGGAGCTCGCCGTCGACAAGACCGGCGGCTACCTGTACTCGCGCGGTCTGATGGCGCTCATCTCCGGAGTCGCGCACTACGTCCTGCTGCAGATCCTGGGCGTGCCGTACGCCCCGGTGCTCGCGGTCTGGGTGGGTCTGGTCTCCCAGTTCATCCCCACCATCGGCACGTACCTGGCGGGCGCGCTGCCCATGCTGATCGCCTTCACCGTCGACCCCTGGTACGCGGTGTGGGTGCTCGGCTTCGTGGTGATCTACCAGCAGTTCGAGAACTACATGCTCCAGCCCAAGCTCACCGCCAAGACGGTCGACATCCACCCGGCGGTCGCCTTCGGCTCGGTCATCGCGGGTACCGCCCTGATGGGGGCGGTCGGCGCGCTGATCGCGATCCCCGCGGTGGCGACGCTCCAGGCGTTCCTCGGCGCCTATGTGAAGCGGTACGACGTGATGGACGACCCGCGCGTCCACGGCCGGCGCGAGAGGGTCGGGGACTCCGCCCTGGTGCGCGTCCGGCGGGCGCTGCGCCGGGACCGGGCGGAGTAGCCGCCCGCCCGCCCCCGCCGGGGCGTCACCGCGACGCCCGGGCGGGGCCCGCGTGGTGCGCTTGACACCAAAATCGAACATCCATTCATATGGAAGGCGCGGCCCTGGGTTCACTTGGGTTCCGCCGGGTTTCCGGTGGGGGTTATCCACAGGCGGGAGGGACTCCGGGGCCCATTGTCAGTGGCAGGGGTTAGCGTCTTTGACGTGAAGCGATCGACTCAAGCAAACCGGGTGGAACCCATGGCAGGAACCGACCGCGAGAAGGCGCTCGACGCCGCGCTCGCACAGATTGAACGGCAATTCGGCAAGGGCGCGGTGATGCGCCTGGGCGAGCGGCCGAATGAGCCCATCGAGGTCATCCCCACCGGGTCGACCGCGCTCGACGTGGCGCTCGGCGTGGGCGGCCTCCCGCGCGGCCGCGTGGTGGAGGTCTACGGCCCGGAGTCCTCCGGTAAGACGACCCTGACCCTGCACGCGGTGGCCAACGCGCAGAAGGCCGGCGGCCAGGTGGCCTTCGTGGACGCCGAGCACGCCCTGGACCCCGAGTACGCGAAGAAGCTCGGCGTCGACATCGACAACCTGATCCTGTCCCAGCCGGACAACGGCGAGCAGGCTCTGGAGATCGTCGACATGCTGGTGCGCTCGGGCGCGCTCGACCTGATCGTCATCGACTCCGTCGCGGCCCTGGTGCCGCGCGCGGAGATCGAGGGCGAGATGGGCGACTCCCACGTGGGTCTCCAGGCCCGGCTGATGAGCCAGGCGCTCCGGAAGATCACCAGCGCGCTGAACCAGTCCAAGACCACCGCGATCTTCATCAACCAGCTCCGCGAGAAGATCGGTGTGATGTTCGGCTCGCCGGAGACCACCACCGGTGGCCGCGCCCTGAAGTTCTACGCCTCGGTGCGCCTCGACATCCGCCGTATCGAGACCCTGAAGGACGGCACCGACGCGGTCGGCAACCGCACCCGGGTCAAGGTCGTCAAGAACAAGGTCGCGCCCCCCTTCAAGCAGGCCGAGTTCGACATCCTCTACGGCCAGGGCATCAGCCGTGAGGGCGGCCTGATCGACATGGGCGTCGAGCACGGCTTCGTCCGCAAGGCCGGCGCCTGGTACACGTACGAGGGCGACCAGCTCGGTCAGGGCAAGGAGAACGCCCGCAACTTCCTGAAGGACAACCCCGACCTCGCCAACGAGATCGAGAAGAAGATCAAGGAGAAGCTGGGCGTCGGCGTCCGGCCGGAGGAGCCGAAGGCCGAGTCCGGCGCGGACGCGGCCGGTGCGGCCCCGGAGGCGGAGGCGGCATCCGTGCCCGCCCCGGCCACCAAGGCCAAGACGGCCAAGGCCACCGCTGCCAAGAGCTAGACCATGACACGCAGGACCGAATGGGCCGAGCCGGACGGACCGGGCCCCGAAAGGGCCCGGTCCGCGCGGCCGGGCGCGAAGCGGGTCGGCTCCCGACGGGCCGGCCCGGAAGGATTCGGCGACGGCGACGGCGACGGCGCCGGTTCGCCGGGGGCCGAGAGGGACCCGGCGCCGCAGGACCCGGCCGAGCGGGCGCGGGCGATCTGCCTGCGCCTGCTCACCGGGATCCCCCGGACCCGTAAGCAACTGGCCGACGCCCTCAAGAAGCGCGAGATCCCCGACGAGGTCGCCGAGGAGGTCCTCTCCCGCTTCGAGGAGGTGGGGCTGATCAACGACGCGGCGTTCGCGGACGCCTGGGTCGAGTCCCGCCACCACGGGCGCGGCCTGGCCCGCCGGGCGCTCGCCCGGGAGCTGCGCACCAAGGGCGTGGACTCGGCGGTCGTCGACGAGGCCGTCGGACAGCTCGACTCCGACCAGGAGGAGGAGACCGCGCGGGAGCTGGTGGCCCGCAGGCTCCGCTCCACCCGCGGCCTGGACCGCGACCGCCGCATCCGCCGCCTCGCCGGGATGCTGGCCCGCAAGGGCTACCCCGAGGGCATGGCCCTGCGGGTCGTCCGCCAGGCCCTGGAGGCCGAGGGCGAAACGGCGGACGACCTGTACGAGACGTTCTGACAGGGCGAACGGACAGGCCGGATCGGGCGGGGCGTACGGGCGGGGGCGTGCGGACCAGATGTTCCGGCGGCCGTCCAGCGGCGCAGGGACGCCACGTCGGTCTCGGGGACGGCGCCGATCTCGATGGTGACGGCTTCCGTGTAGCCGGGGGCCCGGGGACGCACGGACGCGGCATGCGGATCAGATGTTCCGGCGGTCGTCCAGCGGCGCAGGGACGCCACGTCGGTCTCGGGGACGGCGTCGTCGAGCCCGATGGTGGCGGCCTCCGGGTAGCCGGGGCGTACGGACAGGGCGTGCGGAGCAGACGTTCCGGACGGTCGCGTCGGTGGGGCGTGCCGGCCGGGTGGAGGGTGCCGGGCTGCCGGTCGTAGGCGTTCACCCGTCGACCGGCAGCGGTCCTCACGCGGGCGCCGTCACCGGCAGCCCCTCCGCGCGCCACGCCTGGAATCCGCCCGCCAGGTCCGTCGCCCGGTGCAGCCCCAGCTCGTGCAGGGAGGCGGCCGCGAGGGACGAGGCGTAGCCCTCGTTGCAGATCACCACGATCCGCAGGTCATGGCTCGTGGCCTCCGGGGCGCGATGGCTGCCCAGCGGGTCCAGCCGCCACTCCAGCTCGTTGCGCTCGACCACCAGCGCCCCCGGGACCAGACCGTCGCGCTCCCTCAGCGCCGCGTACCGGATGTCGACCAGGAGCGCCTCGCCCGCAAGCGCGGCGTCGTGCGCCTCCCGCGGCCCCACCCGGTCCAGGCCCTCGCGGACGCGCTCCAGCAACGCGTCGATCCCCACCGGGTGTTCGCTCACTGCCAGTCCTCCGGACGCTCGACGTGCTCCAGCCGCAGCACCGCGCCCGTACGGCTGAAGCGCCGGATCAGGGGCAGCGGCGGATAGTAGGCGTGGACCGAGATCGTGTGCCGGGTCGTCGACTCGTTCCTGACCTCGTGCACATGGTGGGGGCCGAAAGCCCGCCCCTCCCCGGCCTCCACGCTGCGTGAACGGTCGAGGTCCGCGGCGAGTTCCAGCGTCTTCCACCCCTCCGCCGGAAGCCTGGCCGCCAGGGAGTCCTCCCTGAGCGTTCCGGCGGCCGTGGCGAACGCGCCGTGGGAGCCGCCGTGGTCGTGCCAGCCGGTGCCGGTGCCGGGCGGCCAGCCGATCAGCCAGGCCTCGCTCCCGCCGGGCCCCTCCAGCCGGATCCAGGTCCTGCCCTGCGGGTCGAGCGGCAGGGAGGAGACGAGCGAGGCGTCGGCGGCGGTGCGGCGGACGAAGTCGAGCAGGTCCGCCTCGTTCGGCGCGGCCGACGAGGCGGAGGCGGTGGTACCGGGCGCGGAGACACGGGGGCCGGGCGTGGAGGGGTGTGCGGAAGGTGACATGGGGTGCCGTCCTGGGGGAGTTCGCGGGTGCGCGCGTACGCCGGACAGCGGCCCGGCGGCGCGAGGTGCGGGGAGCGAATCAGCGGGACGGACGACACACGCAGCCCGCATAGCGGACGAGGTCCATATGGACCCTCCGCCACAGGCGCACATCGGTGTCGGTCACGTTCCGGAGTACACCATGTGCGCCTGGACGGGTCAATTGATGTCCGCGGTGCGGTCCTCCGCGCGCGCGTGGACGACGGCCCCGCCGCGCACCGCGTCGGCGGCCGTGTACAGCTCGCCCGGCCACACCCCGCCGAACGCCGCGACCAGATGCCCGTCGGGGCGTACGAGCAGTACCGTGTGGGCCGCGGCTCCCGGGTACGCCTCGGCCACCAGCAACTCGGCCTCGGCGGGCAGGGTGTTGACCGCGGCCGTCAGACGCGGCATCACCCCGGCGGTCAGCCAGTGCCGCCGGTCCCAGACACCGGTACCGGGCGCCACCAGCACCACCAGGAGCC
Source organism: Streptomyces sp. NPDC005878 (assembly GCF_040629815.1). NCBI lineage: Bacteria > Bacillati > Actinomycetota > Actinomycetes > Kitasatosporales > Streptomycetaceae > Streptomyces > Streptomyces sp. NPDC005878. The sequence continues at coordinate 34,736 of NZ_JBEXWK010000039.1, forward strand.
GGCCCCGGCCGAGGCGGTCCCGCAGGGCCACCACCGACCCGTCCGGCGCCGTGACCGGGACGTCGTCGACGGGCGCGCCCACCTCCGTGCCGACCGGTGTGTGCGCCTCGGCGGGTGGGGGTGCGAGGGGGGAGTGCGGGTAGGAGGGGGGCGCGCCGAGCGGGCCGCGCCCCAAGTGGCCGTCGGCGAGGAGCGTGTCGTGGCCGCGCGCGGCGCCCGGGAGGTACGCGCGCAACCCTCCGCCGCCGCGCAGCACCTGCATCGCCTGGTCGGCGGCGCGCAGCCGGGCGGCGACACTCGCGCGCCGCTCCGTCTGGTAGCTGTCGAGCAGTACTTCGGAGGCACCGTGGTGCCAGGCCTGCGCCAGCTTCCAGGCCAGGTTGGAGACGTCCCGCAGCCCCTCGTCGAGGCCCTGGATGCCCACGGCGCCCAGCAGATGGGCGGCGTCCCCGGCGAGGAACGCGCGCCGCACCCGCCAGCGCCGGGCGAGACGGTGGTGCAGCGTGTACACACCGGTGTCCAGCAGCTCGTACGGGGGAGTCGTGCCGCACCACCCGGCCAGGGTGTCGCGCAGCCGGCCCATCAGCGCGTCCGGGGTGACCAGTTCGGAGCGGTCGGGCAGCAGCCAGTCGACGCGCCAGGCCCCCTCCGGCAGCGGTCGGGCGGTGACCTCCTCGCCCGCCGAGCGCCACGGGGGCAGCCGGTGCAGCACCGCCTCGCCGGGCCAGGGGAGTTCGGTGCGCAGGGCCACGACGGCCTGGCGCTCCACCGCCGTACGCCCGGCGAAGCGGACGTCGAGGAGCTTGCGCACGGTGGAGCGCGCGCCGTCGCAGCCCACCAGGTAGCTGCCGCGCCACCAGGTGGCTTCCGGGCCATTGGTGTGGGCGGCGACGCCGTCGTCGTCCTGCTCCAGGGCGTCCAGACGGCCCGCGGGCGCCAGCCGGACGAGCCGGGAGACGGCCGCCGCGTCCCGCAGGGCGCGGGTGAGGGCGTGCTGGGGCAGATGGACCGGGGAGGGGCCGCCGTCGGGGCCGTCGGGGCCCTCGGGGTCGTCGCCGAAGGAGACCTGGCGTTGCAGGGTGGCGCGCCGCATGCCCCGCCAGCCCGTCCAGCGGGCCCCCTCGTCGCGTACCGCGGCGCAGCCCAGCCGTTCCACGAAGGCGGCCGTGTCGGGCCGCAGGACGGCCGTACGGACCGGGCGGGGCTCCTCCCCGCCCGTCTGCTCGTCCAGGACGACGGAGGGGACCTTCTGGGCGGCGAGGGAGAGGGCGAGCGCGAGTCCGACCGGACCGGCGCCGACGACGATCACCGGGTCCACGGCGTGGCTCCCTGGGCCCGGCGGGACGACTGGCAGGTGGCGCTGAGGACCCGGTGCACGATCACAGAACGTATGCAACCCACTGCGGGTGCTTGCGTCAAGTGACGGAGGCAGTGACGCGAGCGCCACTGCCTCATACATCGTCAGATTGTCGTATCGTCGCGCCGGTCGGGTGCTTCGTCGCCGGTTCCCGCGACCGCGCCGACCGGATCGGCGGCGGCCAGCGGCGCGGCCGCCCCGGCCACCGGGATGCCGGTCTTGGCACGCCGGCCGCGCCGCTCGATCCAGGTGGCGAGCCCGGAGAGGGCCAGGCACATCGCCACGTAGATGACGCCGATGACGACGATCGTCGACACGTACGGGTACTGGCCGTTGACCTGCGTGTTGCTCGCGATCAGACGGGCCGTCTGGAGCAGCTCGGGGTACAGGATGATGAAGCCGAGCGAGGTGTCCTTCAGGGTCACCACCAGCTGGCTGATGATCGTCGGCAGCATCGCCCGGACCGCCTGCGGCATGAGCACGCTGGTCATGACCTGGGTCTTGCTCATACCGAGCGCGTACGCCGCCTCGCGCTGGCCCCGGGGTACGGAGTTGACGCCCGCGCGCAGCACCTCGGCCTGGACGCAGCCGTTGTAGATCGACAGGCCGAGCGCCAGCGCCCACATCGAGTAGTCGGTGAGGAAACCGACCCAGACGGCGTAGATGGTGATCAGGAGCGGGATCGACCGGAACAGCTCGACGAAGCCGGTCGCGGCCCAGCGGACCGGCTTGTGGTCGGAGAGGCGCGCGACCGCGAGCAGTACGCCGAGGACCAGCGAGCCGACCGCCGCGAGGCCGAAGGCCTTCAGGGTGGCGACGACGCCGTCGGCGATGTTCTGCCGGATGCCCGAGTAGTTGAAGATGTCCCACATCTCGGGGGCGAGATGGCCCTTGTCCGACAGCCGCACGATGCTCAGGGCGAGCAGCGCGAGGATGGCGAGCGAGCCGAGGACGGCGTAGATCCGGTTGCGTACGACGGCCTTGGGGCCCGGGGCGTCGTAGAGAACGCTGGCGCTCATCGGGCGACCTCCATACGGCTCTCCAGCAGACGGAAGACGCCGCTGATGAAGAAGGTGACGACCAGGTAGCCCAGGGCGACCCAGACGAAGACGGGGACGATGTCGTAGCCCTGGTCGCTCATCAGCTTCTGCCAGCCGAAGAGCTCGGTGACGCTGAAGGCGCCGGCGATCGCCGAGTTCTTGGTGAGGGCGATGAAGATCGAGCTCAGCGGCGGGATCACGGTCCGGGTGGCCTGCGGCAGCACGATCAGGCGGAGGGTCTGGGTGAACGACATCCCGATCGAGCGCGCGGCCTCGGCCTGGCCCAGCGGGACGGTGTTGATGCCGGACCTGACCGTCTCGCAGACGAAGGAGGCGGTGTAGAAGCCGAGGGCGAGCGAGCCCAGCAGGAAGGGGCTCATCCCGGGGAAGAAGATCTCCGGGACGACGAAGAAGAAGACGAGGAAGAGCAGGGTCAGCGGGGTGTTGCGCAGCAGCGTCACCCAGGCGGTGCCGAAGAAGCGCAGCGGCGGCACCGGCGAGACCCGGAATCCGGCCAGCAGCAGCCCGAGGACCAGGGCGATGACCGAACTGACGGCGGTGATCTCCACGGTTCCTATGAAGCCGTCACGGAATTCCGAGAAGTTGTCGAGCAGTACGTTCATGAGGTCTCCGCGTCGGCGGGCGGCTGGCGGGCAGGGCCGGGAGCGCCCTCCACGCGCGCGTGGAGGGCGGCTCGGCCGGCGGGGTCGGCGGCGGCGCGGTCAACCGCGCCGACTCGGTGTCACCCGGACGGGTGGCACCGGATCAGTAGCGCTGGACGGCCGGCGGCTCGACGTAGCCGGCGCCGGACAGGCCGAGCGTCGCCTCGTAGATCTTCTTGTAGGTGCCGTCCTTGACGTGCTTCTCGATCGCGTCGTTGACGAAGTCGCGCAGCGCCTTGTCGTCCTTGTTCATGCCGACGCCGTACGGCTCCTGCGTGAAGGGGTGGCCGGCGACCTTGAGCTTGCCGGAGTTGGCGGCGGCGTAGCCCTTGAGGATCGAGTCGTCGGTGGTCACCGCGTCGACCTGCTTGGTCAGCAGCTGCTGGACGCAGTCCGAGTACTTGGCCAGCTCGACGACCTTGGCGCCGTACTCGGGCTTCTTGATCTCCTGGAGCGGCGTGGAGCCGACGATCGAGCAGACCTTCTTGCCCTTGACCGTGCTCTTGTCGGTGATCGCCGTCTCGTCCTTGCGGACCAGCAGGTCGGCGCCGGCCTTGTAGTACGGGCCCGCGAAGCCGACGAGCTTCTTGCGCTTGTCGTTGATCGTGTAGGTGCCCACGTAGTAGTCGACCTGGCCCTTGGAGATGGCCGTCTCACGGACGCCGGAGTCGACGGTCTTCCACTCGATCTGGTCCTTGCCGAAGCCCAGGTCGGCGGCGATCATCTTGGCGAGCTCGATGTCGAAGCCGGAGCGCTCGTTGGTCGCCTGGTCCTGGAAGCCCAGGTAGGGCTGGTCTGCCTTGGCGCCGATGATCAGCTTGCCGCGGGCCTTGGCGGACTTGAACGTCGGGGAGTCGAGGGCGACGTCCTTGGCGACGGTGTACGTGGGCAGCTGCGGGGCGCCCGACTGGCCGGGCTTGGCGGCCTGCTTGTCGCCCGCGGAACCCGACTTGCCGCCACAGGCGGTCGCGGTCAGCGCGAGCACGGCGATCGCCGCGAAGGCGGCGGACTGGCGGAGCTTCATGTGAACATCCCTCGTATCGCTTGAATCGCTCAGATGGGGGCCGTCGGCCCGTCGGGGAGGAGCGGCGCGTGCGGCCGCTCCGGGTCCTCGGCAGCCTCAGTGGTGAAGGATCTTCGACAGGAAGTCCTTGGCCCGGTCGCTGCGCGGGTTGCTGAAGAACTGCTCGGGCACGGCCTCTTCGACGATCCTGCCGTCGGCCATGAAGACGACGCGGTTGGCGGCGGAGCGGGCGAAGCCCATCTCGTGGGTGACGACGACCATCGTCATGCCGTCGCGCGCCAGCTGCTGCATGACCTCCAGGACCTCGTTGATCATCTCCGGGTCGAGCGCGGAGGTGGGCTCGTCGAAGAGCATGACCTTCGGGTCCATCGCCAACGCGCGCGCGATGGCGACACGTTGCTGCTGTCCGCCGGACAGCTGCGCCGGGTACTTGTCGGCCTGGGTGCCCACGCCGACCCGGTCGAGCAGGGCGCGGCCCTTCTCCTCGGCCTGCTTCTTGTCCGTGCCGCGGACCTTGGTCTGGCCCAGCATGACGTTCTCGAGCACGGTCTTGTGCGCGAAGAGGTTGAACGACTGGAAGACCATGCCGACGTCGGCGCGGAGCCGGGCCAGTTCGCGGCCCTCCTGGGGCAGCGGCTTCCCGTCGATGGTGATCGACCCGGAGTCGATGGTCTCCAGGCGGTTGATCGTGCGGCACAGCGTGGACTTCCCGGACCCCGACGGTCCGATCACGACCACGACCTCGCCGCGCGCGATCGTCAGGTCGATGTCCTGGAGCACGTGCAGCGCGCCGAAGTGCTTGTTGACGCCGCTCAGCACGACCAGGTCGCCCGACGCGGGTGCCGCGTCCTGGACGTCCTTGGTCACTGATACTCCGCTCATCGGCTTCCAGCTCCGCTCTTCCTCGGTTGGGGAGGAACGTAGTGCGCCGCTACGACCAGCGTCATTACATCTGAGCGAGAATTGAGCATCACGATCCGGTAGCGGGGTGGCACTCTCCGTGAAGGGGGCGCGCCGCGCAATACCGGCTCCGTAACGGATACCGCGCTCCGGTGGGTGCCCCCTTGACGCACACCCGCGGCATGGGCGTGGATGCGGGAGTACATGCCTGGCGACGACTACGGAAGGGGGACGATGAGACTGCTGCTCGTCGAGGACGACGACCACGTCGCCGCGGCCCTGTCCGCCGTGCTCGCCAGGCACGGCTTCGCCGTCGTGCACGCGCGCAACGGCGAGGAGGCGCTGCGGGCGCTGCTGCCCGACGACCGCGCCCCCAAGGAGCCCTTCGCCGTCGTGCTGCTCGACCTCGGGCTGCCCGACCAGGACGGCTACGAGGTCTGCGGGAAGATCCGCAAGCGCACCGCCACGCCGGTGATCATGGTCACCGCGCGCGCGGACGTGCGCTCGCGCATCCACGGCCTCAACCTCGGCGCCGACGACTACGTGGTCAAGCCCTACGACACCGGCGAGCTGCTGGCGCGCATCCACGCCGTCAGCCGCCGCACCACCGCGGGCGAGGACAGCGGGGCCGTCCCGGCGGTCGCCCTGCGGCTGGGGCCCGTGGAGATCGAACTGCCCACCCGGCGCGTCAGCGTCGACGGCGAGAGCGTCCAGCTCACCCGCAAGGAGTTCGATCTCCTCGCGCTGCTCGCCCAGCGGCCCGGAGTGGTCTTCCGGCGCGAGCAGATCATCAGCGAGGTGTGGCGGACCAGTTGGGAGGGCACCGGGCGCACCCTGGAAGTACACGTCGCCTCGCTCCGCTCCAAGCTGCGGATGCCCGCCCTGATCGAGACCGTGCGCGGCGTCGGATACCGGCTCGTCGCCCCGGCCGCGCTGTAAGGCCCGACACCCCAGGTGCGTACGCGACTCCTGCCGCTGCTGATCTTCCTGCTCGCCCTCGTCCTGGTGGCGCTGGGCTTCCCGCTCGCGATCAGCGTGGCCTCCGCCCAGCAGCAGAAGGTCGTCGTCGACCGGATCGACGACACCGCGCGCTTCGCCGCGCTCGCCCAGTTCGTCACCGCCGTCGACGACAAGGACACCAGCAGCAGGGAGCGCCTGGCCACCCTGGAGAAGGAACTGGCCCGCTACCACGAGCTGTACGGGATCCGCGCGGGCGTCTTCTTCCGCAACGGCGCCGCCATGGCGAGCGCCCCCGAGGGCTGGGGCGTGCCGGACGAGGGCAAGGGCCAAGACGCCTTCCAGGAGGCGCTGGCGGGCCGCAGGAGCCACGATCCGCCCCAGGTGTGGCCGTGGCAGCTCGGACGGCTCGTGGTGGCCTCCCCGGTGGTGCGCGAGGGCGACGTGATCGCCGTGGTGGTCACCGACTCGCCCACGGGACACATGCGTTCGGCGGTGCTGCGCGGCTGGCTGCTGATCGCGGCCGGCGAGGTGGCGGCGATGCTGCTCGCGGTCGGCGCGGCCTTCCGGCTCACCAGCTGGGTGCTGCGGCCCGTACGCGTCCTGGACGCGGCCACCCACGACATCGCGACCGGGCGCATGAAGTCGCGGGTCGCGGTCGCCGGCGGTCCCCCGGAACTGCGGAGGCTGGCCCGTTCGTTCAACGAGATGGCCGACAACGTCGAGGACGTGCTGGACCAGCAGCGCGCCTTCGTCGCCGACGCCTCCCACCAGTTGCGCAACCCGCTCTCCGCGCTGCTGCTGCGCATCGAGCTCCTCGCCCTCGAACTGCCCGAGGGGAACGAGGAGATCGCCTCGGTGCGCGCCGAGGGCAAGCGCCTGGCCCAGGTCCTCGACGACCTGCTGGGCCTGGCCCTGGCCGAGCACGCCGAGGCGGACCTGCGGCTCACCGACATCGGCGCGCTGGCGGGCGAGCGGGTGGCGGCCTGGCGTCCGCTCGCCGAGGACAAGGGCGTGCGGCTCACCGAGCGGCGGGCCGCCGTCACCGCCTGGGCGGACCCGGTGGCGCTCTCCAGCGCCCTGGACGCCGTCATCGACAACGCGCTGAAGTTCACCCCCGCGGGTGAGGAGGTCACGGTCTCCGTCGCCGCCGACGGGGACCACTCGAAGATCACCGTGACCGACCGCGGACCCGGTCTGACCGACGACGAACTGAGCCGGGTCGGGGACCGCTTCTGGCGCGCGGGCCGGCACCAGAACGTCAAGGGCTCGGGCCTGGGCCTGTCCATCTCGCGGACCCTGCTGGCGGCGGGCGGCGGCACCATCACGTACGCCCACCACGCCCCGCACGGCCTGCGGGTGACGCTCAGGGTGCCGCGCACCTCACCGACGGGCTGAGAGCCTGTGGGGGCGGTCCGGGCCCGCGGCCCGGTTCAGGGCTTGGTCGACAGGTAGTAGCGCCGGGCGCCGTCGTGCAGCGGCAGCGGTTCGGTGTAGATCGCGGTGCGCAGGTCCACCAGCTGCGCGGCGTGCACCTCGCGCCCGATGGCGTCCCGGCTGCGGATCACCGTGTGGGTGAACTCCTCGGTCAGGCCCGGGTCCGTACGGTCCGTGGTGACCAGCAGGTTCGCCACGGCGATCGTCGGCACGGCGGCGCCCCGCTGCGCCTGCGGATAGGCGTCGGCGGGCATGGTCGCCGCCCGGTAGAAGCCGGTGAGGCCGTCCGCGGCGTGCAGCGCGGGGACCAGGTCGCCCAGCGGGACGAGACGGATCTGGTCCTGCTGGGACAGCCGCAGCACCGCGGTGGTGGGCAGGCCGCCCGACCAGAAGAACGCGTCGATCTTCCCGGCCCGCAGCAGCTCCGGCATGGTGTCGATGCCCGCCGACACCGGGGTGATGTCATGCGCCGGATCCAGCTTGGCGGCGGTCATCAGCCGCTCCGCGAGCAGCCGCACCCCCGACCCGGGCTGCCCTATGCCGACGCGCTTGGAACGCAGGTCGGCCGTGGTGCGCACCGGGGAGTCGCGGTCCACCACGAGCTGGACGTAGTCGTCGTAGAGCCGGGCGCAGCCGCGCAGCCGGCCGGCGCCCGTGGAGCCGTCGCGGAGGTACTTGGCCACCGCGTCGGCGGTCGCGATGGTGAAGTCCGCCTGGCCGGTGGCCACCCGCTTGAGGTTCTGCTGCGAGCCCTCGCTGGTCTGGAGCCGGACGTCCACCTCGGGCAGGTCGTCGGCGAGCGCCCGCTCCAGCAGCTCGCCGTACCGCTGGTAGACCCCGGTCCGCACACCGGTACTGAACGTGATCGTCCCCGAGGGCGGCGAGCCCCCCACCGAGAGCAGCCACCACAGCAGCAGCCCGAACGCGACCAGGGCCGCGACCGCCCCCTGGAGGGCACGGCGGCGGCTGACACGGGGGAGGGCCTGGAGCATGGCGCGATCCTGCCAGCTCACTCCCCGTGATGGCCAGGCCCGGGGTCGGGGAAGGCGGGACGGCCTGTCGGTGCGACCTCGTACCCTGGTGTACGAGATGAGCGAGGTAGAGGGTTTGAAAACGTACGAGGTGCGCACCTACGGGTGCCAGATGAACGTGCACGACTCCGAGCGGCTGTCCGGCCTCCTGGAGGGCGCGGGGTACGTACGCGCGCCCGAGGGCAGCGACGGAGACGCGGACGTCGTCGTCTTCAACACCTGCGCGGTGCGCGAGAACGCCGACAACAAGCTGTACGGCAATCTCGGCCGCCTCGCCCCGATGAAGACGAAGCGGCCCGGGATGCAGATCGCCGTCGGCGGCTGTCTGGCCCAGAAGGACCGCGACACCATCGTCGCGCGGGCCCCCTGGGTGGACGTCGTGTTCGGCACGCACAACATCGGCAAGCTGCCGGTGCTGCTCGAGCGCGCCCGCGTCCAGGAAGAGGCGCAGGTCGAGATCGCCGAGTCGCTGGAGGCGTTCCCCTCGACCCTGCCCACCCGGCGCGAGTCCGCCTACGCGGCGTGGGTCTCCATCTCCGTGGGCTGCAACAACACCTGCACCTTCTGCATCGTCCCCGCGCTGCGCGGCAAGGAGAAGGACCGCCGGCCCGGTGACATCCTCGCCGAGGTCGAGGCGCTGGTCGCCGAGGGCGTCTCCGAGATCACCCTGCTCGGCCAGAACGTCAACGCGTACGGCTCGGACATCGGCGACCGCGAGGCCTTCTCCAAGCTGCTGCGCGCCTGCGGGAGGATCGAGGGCCTGGAGCGGGTCCGCTTCACCTCGCCCCACCCGCGCGACTTCACCGACGACGTCATCGCCGCGATGGCCGAGACGCCGAACGTGATGCCGCAGCTGCACATGCCGCTCCAGTCCGGCTCGGACACCATCCTGAAGGCGATGCGCCGCTCGTACCGCCAGGAGCGCTTCCTCGGGATCATCGAGAAGGTCCGCGCCGCCATCCCGCACGCGGCCATCTCCACCGACATCATCGTGGGCTTCCCCGGCGAGACCGAGGAGGACTTCGAGCAGACCATGCACGCGGTCCGCGAGGCCCGCTTCGCGAACGCCTTCACCTTCCAGTACTCCAAGCGCCCCGGCACCCCCGCGGCGACCATGGAGGGGCAGATCCCCAAGGAGGTCGTGCAGGCGCGCTACGAGCGCCTGGTCGCCCTCCAGGAGGAGATCTCCTGGGAGGAGAACAAGAAGCAGGTCGGCCGCACCCTGGAGGTCATGGTCGCCGAGGGCGAGGGCCGCAAGGACGGCAGCACCCACCGCCTGTCCGGGCGCGCCCCCGACAACCGCCTGGTGCACTTCACCAAGCCGGAGCAGGACGTGCGGCCCGGCGACGTGGTGACCGTGGAGATCACCTACGCGGCCCCGCACCACCTGCTGGCGGAGGGCCCCACCACCGCGGTGCGCCGCACCCGCGCGGGCGACGCCTGGGAGAAGCGCAACGCGGCCCCGGCCCAGCCCGCCGGGGTGCTGCTCGGCCTGCCGAAGATCGGCGTCCCCGAGCCGCTGCCGGCCGCGACGGGCGGGTGCAGCGTCGTCTGACGCGTCTCCACGCGCGTGTGGGGCGGCGTTCGTCTCCGGCCGGGGCCGGAGGCGGGCGGTCCCTCCACGCACGCGGGAGGTCCCCGCAGGCGCGCGTGGAAGGACTGCGGGCGGCCTAGGCGGCGAGGTCGCGGGCCTCGGTCCGCCCACGCGCGCGTGGACGGGCTTTCGGGGACGGGCGGTCCGCCGCGCTCGGGGCCGGTTCATCGTCGCCCAGTCGCTCCGGCGGGCGCGGCGGGCCATCCCTCGGTCCGTCCGCGCGTGTGGCCGGTTCGCGGCGCCCGTGCGGGGCCGCGGCCGGACGCACCCACTACGCTGCGGATCATGCTCGTAGCCGCCGCCGTCTGCCCCTGTCCGCCGCTGCTGGTGCCCGCGGTCGCCTCCGGCGCCGCGCCCGAACTCGACGCCGCGCGGGACGCCTGCGCGGACGCCGTGGGCCTGCTGGCCGCCTCCCGGCCCGACCTCCTCGTCGTGGTCGGCCCCGCCGAGCAGGCGGCCCGCGGCCCGCACCCCCAGGGCGCGCCCGGGTCCTTCGCGCCCTTCGGCGTGGACCTGCGCGTGACCCTCGGCCCGGCGCCGGGCGAGCCGGACGGCACCGCCCGCGAGCTGCCGCCCTCCCTCGCCGTCGGCGCGTGGCTGCTGGAACGCGCCGGCTGGTCGGACGCCCCGGTCGAGGGACTCGGGGTCGGTGAGCCCTTGGAGGCCGCGCGCTGCGCCGACGTGGGCCGGGGCCTGCCCGCCCGGGCCGACCGCGTCGCCCTGTTGGTGATGGGCGACGGCAGCGCCTGCCGCACCCTGAAGGCCCCCGGCTACCTCGACGAGCGTGCCGCGGCCTTCGACGAGGGGGTGGCGAACGCGCTGGGCGCCGCCGACACGCGCGCGCTGCTGGAGCTGGACGCGGAGCTGGCGTACGAGCTGAAGGCGGCGGGCCGGGCGCCCTGGCAGGTGCTCGCGGGCGCCGCCGAGGGAGCGGGCCTGGAGGGCCGCCTGCTGTACGAGGACGCGCCGTACGGCGTGGGGTACTTCGTGGCCGTCTGGTCCTGAGGGCGCGTCGGGGACACCGGGACGGCGGCGGCACGAGGCGGGCGCGCGCGTCAGGGCGGCGCGCGGCCTTGTGCAGGGGGCCACACGGGGACGGCCGTGACCAGAGCGGCGAGCGGCACGACGCGGGCCCCGGCCAGGGCGCGGCCCCGGCGGCGCACACGGGGACGGCCGCGGAGCGCGAGTGCTCCACGGCCGTCCCCGAGGTGATCAGGCCGACGGGGGCGGGGTGCCGCCGCCGTCCTCGTACACCGCGCTACTTCCGGGCGCTCTCGCCCGCCTCGTTGTCCGCAGCCTCCTCCGCCGACTGCTGCTTGGGGATCTCCATGCCCTCGGCGGCGGCCGGTTCGGCGGCCTCCGTGGGCGCGGCCTCCGCGGCGGGCTCGGGCTCCTCCGTGGAAGCGGCGGCCTCGGGCCCGGCCTCGACGGCCTCGGCCTCGGCCGTCAGGGTGGCGGACCCGGCCTCCTCGGTCGACGCCTCTGCCGCCTTACGGCGAAACCTCGAAAAAACGCCCATATCAACTCCATAGCGTACTCGTGTGGGCGAAATCCCACCCCATCCGGAGCGCCTCATTGCGGCGGCCGGGGGCACCGGTTCGGCAGACCGGCGGTCGGAACCTCGCAACAGGCAACGAACCCGGATGCGCCCCGTCACGTAGCTCGTTCGGGGACGGCCGCCGAGGTTTGCGAGACTGTGACCGTGAGAACTGCAGCTCCCGCACCGCGGGTCATCGCCGTCGTCGGTCCGACAGCGGCCGGAAAGTCCGATCTGGGTGTCTTCCTGGCCCAGCAGCTCGGCGGCGAAGTCGTCAACGCCGACTCGATGCAGCTCTACCGGGGGATGGACATCGGCACCGCCAAGCTGACGCCGCCGGAGCGCGGCGGCGTGCCCCACCACCTCCTGGACATCTGGGACGTGACCGAGCCCGCCAGTGTCGCCGAGTACCAGCGGCTCGCCCGCGCCGAGATCGACCGGCTGCTCGCCGAGGGCCGCACCCCCGTCCTCGTGGGCGGCTCCGGCCTCTATGTGCGCGGCGCGATCGACGTGCTCGACTTCCCCGGCACCGACCCCGAGGTGCGGGCGCGGTTGGAGCGCGAGCTGGAGCAGGACGGGCCGGGGGCGCTGCACCGGCTCCTGGCCGAGGCCGACCCCGAGGCGGCGCGCGCGATCCTGCCCAGCAACGGCCGCAGGATCGTGCGGGCCCTGGAGGTCATCGAGATCACCGGCAAACCGTTCACGGCCAACCTGCCGGGCCACGACTCGGTGTACGACACCGTGCAGATCGGGGTCGACGTGGGCCGCCCCGAGCTCGACGAGCGGATCACCCTCCGGGTCGACCGGATGTGGGAGGCGGGCCTGGTGGACGAGGTGCGCACGCTGGAGGCCCAGGGGCTGCGGGAGGGACGCACCGCCTCGCGCGCGCTGGGCTACCAGCAGGTGCTCACGGCGCTCGCGGGGGAGTGCACCGAGGAGGAGGCGCGCGCCGAGACGGTCCGCGCCACCAAGCGCTTCGCGCGCCGCCAGGACTCCTGGTTCCGCAGGGACCCGCGCGTGCACTGGCTCAGCGGCGCCGCCGAGCACCGCGGGGAACTCCCGGGGCAGGCGCTGACGTTGGTCGAACGAGCGGTCACAGCCTGATCACGTGATGGCATCGGGACGCACCGCCGGTCATCGAGGCACCCGCGCGCGTGCCATCATCGACCTCGATCGACCAGTGGAGTCCGAGTGGGGAGGGCGCGTGGCGATGGAGGCCGGCCCTCGCGACAGAGAGCACGGGACGCGGGACGAGTCCGCGCGACCGGGTCCTTCGGAAGTGACGGCAGTGTCGGAAGGGCCGGACGTGAGCGACGCCGGACGGGAGCCCGCCCACGGCGACGCCCCGGAGCCGAGCCCCGCGGAGCTGAGCGTCGGCGCCCTGGGCCCGACCGTCCCGGGAGCCGTCGGGCTCACCCCCGACGGGCCGCAGGACGAGGGCGTGCTCGCCGAGGGCGGCGAGGTCGAGGTCGAGATCCGTCCGCAGCGCAGGCTGCGGATCTGGCAGCTCGCCCCGATCGTGACGCTCGCCGCCATGGGCTCGCTGATGTTCGCCTTCCCGCTCGCCTTCGAGTTCGGCGACGGCGGCCCGGTCGTGGCCATGCTCGGCCTCCTGATCAGCTGCTGCGCCGCCGGCTGGGGCCTGATGGCCGCCCGCAGGGTCGGCTACACCTGGCCGGGACTGCCCGCGCGCGGCTCCGGCGGGCGCCCCGACTGGCGCGTCATCGGGCTGTACGTGGCGGGTCTGGCCGTGGCGGTGGCGCTGGCGGTCTGGCGCGTCGCCCGGCTGCGCTGAAGCGCCACGGCTTCTGAGGTCTGCCGCTCGGGGGCTGCCGCTCCCGGGGTCTGCCGCTCCGGAGGCCGCCGCCCCCCGACCCGCCGGCCGGGCCTCACTGCCCCCGAGGCCGCCGCCGCGCCCCCCGCCCGGGCCCGGTCCCGTCTCCCCCGGCGCCCGGCCCGTTGTCGGAGGGCCCCCGTACGATGGGCGGCGTGAACACCACCTCGCCTCTCACCTTCCTCAAGGGCCACGGGACCGAGAACGACTTCGTGATCCTCCCGGACCCGGACAACGCGGTCGAGCTGCCCGCCGCCACCGTCGCGCGCCTGTGCGACCGCCGGGCCGGCATCGGCGGCGACGGGCTGCTCCACGTCGTGCGCAGCGCCGCCCACCCCGAGGCGAGGGCCATGGCGGACGAGGCCGAGTGGTTCATGGACTACCGCAACGCGGACGGCTCGATCGCGGAGATGTGCGGCAACGGCGTGCGGGTCTTCGCCGGGTACCTCCAGCGCGCCGGGCTCGTCGAGGAGGGTGACCTCTCCGTCGCCACCCGGGGCGGGGTCAAGAAGGTCCATCTCGCCAAGGGCGGTGACATCACGGTCTCCATGGGCCGCGCGCGGCTGCCCGGGGAGGGCGTCACCGTGGAGGTGGACGGCCGCAGCTGGCCCGCCCGCAACGTGAACATGGGCAACCCGCACGCGGTCGCCTTCGTCGAGGACCTCTCCCACGCGGGCGAGCTGCGCTCGGTGCCGGCGTACAGCCCGGCCGCCGTCTACCCCGAGGGCGTGAACATCGAGTTCGTCGTCGACCGGGGGCCCGGCCACGTGGCGATGCGGGTGTACGAGCGCGGCTCCGGCGAGACCCGCTCGTGCGGCACGGGCGCGTGCGCGGTGGCCGTGGCGACTGCGCGCAGGGACGGCGCCGACCCCGCCGTCACCGGCGCCCCCGTGACGTACCGGGTGGACCTGCCCGGCGGGACCTTGATCATCACGGAGCTGCCCGACGGCGAGGTCGAGATGACCGGGCCGGCCGTGATCGTCGCGGAAGGTGTGATCGACCCGGCGCTCCTCACGCCGGTTGAAACGGCTGTGGCCTGAACCTTCGCTCGAATGGGTGATCCGGTTCACGCTGAGCGAGAGCCGGACTGCGCCACGTGGTGGGGTCGGTAGCATCAAGCACCGGCCCGGAGGGCACGCCTGCCTTTCCACCGCCGGTCGATGCTGCCGGAGGTGCCCCCATGAGTGCAGAGGCCACGAATCCTGACGCGCAGAGTCGCCGACGCGGCCTCCCCAGGATCGACCTCCGCAGGCTGGGCCGGGCCGCCCTGCTGGGCCCCGCCTCCCGCGACCGGCTGCCCGACGCCATCGGGCACGTCGCCGAGGCGCACCGCGCCCACCATCCCGACGCCGACCTCGCGGTGCTGCGCCGCGCGTACGTCCTGGCGGAAACGTCCCACCGCGGCCAGTTCCGCAAGAGCGGCGAGCCGTACATCACGCATCCGCTGGCCGTCACCCTGATCCTCGCCGAACTCGGCGCCGAGACCACCACGTTGACCGCGTCCCTGCTCCACGACACCGTCGAGGACACCGAGGTGACCCTCGATCAGGTGCGGGCGGAGTTCGGCGAGGAGGTCACCTATCTGGTCGACGGCGTCACCAAGCTGGAGAAGGTCGACTACGGAGCTGCGGCCGAGCCCGAGACGTTCCGCAAGATGCTCGTCGCCACCGGCAACGACGTCCGTGTGATGTCGATCAAACTCGCGGACCGGCTGCACAACATGCGCACCCTGGGCGTGATGCGCCCGGAGAAGCAGGCGAGGATCGCGAAGGTCACCCGCGACGTGCTGATCCCGCTGGCCGAACGGCTCGGGGTGCAGGCCCTCAAGACCGAACTGGAGGATCTGGTTTTCGCCATCCTCCACCCCGAGGAGTACGAGCACACCCGCGCGCTGATCGCGGCCAACTCGGGCACCGAGGACCCGCTGACCACCATCGCGGACGGCGTCCGGGCCGTCCTGCGCGAGGCGGGCATCAGCGCCGAAGTCATGATCAGGCCACGGCACTTCGTCTCCGTCCACCGCGTCCACCTCAAACGCGGGGAGCTGCGCGGCACCGACCTGGGACGACTGCTCGTCCTGGTCGCCGAGGACGCCGACTGCTACGCGGTCCTCGGCGAGCTGCACACCTGCTTCACCCCGGTGATCTCCGAGTTCAAGGACTTCATCGCCGCGCCCAAGTTCAACCTGTACCAGTCGCTGCACACGGCGGTCGCGAGCACCGACGGCGCGGTCGCCGAGGTCCTCATCCGCACCCACCAGATGCACAAGGTGGCCGAGGCCGGCGTCATCGCGCTGGGCAACCCGTACGCGGGCGGCGGGCCCGGCGACGGCGCCGACCCGGCGGCCGACGAGCGCGAGGACCCCACCCGCCCCGGCTGGCTCTCCCGCCTCCTGGACTGGCAGCAGAACGCGCCGGACCCCGACACCTTCTGGTCCTCCCTGCGCGAGGAGCTCGCACAGGACCGCGAGATCACCGTCTTCGGCTCCGACGGCCGCACCCTCCCCCTGCCGGCCGGAGCGAGCTGTGTGGACGCCGCCTACGCCCAGTACGGCGAGGACGCCCACGGCTGCATCGGCGCGCGCGTCAACGGCCGTCTGGCGACGCTGAGCACGGTCCTGAGCGACGGTGACACCGTGCAGCTGCTCCTCGCCCAGGACGCCGCCTCCGGGCCCTCCCCGGACTGGCTCGACCACGCCAGGACCCCGGCCGCGCGGATCGCCATCACCGGCTGGCTCGCCGCCCACCCCGAAGGAGTCAAGATCCCCGCCGCGGCGCCCCGCCCGCAGATGTCCGTCACCACCGACCGGCGCAGCGCCGCCAACGCCGTCACCGACCTGCCGGGCGCGACGGTACGGCTCGCGGGGTGCTGTACGCCGGTGCCGCCGGACGCGGTCACCGGCTTCGCGGTGCGCGGCGGCGCCGTGACCGTCCACCGCGAGGAGTGCCCGGCGGTGGCCCGGATGACGACGCTGGGCCGAGCCAGGGTCGGGGTGCGCTGGGGCGACACCGCCGCCTGCCGGGTCACGCTGGTCGCCGAGGCGTTCGGCCGGCCGCGGCTGCTCGCCGACCTCACCGAGGCGATCGCCACCGCGGGCGCCGCGATCGTCTCCGCGACCGTCGAGCCGCCCAGCGAGCAGCGGGTGCGGCACACCTACACGCTCCAGCTGGCCGACGCCGCCGAACTGCCCGGTCTCATGCGCGTGATGCGCGACGTGCCCGGCGTCTACGACGTGAGCCGCGCGCAGCACCCGGCCGCGGCGGGCTGAGGCGACGGGCCGACGCTCGTTCGGGTGGAGGCGGTGCGCGTCGGCCCCGGCATCGCGCGGCGGACTGGTAGCGGTAGGGCATGCTGCTCTCCTCACGCCGTGTGCGTGCCGCTGTGCTGGCCGCCGCGGCCGCCTGTGTCCTGGCCGCCGCCCCGCCCCCGCCCACCCCGGCCGGGATCGGCGACCGGCTCTTCCCCCTTCTGGGCAATCCGGGGTACGACGTCCTCGCGTACGACATCGGATTCACTTATCAGGGCGACAACAGCAAGCCGCTGGAGGCCGTGACCACCATCGACGCGCGCGTCACCGGATGGCTGGAGCACATCAACCTGGACTTCGCGCGCGGCACCGTCCGCGGCGTCGACGTCAACGGGGAGCAGGCCGAGTTCGCCAGTGCCGACGAGGACCTGGTGATCACCCCGCCCCGCCCGGTGTACCCGGGGGAGGAGCTGCGGATCACCGTCCGGCACACCAGCGACCCGCGCGCGGGCGACGACGGCGGCTGGGTGCGCACCACCGACGGCCTGGTCATGGCCAACCAGGCCGACGCCGCGCACCGCGTGTTCCCCTGCAACGACCACCCCTCCGACAAGGCGAT
The DNA here is from genome assembly GCF_040629815.1 of Streptomyces sp. NPDC005878. Taxonomy (NCBI): domain Bacteria; kingdom Bacillati; phylum Actinomycetota; class Actinomycetes; order Kitasatosporales; family Streptomycetaceae; genus Streptomyces; species Streptomyces sp. NPDC005878. The sequence continues at coordinate 51,975 of NZ_JBEXWK010000039.1, forward strand.
GTTCACCATCCGGGTGGACGCGCCCCAGGAGTACACGGTCGTCGCCAACGGCCTGGAGGCCGGCCGGACGCGGACGGGCGCCCGCGCCGTCTCGACGTACCGCACCGAACACCCCATGGCGACCGAGCTCGCCCAGGTCTCCATCGGCCGCTCGGCGGTGGTGCGCCACGAGGGGCCGCACGGGCTGCCCCTGCGCGACGTCGTCCCGGCCGCCGACCGCGAGCGCCTGGCACGCTGGCTGCGCAGGACGCCCGCCGAGATCAGCTGGATGGAGAAGCAGGTCGGGCCGTACCCCTTCGAGACGTACGGCGTCCTCATCGCCGGCGCCGACACCGGGTTCGAGCTGGAGACCCAGACGCTGTCGCTCTTCGAACGCTCGCTGTTCGTCCGCCCGGGCTTCCCCGAGTGGTACGTGGACTCGGTGATGGTCCACGAGCTGGCACACCACTGGTTCGGCGACAGCGTCTCCCCGCGCGCGTGGTCCGACCTCTGGCTCAACGAGGGGCACGCCACCTGGTACGAGGCGCTGTACGCGCAGGAGCACGGCAACCGGTCGATGGAGACGCGGATGCGCGAGGCCTACCGCCAGTCCGACGGCTGGCGCGCCGCCGGCGGGCCGCCCGCGGCTCCCAAGCCCCCGGCCGCAGGACAGAAGATCAGCATCTTCCGGCCGGTCGTCTACGACGGGGGCGCGCTGGTGCTGTACGCGCTGCGGCAGGAGATCGGGGTGCGGAGCTTCGGCGAGGTGGAGCGGCGCTGGGTGGGCGAGCACCGGGACGGCACGGCGACGACCGCCGACTTCGTCAGCCTGGCGTCCGAGGTCACCGGACGCGATCTGGGGCCGTTCCTGAGGGAGTGGCTGTACGGGACGAAGACGCCGCCGATGCCCGGGCACCCGGACTGGCACGCCGCCGCGCCGGTCACGGGACGCGTGCCCGCGCCCAGGCCCTAGGCCGCGGCCCCCGGAAACCCGGATGACGGCCCGGGCGGCACCGTGCGACCATCGTCGGGTCGGCGGCGCCGCCAGGACCGGATTCCGTCCGGGAATCTTTCGGGTCCACTACGCGTTGTGACCGGCATAACCGCAATTCCAACGACGTAAGGATCCAATGACCTCCTCTTCATCCCCTTCCCAGGACGAGCAGAGCTTCGCGGAGAAGAACCGCACCGAGAGCCTTCGGGCCGATGCCCTGATGGAAGAGGACGTCGCCTGGAGCCACGAGATCGACGGCGAGCGGGACGGCGAGCAGTTCGACCGCTCCGAGCGCGCCGCCCTGCGGCGCGTGGCAGGCCTCTCCACCGAGCTGGAAGACGTCACCGAGGTCGAGTACCGCCAGCTGCGCCTGGAGCGCGTCGTGCTGGTCGGCGTCTGGACCACGGGGACACTCAAGGACGCGGAGAACTCGCTGGCCGAGCTCGCGGCCCTCGCCGAGACGGCGGGCGCCATGGTGCTCGACGGCGTCTACCAGCGTCGTGACAAGCCCGACCCGGCCACGTACATCGGCTCCGGCAAGGCGCAGGAGCTGCGGGACATCGTCCTGGAGACCGGCGCCGACACCGTCGTCTGCGACGGTGAGCTCAGCCCCGGCCAGCTGATCCATCTGGAAGACGTCGTCAAGGTCAAGGTGGTCGACCGGACCGCCCTGATCCTCGACATCTTCGCCCAGCACGCCAAGTCCCGTGAGGGCAAGGCACAGGTCTCGCTGGCCCAGATGCAGTACATGCTGCCCAGGCTGCGCGGCTGGGGCCAGTCGCTGTCCCGGCAGATGGGTGGTGGCGGCTCCGGTTCGTCCGGCGGCGGCATGGCCACCCGTGGTCCCGGTGAGACCAAGATCGAGACGGACCGGCGCCGTATCCGCGAGAAGATGGCGAAGATGCGCCGGGAGATCGCGGAGATGAAGACCGGCCGCGAGATCAAGCGCCAGGAGCGCCGTCGCAACAAGGTCCCCTCGGTCGCCATCGCGGGGTACACCAACGCCGGCAAGTCCTCGCTGCTCAACCGCCTCACGGGCGCGGGCGTGCTGGTGGAGAACGCGCTGTTCGCCACCCTCGACCCGACCGTGCGCCGGGCCGAGACCCCCAGCGGGCGGCTCTACACCCTGGCCGACACCGTCGGGTTCGTCCGGCACCTGCCGCACCACCTGGTCGAGGCGTTCCGCTCCACCATGGAGGAGGTCGGCGACTCCGACCTGATCCTGCACGTGGTGGACGGCTCGCACCCGGCCCCGGAGGAGCAGCTGGCCGCCGTGCGCGAGGTGATCCGCGACGTGGGCGCGCTCGACGTGCCCGAGATCGTGGTGATCAACAAGGCGGACGCGGCCGACCCGCTGGTCCTCCAGCGCCTGCTGCGGATCGAGAAGCACTCCATCGCGGTCTCCGCCCGTACGGGCATGGGCATCGAGCAGCTCCTCGGCATCATCGACGCCGAACTGCCGCGCCCCGAGGTCGAGATCGAGGCCCTCGTGCCGTACACGCAGGGACAGCTCGTCTCGCGGGCACACGCCGAGGGCGAGGTGATCTCCGAGGAGCACACCCCGGAGGGCACGCTGCTCAAGGCGCGGGTGCACGAGGTGCTGGCGGCGGAGCTCGCTCCGTACGTCCCGGCCAAGCACTGACCGCGCGCGGGCCGGGCGCCGTCCCGGCCCCGCGCACCGACGGACCGAGGCCCGTCCCCTCCGTACGAGGGGGCGGGCCTCGGCGTCGTCAGCCGTCGGGCGTCAGCGTCCTACCGGCCGCCGTACTTCTGGCTCATCTGCGTGAAGATCTGCCGGGCGCCGTCGCCCAGCTGCGGTCCGGCCAGCCAGCCCGAGGTGACCGGGCCGATCGAGGTGTTGGAGACCAGCTCCGCCTTGCCGCCGCTCCCCTTGACGAACCAGCCGCCGCCCGAGGAGCCGCCGGTCATGGTGCAGCCGATGCGGTACATCGCGGGCGTGGCGGGCGCGATCGAGAGCCGGCCGGGGCGGTCGACGCACTTGAACATCTTGAGGCCGTCGTACGGCGGCGCCGCCGGGTAGCCCCAGGCGCCCATCGCGGAGACGGAGTGCGCGGCGGGCGTGGAGAAGTTGACGGTCAGCGCGTTGCCGACGGTCTCCTCCAGCGACTTGGTGCCGCGCTCCGGCTTCACGTGCAGCACCGCGTAGTCGTACGGGGCGCCGCTGCCGCCGGTGGGACCGCCGCCGTTGATCCACTCGCCGGAGGTGGAGGCCCAGTCGGCCCAGTACGCGCCGTAGGGGGCGATCTCCTGCGACTGGGCGGTGCGCAGCTGCGCGGCCGACCTGCCCTGGTCGTTGTAGGCCGGGACGAAGGCGATGTTGCGGTACCAGCCGCCCTGGGCGCCCGCGTGGACGCAGTGGCCGGCGGTCCACACGAGGTTCGACCTGCCCGGGTGGGCGGGGTCCTTCACGACCGTGCCCGAGCACACCATGGAGCCCTTGGGGGAGTCGAAGAAGACCTTGCCGACCGGGGCGGCGTAGTCGTGGTAGGGCAGGCTCTCGGCCTTGGCCCTGACCGGCCGGGGTTCCGGGTCGCTGATGCCGGAGTCGCCGTTGACGTCACCGGCGGCCATGGTCTTCTGCGGGTCCTTGGCGGACTTCATCCGCTCGGGCTTCCACAGTCCGGCGATGACCGGGTTGGCGAAGTCCTTGGCCTCGCGCAGCCAGGTGGACCTGTCCCAGTTCTTCCACTCGCCGTTCTTCCACTTGTCGAGGTCGACGCCGTGCTTCTTGAGGGCGCCGGCGACGTCGTCGGGAAGGCCCTGGCCGTCCTTGCCCGGGGCGGTGCTGGACGCGGACGGCTTGCTGTCCGCGCCGTCGTCGCCGGGGCCGCACGCGGTGGCCGTCAGCGCGAGTGCCGCCGCGAGGCCGGTGGAGGCCAGCAGCGGACGTATGGATCGCATGGAAACGATTCCCCCTGAGATTGCTCGTACCGTGTTCTGCCGCTCGTGCCGGGCGGCACGCCGGGAGGGCGTACCGCCATGGGCATGTCATGCGGGCGACGGGGTCTTCCGGGACCGCCGTCGCGCGACCCCCCACTATGCCGTCGGCACGTGGGGGACTCGTACGCAGGTCCGGGAGCTCTCGTGGAGAGCTCCCGGACCCCGCGAGCCTAGCGGCCCGCGTACTTGGCGCTGACCGAGTCGTACACGCCCTTGGCCTCCGGGCCCAGGCGCGGACCCGCCAGCCAGCCGGCCGTCACCGGGCCGATGGAGGTGTTGGAGACCAGCGCGGGCTTGCCGTCGGCGCCCGCCGCGATCCAGCCGCCGCCGGAGGAGCCGCCGGTCATGGTGCAGCCCAGGCGGTACATCGTCGGGGCACCGGCGTCGAGCGAGAGCCGGCCCGGCTTGTCCTTGCACTGGTACAGCTTCTGGCCGTCGTACGGCGGCGCGGCCGGGTAGCCGTTCGCCGTCATGCTCGCGATCTTCGGCACGGCCGGGGCGTTGAAGTCCACCGGCAGGGCCGCGCCCACGGTCTCCTCCAGGGACTTGCCGCCCTTGTTCTTCTCGGGGGTGACGTGGAGCACCGCGAAGTCGTAAGGCGCGCCCTGGCCGCCGGTCGGGCCGCCGCCCTGGATCCACTGCTGGGAGGTCTGCGCCCAGTCCGCCCAGAACACGCCGTACGGCGCTATCTGCTGACGGGTCGCCTTGCGCAACTGCGCGAGCGACATGTCGGCGTTGTTGTACGAGGGGACGAACGCGATGTTGCGGTACCAGCCGCCCTTCGCGCCCGCGTGGACGCAGTGGCCCGCCGTCCACACCATGTTGGATTTGCCCGGGTGCGCCGGATCCTTCACGACGGTCGCGGAGCAGACCATCGAGCCCTGGGGGCCGTCGAAGAAGAGCTTGCCGAGCTCCGGCAGGCTCTCGTGGTACGGAGCCTTCTGGGCCCGCGCCCTGACGGGCTTCGGGGTCGGGTCCGTCACGCCCTTGTCGCCCGAGATGTCATTGGGGACGGGCTTCTGCGGGGGCTTCTCGGCCTTGCGCATCCGGTCCGGGTCCCACAGGTCCTGGATGATCGGGTTGACGAAGTCCCTGGCCTCACGCAGCCACTTGGACTTCTCCCAGTTCTTCCACTCGCCGTTCTTCCACTTGTCCGGGTCGATGCCGTGCTTCTTGAGCCGGTCCTTGATGTCGTCCGGGATCTGGAGGCCGTCGTCGCCGCTCGTCGCCGAGGCGGTCGGCTTGGCGTCGGCCTTGTCGTCGCCCGGACCGCACGCGGTGGCGGTCAGGGCGAGGGCGGCCGTGAGGCCGAGAGCGGCCAGCACCGGGGAGCTGCGCCGACGCGCGCCCCTCCCCCCACGTGCCGCGGAATTCGGACGTGTCGGTCGCATGTTCTTGATCCCCCTGGGACTTCGGTACTGAAAGTGCTGATGCGCGGTGCAGCCACCGTTGCTCCACCGCCTGCCGTTACTGAAGCGAACCGCCGGCCCTCTCGAAGCCGTCGGCCCACCCGCCCCGGCCGGAAACCGCCGGCCGAAGCGCGGCCCCCACTATGCCGGTGCCGGTGGGGACGGTGTGCGGCAGGGCCGTGGTTCCGCTCCGCAAGGATCTTCACGGTCACCCGTGCTCCTGCGGCCCCGCCGTCGTTGGTACGTACGGGGGACAACGCGCCAGCCTTCAGCCCCGCCGTTCGCACCGGGCAACGGACGTGCCACGGAACCGTCACAGGCTCCCGGCACGGGGCTGGCACGCACAGCGCAGCGCCCACCGTGGGAGGACCAGAACTCGTGGCCGTGACCGAATCCGCGCCGGTGCCACCGTCGGCCGAGCTTCCGACCACATCGCCGCGGACCCCGCCCGCCCACGAGGGGATCCTGCGGCGGCAGTCCCTGCGCGAGTCGGCCGCCCGGACGTACGCCCGCTCGCTGCCGATCGTGCCCGTGCGCGCCCGCGGACTGACCATCGAGGGAGCCGACGGGCGGCGCTACCTCGACTGCCTCGCGGGCGCGGGCACCCTGGCCCTCGGCCACAACCACCCGGTCGTGCTCGAAGCCATCCGCAAGGTCCTCGACTCCGGCGCCCCGCTGCACGCGCTCGACCTGGCCACCCCGGTCAAGGACGCCTTCACCACCGAGCTGTTCACCACCCTGCCGCGCGCGCTGGCCGACCGCGCGCGGATCCAGTTCTGCAGCCCCGCCGGCACCGACGCGGTCGAGGCCGCGCTGAAGCTGGTCCGCACCGCCACCGGCCGCGGCGGGCTGCTCGCCTTCACCGGGGCGTACCACGGCATGACGGCCGGCGCCCTCGACGCCTCCGGCGGCGCCTCCACCGCCCGGGTCACCCGGCTGCCCTACCCGCTCGACTACCGCTGTCCGTACGGCGTGGGCGGCGAGCGCGGCGCCGAGCTCGCCGCCCGCTGGACCGAGAGCCTGCTCGACGACCCCAAGGGCGGGGTGCCCGCCCCGGCCGCGATGATCGTCGAACCGGTGCAGGGGGAGGGCGGGGTGAACCCGGCGCCCGACTCCTGGATGCGCCGGATGCGGGAGATCACCGCCGCCCGCTCCATCCCCCTCATCGCCGACGAGGTGCAGACCGGCGTCGGGCGCACCGGCGCCTTCTGGGCCGTCGAGCACAGCGGGATCGTGCCCGACGTGATGGTGCTGTCCAAGGCCATCGGCGGCTCCCTGCCGCTCGCCGTGATCGTCTACCGCGACGACCTCGACCTCTGGGAGCCCGGCGCCCACGCGGGCACCTTCCGGGGCAACCAGCTCGCCATGGCCGCGGGCACCGCGACCCTCGCCTACGTCCGCGAGAACCGGCTCGCCGAACGCGCGGCCCTGCTCGGCGCCCGGATGCTCGCCCGGCTCCAGGGCCTGGCCGCGGACCACCGCGGCATCGGGGACGTCCGCGGCCGGGGCCTGATGATCGGCGTCGAACTCGTCGACCCCGAACACGAGGACCCCCGCACCGGAACCGCGGCCCCCGCGCCCGAACTGGCCACCGCCGTCCGGCGGGAGTGCCTGCGCCGCGGCCTCATCGTCGAACTCGGCGGCCGCCACTCCAGCGTCGTCCGGCTGCTGCCTCCCCTCACCCTCACCGACGAACAGGCGGTCGCCGTCCTCGACCGGCTGGCCGACGCCCTCGCCGCCGCCGAGCGCGCCCCCCGCCACCGCACCGACACCGGGCCCTCCCGCTGACCCGGCCCCCCACCCAAGGAAGCCCACCGTGAACCGCACCCCCGCGCCCGACGCGCCCGACGGCCCCGGCCGTCCCACCGCCCCCCGCGGCCCCCTCGTGGCAGAGACGGTGCCGCGCCAGAAGGCGGGGATCCACGGTGAACGGCTGACGGCCGACGACCCGGCCCGGCCGGACCTCCACGGCGCCCGGGGGCACGAGCATCCGGACGGGGAGCCGCTGGACCACCCGGACCCCGGAGCCGCCGCCGAGGCCGCGGCCGTCGAGAACCTGCTCCGCTGCTGGGTGAGGGAGAACGACTTCGGCGCGCCCGGAGGACCCCTGCTGCGCATCCCGCTGCGCGCCAGCGGCACCGCCCTGCTGGTCCCTGTCCGGTACTGGTCCGCCACCGGCTGGCACCGCTTCGGCATGCCGGAGCTGGAGGGCGCGCCGCACGGGGCCCCGGCCGTCGACGCCGTCACCGTCGCCGCCCTGATCAACCGCGAGTCGGGCCGCGGCGAGGGCGCCGATCTGGTGGGCCGCGTCGCCGACTCGGTGCGGCGCACCGCGGAGTTCATCACCGAACGGCGCGGCGACCCGGGCCCCGCCGACGAGGCCGACCTCTTCCTCTCCGCCGAGCAGTCCCTCCTCCTCGGCCACCCCCTCCACCCCACCCCGAAGAGCCGCGAAGGCCTCTCCGAGGCGGAACTGCGCCGCTACTCGCCGGAGTTGTACGGCTCCTTCCCGCTCCACTGGATGGCCGTCGACCGTACCGTCCTCGCCGCCGACTCCGCGTGGACCGACGGCGGCAGGCCCGCTACCGCCGAGGAGCTCACCGCGCGCTTCGCCGCCGGTCTCGCCCTCCCGGCGAACGCCGTGGCGCTGCCCCTGCACCCCTGGCAGGCCCGCGAGGTCACCCACCGGCCGGCCGTCGCCGAACTGCTCGACGCCGGGCTCCTGCGCGACCTCGGCCCGTACGGCGAACCCTGGCATCCCACCTCCTCTGTACGGACGGTGCACCGCCCCGGCGCCGACGCCATGCTCAAGCTCTCCCTAGGGCTGCGCATCACCAACTCCCGCCGGGAGAACCTCCGCAAGGAGCTCCACCGGGGCGTGGAGGTCCACCGGCTGCTGCGCTCCGGCCTCGCCGAGCAGTGGCAGGCCGTCCACCCCGGGTTCGACATCGTCCGCGACCCGGCCTGGCTCGCCGTCGACACCCCGGACGGCCGGCCGGTGCCCGGCCTCGACGTGGTGATCCGGCACAACCCCTTCGGCCCCAGCGACGACGCCGTCTGCATCGCGGCCCTGACCTCGCCGCGCCCGCTGCCCGGCCGCCCCGGGACCGCGATGCGCTCACGGCTCGCGGACATCGTGGCCGGGCTCGCCGCCCGTACCGGCCGGCCGGCCCCGGCCGTGGCCGCCGAGTGGTTCCTGCGCTACCTCGACCAGGTCGTCCGCCCCGTGCTCTGGCTGGACGCCACGGCCGGGATCGCGCTGGAGGCCCACCAGCAGAACACCCTCGTCCTGCTCGACCCCGACGGCTGGCCCGTCGGCGGCCGCTACCGCGACAACCAGGGCTACTACTTCCGCGAGTCCTTCCGGGACGCCCTGGAACGCCGGCTGCCCGGGGTCGGCGCCACCAGCGACACCTTCGTCTCCGACGCCGTCACCGACGAGCGCTTCGCGTACTACCTCGGCATCAACAACGTCCTCGGCCTTGTCGGCGCCTTCGGTGCCCAGCGCCTCGCCGACGAGCGGGTGCTCCTCGCCGCCCTGCGGCAGTTCCTGACCCGGGCCACCGCGCTCGGCTCGCCGCTGCCCGCGCAGTTGCTGGACAGCCCGACCCTGCGCTGCAAGGCCAACCTCATGACCCGGCTGCACGGCCTCGACGAACTCGTCGGCCCCGTCGACACCCAGTCCGTGTACGTCACCATCGCCAATCCCCTCCACTCCACCGGAAGTTCATCCCCCCACACCGCCGACTGACGAGAGAGGAGCGTCGCCGTGCCTCCCACCGATGCGAGCACCGACGCCGGAGCCGGTCCCACCCCCCAGCCCGGCGACGGCGAGGACACGCTGGACATGCGACTGCCCTATGAACTCGTCGCCCTGTTCGGGGAGTCGCGGGCGGACGCGAGCGGCGCGGCGGAGGCGGAGAGCGACGGTGAGGGCGGCGGCGGGGGTGAGGGCGGCGCCCCCGAGGGGTGGGACGTGCGGGCCGAGGCCACCGAGGCCACCGAGGCCTCTGAGCCCGCCGAAGCCGTGACCGCCGAAGCGCTGGACGGTGACTTCCTGGACGACGGGGGATGGGCCTCCGAGGGCGGGGTGGGCGAGGGCGAGGCCGCGGAACCCCTCGTCGCGTCTCCCGCCATCGCGAACCCGGCCATCCCCGTCCCCGCCTCCCCGCGTCCCTTCACGTCACCCCTCGTCTCGCCCTTCGCCTCCCGCCCGCGCGGGGACGGCCTGCTCGACTGCCCGGGGGAGTGGGGACCGGTCACCACCCCCGTCGGCGTCTTCCACCTCGTCCCCGTCCGTGTCGAGCGGGACCTCCCTCTCCTGAGCGCCTGGATGAACGACCCGGCCGTGGCCGCCTTCTGGGAGCTGGCGGGGCCCGACTCCGTGACGGCGGCCCATCTGCGGCCCCAGCTCGACGGCGACGGGCGGAGCGTGCCGTGTCTCGGTCTGCTCGATGGCGTTCCGATGAGCTACTGGGAGATCTACCGCGCCGATCTCGACCCGCTCGCCCGGCACTATCCGGCGCGTCCGCACGACACCGGCGTCCACCTCCTCGTCGGTGGTGTCGCCGATCGCGGTCGGGGCGTCGGGACCGCCCTGCTGCGGGCCGTCGCCGATCTCGTCCTCGACAACCGGCCGCTCTGCCCCCGTGTGGTCGCCGAACCCGACCTGCGCAACACCCCGTCCGTCTCGGCGTTCCTGAGCGCCGGGTTCCGGTTCTCCGCGGAAGTCGACCTGCCCGACAAGCGGGCCGCCCTCATGGTCCGCGACCGCGTGCTCAGGAACCTGCTGTGAACCCGCCGCGAGCCGGCGCGCACCACCCGCTGTCCTCCATACCGTTCGAACCGCACCGGTTCCACCCCGAGGAGTCGCCTTGCCGAACCCGCTTGTCCCCGATGATTCCGACGAACGGGAGGACCTGCTCGTCCCGCCCGAGCTGAACCGCGACACCTGGGACCGCGCGGCCCGCCGCCTGCTCGCCAAGATGCTCGGGTCCTTCGCGTACGAAGGGATCATCGAGCCGGTCGCGCGCCGGGACGGCGGGGAGGGCCCCGGACCGGACGGACCCCGGGGGGCGGACGGCCCCCGGCGGGAACCCGGCAGCTACACCCAGCCCCTGGACGACGGCACCGCCCTCTCCTTCCGCGCCCGGCGCGGCGCGTACGACGACTGGCTCGTCGACGCCGACTCCGTCCACCACGACGGACAGCCCTTCACCGACCCGCTCGCCTTCCTCACGCGGGCCCGCCGCACGCTCGGACTCGACGGCGCCACCTTCGGCCACCTCGTCGGCGAGCTGACGGCCACCCTCGCCGCCGACACCCGCCTCGACCACACCGCCCTGTCCGCCGCCCGCCTCGCGGAGCTCGGGTACGCGGAGCTGGAGGGCCACCAGACCGGGCACCCCTGGCTCGTCCTGAACAAGGGCCGGGTCGGGTTCTCGGCGGCCGACGCCGCCCGCTGGGCCCCCGAGGCCCGCCAGGCCGCGCCGCTGCCCTGGATCGCGGTCCGCACCGACCTCGCCCGCTACCGCGGCGTCACCGCCCTCGCCACCCCCGACCGGCTCTACGCCCGGGAGCTCGACCCCGAGGTCCGCGAGGCCTTCGCCGCCGCGCTGCGCGCGCGGGGACTCGCGCCCGAGGAGTATCTGTACCTGCCCGTCCACCCCTGGCAGTGGGACGAGGTGGTCCTGCCGCTGTTCGCGCCGGCCGTCGCCGACGGCGCGATCGTCCCGCTGCCGGGCGACGCCGACCTGCGGCTCCCGCAGCAGTCCATCCGGACCTTCCTCAACACCTCGCGCCCCGAGCGGCACACCGTGAAGCTGCCGCTGTCCATCCTGAACACGCTCGTGTGGCGGGGCCTGCCGACCGAGCGCACGCTCGCCGCCCCCGCCGTCACGGCCTGGATGCAGGCCCTGTGCGACGCCGATCCGTTCCTGCGCGACGAGTGCGGGGTGATCCTGCTCGGAGAGGTGGCCTCCGTGGCGGTCGAGCACCCGCTGTACGACCACCTCGCCGAGGTCCCGTACCAGTACAAGGAGCTGCTCGGGGCGATCTGGCGCGAGCCGTTGCAGAGCCGTCTGGCGGGGGGCGAACGCGCGCGTACGCTCGCCTCGCTGCTCCACACCGACCCGCGCGGGCGCGCCTTCACCGCCGAGCTCGTCGCCCGCTCCGGCCTCGCCCCCCGGATCTGGCTGCGCCGGCTCTTCGGCGCGCTGCTGCCGCCGCTGCTGCGGTTCCTCTACCGCTACGGGACGGTCTTCTCGCCCCACGGCGAGAACGCCATCGTCGTCTTCGACCGGCACGACGTGCCCGTACGCCTGGCGATCAAGGACTTCGTGGACGACGTGAACGTCAGCGCGGACCCGCTGCCCGAGCACGACTCCATGCCCGACGACGTACGCGCCGTCCTGCTGACCGAGCCGCCGTCCTTCCTCACCCAGTTCATCCACTCCGGCCTCTTCATCGGGGTCTTCCGCTATCTCGCGCCGCTGTGCGAGGAGCAACTGGGCGTCGCGGAGGACGACTTCTGGGCGCTGGTGCGGGAGGAGATCCTGCGCCACCAGGCCCGGTTCCCCGACCTCAAGGAGCGGTACGAGATGTTCGACCTGCTCACACCCCGGATCGAGCGGCTCTGCCTCAACCGCAACCGGCTCCATCTGGACGGCTACCGGGACCGCCCCGAGCGCCCGCACGCGGCGGTCGCGGGCACCGTCCCGAACCCGCTCGCACCGCCGACGTGATCGGATTGTCAGTGGTGCCCCGTAGGGTGGTCGGGCTATGACGAAGCCATCTCTCCCCGAGCTCCTGCACGCCGCCGTCGCCGCCGTCGGCGGCCTGGAGCGCCCCGGCCAGGTCACCATGGCCACGGCCGTCGCCGACGCCATCGACAACGGCTCCCACCTGCTCGTCCAGGCGGGCACCGGCACCGGAAAGTCCCTGGGCTATCTGGTGCCGGCGCTGGCGCACGGCGAGCGCGTCGTGGTGGCCACGGCGACCCTGGCGCTCCAGCGGCAGCTCGTGGAGCGCGACCTTCCGCGTACGGTCGAGGCGCTGCACCCGCAGCTGCGCCGCCGTCCGGAGTTCGCCATGCTCAAGGGCCGCTCGAACTACCTCTGCCTCCACCGCCTCCACGAGGGCGTGCCGCAGGAGGAGGAGGACGGGCTCTTCGACCAATTCGAGGCGGCGGCGCCCACCAGCAAGCTCGGCCAGGACCTGCTGCGGATGCGGGACTGGGCGGACGAGACGGAGACCGGCGACCGCGACGACCTGACGCCGGGCGTCTCGGACCGCGCCTGGGGCCAGGTGTCCGTCTCCTCCCGGGAGTGCCTGGGCGCCTCGAAGTGCGCGTACGGGGCGGAGTGCTTCGCGGAGCTGGCCCGCGAGCGCGCCAAGCTGTCGGACGTGGTGGTCACCAACCACGCCCTGCTCGCGATCGACGCGATCGAGGGCGCGCCGGTGCTCCCGCAGCACGAGGTGCTGATCGTCGACGAGGCGCACGAGCTGGTCTCCCGCGTCACCGGCGTCGCCACCGGGGAGCTCACCCCGGGGCAGGTCAACCGGGCGGTGCGGCGGGCCGCCAAGCTCGTCAACGAGAAGGCCGCCGACCAGCTCCAGAGCGCCGCCGAGGGCTTCGAGCGGCTGATGGAGCTCGCGCTGCCGGGCCGCCTGGAGGAGATCCCGGAGGACCTGGGGTACGCGCTGATGGCGCTGCGCGACGCCGCTCGTACGGTGATCTCGGCGCTCGGTTCCACCCGCGACAAGTCCGTCCAGGACGAGGACGCGGTGCGCAAGCAGGCCCTCGCGGCGGTCGAGAGCGTCCACGCGGTGGCGGAGCGGATCGCCAACGGCTCCGAGTACGACGTCGTCTGGTACGAGCGGCACGAGCCCCGCGGCGGAGCCGCCTACCGGCACAGTGGCGCCTCCCTGCGGGTCGCCCCGCTCTCCGTCTCGGGGCTGCTGCGGGAGAAGCTCTTCGCGGACCGCTCGGTGGTGCTCACCTCGGCGACGCTCAAGCTCGGCGGCGACTTCAACGGGGTGGGCGCCTCGCTGGGCCTGGCGCCGGAGGGCACCGAGGGCGAGGACGTGCCGCAGTGGAAGGGCATCGACGTCGGCTCGCCCTTCGACTACCCCAAGCAGGGCATCCTCTATGTCGCCCGCCATCTGGCGACGCCGGGCCGGGAGGGCTCGCGCGGCGACATGATGGACGAGCTCGCGGAGCTGGTGGAGGCGGCCGGGGGCCGCACCCTGGGCCTCTTCTCGTCGATGCGGGCCGCCCAGGCCGCCGCCGAGGAGCTGCGCGGCCGGCTGGACAAGCCGATCCTGCTCCAGGGCGAGGACACCCTGGGCGAGCTGATCAAGACGTTCGCGGGCGACCCGGAGACGTGTCTGTTCGGGACGCTCTCGCTGTGGCAGGGCGTCGACGTGCCGGGGGCGAGCTGCCAGCTGGTGGTCATGGACCGGATCCCGTTCCCCCGGCCCGACGATCCGCTGATGAGCGCCCGCCAGAAGGCGGTGGAGGAGAACGGCGGCAATGGCTTCATGGCGGTCGCCGCGACCCATGCGGCGCTGCTGATGGCCCAGGGCGCGGGCCGGCTGGTCCGGGCTATGGGGGACCGGGGCGTCGTCGCCGTACTGGACCCCAGGCTGGCCAACGCGCGGTACGGCAGCTATCTGCGGGCCTCGCTGCCCGACTTCTGGTACACCACGGACCGCAACCAGGTGCGGCGCTCGCTGGCCGCGATCGACGCGGTGGCGAAGGGGGAGGGGAAGTAGTTCTCCGGCCGCGGGTCGGCTGCGGCTGGGCACGCGGTTCCCCGCTCCCCCGGGAAGCCGGGGTCGGGAAGCCGGGGCTCAACCATGCGTACCGGGGCTCGGCCGGGCAGAGCAGGGCCCCGGGACCGGCGCAGTGGGTCCCGGGGCCGGTCCTTGCCGGCGGGGTGGTCAGACCCGCCGCAGCACCGCCACCACCTTGCCGAGGATGGTCGCCTCGTCGCCGGGGATGGGCTGGTACGCCGAGTTGTGCGGGAGGAGCCAGATGTGGTTGTCCTCGCGCTTGAACCGCTTCACCGTGGCTTCGCCGTCCAGCATCGCGGCGACGATGTCGCCGTTCTCCGCGACGGGCTGGCGGCGGACGGTGACCCAGTCGCCGTCGCAGATCGCGGCCTCGATCATCGAGTCACCGACGACCTTGAGGACGAAGAGCTCGCCGTCGCCGACCAGCTGGCGGGGGAGGGGGAAGACGTCCTCCACCGACTCCTCGGCGAGGATGGGGCCGCCGGCGGCGATCCGGCCGACGAGCGGCACATAGGAGGCGGCGGGCTTGCCGGTGGTGTCGGTCTGCTGGCTGCTGGGCTGGTCCGAGCCGCGCACCTCGTACGCCCGGGGGCGGTGGGGATCGCGGCGGAGGAAGCCCTTGCGCTCCAGGGCCATGAGCTGGTGGGCGACCGACGACGTGCTGGAGAGACCCACCGCCTGACCGATCTCCCGCATCGACGGCGGGTATCCCCGGCGCTGGACGGAGTCGCGGATGACCTCGATGACCCGCCGCTGCCGGTCGGTGAGACCGGAGCTGTCCGCCCTGATGCCCGGAGGCCGCCCGGGCAGCGAGCGCGTGGACCGCGCGGGATCGCCGCCCTCCTGGTTCGTGACTGCGTCATTCATGGCATGCACCGGCTCAAGTCGGGTCTGGGAGCGGTCCTGGGCAGTGATGGTGGCACTGTCTGCGGTGGTGGTCACGTCGGCCCCTCTCGAAATGGTCTCCCTAGCTGGACAACGGTAGTAGCTTTCGAAAGGTTGCGCCAAACACACGTTCGAGTGAAAAATCGCAGAAAGCGTGACGCGACAATAAGGCCGGGTGTATGCGGGCGCTGCGACCGGGGCCCGATCCCTACCCGGGGCACCGGCATTTCGGGCGATTACGGTAACCTTCACCGCCGGGGCCGCATCCCCGGGCGTGCGCCGCACTCAGCCGCCCGCAGCCCACCGGACACCGCTGGACCGTGCGTACGTACGACCGCGCCGCGACGGCCGGTGCCGGGCACCCAGTCTGCCATCCGGTCGCCCGGAAAAGCCGCCGGGCGCGCCCGGCGAGGACGTTCCGTCGGGTGCGCGGCCGGTCCGCCCCGGGTGCTCGCCCCCAGGTCGTCCGTCGCCCTCCGGGCCCGCGCGGACACGGGCCGGAACCGGCCTCCCGGGCGTTGTTCCCTGCGCGACCGATCCGCGACACGCGGTAGTGGACGCTTGTCGGCAAAACCCCAGATCTAGTGGTTGGATTGCCCCCGCCGCCCAGAAGTTGTGGTCGCTGGTCCTCCGGTCCGCGCCCATCGCCTATGCTGGTGGCTGCTTCGCCGGGGCCTGAACAGGCCTGACGAGGCTATTCAGTCGTGCTGCGAAGGAGGGTTGGAATCCAATGCACTGCCCCTTCTGCAGGCACCCCGACAGCCGTGTCGTCGACAGTCGGACGACCGACGACGGCACGTCGATCCGCAGGCGCCGCCAGTGCCCCGACTGCTCCCGTCGCTTCACGACGGTGGAGACGGCCTCGCTGATGGTCGTCAAGCGGTCGGGCGTCACCGAACCCTTCTCGCGCACCAAGGTCATCTCTGGCGTCCGCAAGGCGTGCCAGGGGCGGCCGGTCACCGAGGACGCCCTCGCCAAGCTCGGCCAGCGGGTCGAGGAGGCGGTGCGCGCCACCGGCAGCGCCGAGCTGACCACCCACGACGTGGGTCTGGCCATACTCGGCCCCTTGCAGGAGCTCGACCTCGTCGCGTACCTGCGCTTCGCGTCCGTGTACCGGGCGTTCGACACCCTTGAGGACTTCGAGGCCGCCATCGCGGAACTCCGCGAACAACGGCCTCCCGCGGACGACGCGGACGCGCGCGTGGCAGGAGCGGCCCCCGCGGTCCCCGTGCCCGCCACCGCCGCCGACTGACCGGCGCACCCCGGTCGCCGGACGGCGGCAATCCAGGACCTGTCACGGGCGCTCTGCGCGGCGTCCGGGACACAAGACACACACCGTGCCACGGGAACATTCGGGCACTTCTGGGCGTTTTCGCCCGCGTATGGGAGGCGGCATGACAGAGACGACGAGCGGCCCGGCACGAGGATCCCGCACCAAGGGTTCCAAGACGGCCAAGGGTCTGCGTATCGAGCGCATCCACACCACCCCCGGCGTGCACCCGTACGACGAGGTGACCTGGGAGCGTCGTGACGTCGTCATGACCAACTGGCGCGACGGCTCGATCAACTTCGAGCAGCGTGGCGTCGAGTTCCCCGACTTCTGGTCGGTGAACGCGGTCAACATCGTCACCAGCAAGTACTTCCGCGGGGCCGTCGGCACCCCGCAGCGCGAGACCGGTCTCAAGCAGCTCATCGACCGGATCGTGAAGACGTACCGCAAGGCCGGCGAGGACTACGGCTACTTCACCTCGCCCGCGGACGCCGAGATCTTCGAGCACGAGCTGGCGTACGCCCTCCTGCACCAGATCTTCAGCTTCAACAGCCCCGTCTGGTTCAACGTGGGCACCCCGCAGCCCCAGCAGGTCTCCGCCTGCTTCATCCTGTCCGTCGACGACTCCATGGAGTCGATCCTCGACTGGTACAAGGAAGAGGGCATGATCTTCAAGGGCGGCTCCGGTGCCGGCCTGAACCTCTCCCGTATCCGCTCCTCCAAGGAGCTGCTGTCCTCCGGCGGCAACGCCTCGGGCCCGGTCTCCTTCATGCGCGGTGCCGACGCCTCCGCCGGCACCATCAAGTCGGGCGGCGCCACCCGCCGCGCGGCCAAGATGGTCATCCTCGACGTCGACCACCCCGACATCGAGAACTTCATCGAGACCAAGGTGAAGGAGGAGGAGAAGATCCGCGCGCTGCGCGACGCGGGCTTCGACATGGACCTGGGCGGCGACGACATCACGTCCGTCCAGTACCAGAACGCCAACAACTCCGTCCGCGTGAACGACGAGTTCATGAAGGCGGTCGAGACCGGCGGCAAGTTCGGGCTGCGCGCCCGGATGACCGGTGACGTCATCGAGGAGGTCGACGCCAAGTCGCTCTTCCGCAAGATGGCCGAGGCCGCCTGGGCCTGCGCCGACCCGGGC
Source organism: Streptomyces sp. NPDC005878 (assembly GCF_040629815.1). Lineage (NCBI taxonomy): Bacteria > Bacillati > Actinomycetota > Actinomycetes > Kitasatosporales > Streptomycetaceae > Streptomyces > Streptomyces sp. NPDC005878. Next base: position 69,416 of record NZ_JBEXWK010000039.1, read on the forward strand.
ATCCAGTACGACGACACGATCAACCACTGGCACACCTGCCCGGAGTCCGGCCGCATCAACGGCTCGAACCCGTGCAGCGAGTACATGCACCTGGACAACACGTCCTGCAACCTCGCCTCGCTGAACCTCATGAAGTTCCTCAAGGACGACGGCCAGGGCCACCAGTCCTTCGAGGTCGAGCGGTTCGCGAAGGTCGTCGAGCTGGTCATCACCGCGATGGACATCTCGATCTGCTTCGCCGACTTCCCCACCCAGAAGATCGGCGAGAACACCCGCGCCTTCCGCCAGCTGGGCATCGGCTACGCCAACCTCGGCGCCCTGCTGATGGCCACCGGCCACGCGTACGACTCCGACGGCGGCCGCGCCCTCGCCGGCGCGATCACCTCGCTGATGACCGGCACCTCGTACAAGCGCTCCGCGGAGCTCGCCGCGGTCGTCGGCGCCTACGACGGCTACGCCCGCAACGCCGAGCCGCACCAGCGCGTCATGAAGCAGCACGCCGACGCCAACACCAAGGCCGTCCGCGTGGACGACCTGGACTCCCCGATCTGGGCCGCCGCAACGGAGGCCTGGCAGGACGTGGTCCGCCTCGGCGAGAAGAACGGCTTCCGCAACGCCCAGGCGTCGGTCATCGCCCCGACCGGCACCATCGGTCTCGCGATGTCCTGCGACACCACCGGCCTGGAGCCCGACCTCGCGCTGGTCAAGTTCAAGAAGCTGGTCGGCGGCGGCTCGATGCAGATCGTCAACGGCACGGTGCCGCAGGCGCTGCGCCGCCTCGGCTACCAGCCGGAGCAGATCGAGGCGATCGTCGCCCACATCGCCGAGCACGGCAACGTGATCGACGCCCCGGGCCTGAAGACCGAGCACTACGAGGTCTTCGACTGCGCCATGGGTGAGCGCTCCATCTCCGCGATGGGCCACGTCCGCATGATGGCGGCCATCCAGCCGTGGATCTCGGGCGCGCTCTCCAAGACGGTCAACCTGCCGGAGACGGCGACCGTCGAGGACGTCGAAGAGGTCTACTTCGAGGCGTGGAAGATGGGCGTCAAGGCGCTCGCGATCTACCGCGACAACTGCAAGGTCGGCCAGCCCCTCTCCGCCAAGAAGAAGGAGACGGAGAAGGCCGAGGTCACCGCGAAGACCGAGGAGACCATCCGCGCGGCGGTCGAGAAGGTCGTCGAGTACCGCCCGGTCCGCAAGCGCCTCCCGAAGGGCCGTCCGGGCATCACCACCTCCTTCACGGTCGGTGGCGCCGAGGGCTACATGACGGCGAACTCCTACCCCGACGACGGTCTGGGCGAGGTCTTCCTGAAGATGTCCAAGCAGGGCTCGACCCTCGCGGGCATGATGGACGCCTTCTCGATCGCCGTCTCCGTGGGCCTGCAGTACGGCGTTCCGCTGGAGACCTACGTCTCGAAGTTCACCAACATGCGGTTCGAGCCGGCCGGTATGACCGACGACCCGGACGTGCGGATGGCGCAGTCGATCGTCGACTACATCTTCCGCCGCCTGGCGCTGGACTTCCTGCCCTTCGAGACCCGCTCGGCCCTCGGCATCCACTCCGCCGAGGAGCGTCAGCGCCACCTGGAGACCGGTTCGTACGAGCCGACCCTGGAGGACGAGGACGTGGACGTCGAGGGCCTGGCCCAGTCCGCCCCCCGTCAGACGGAGACGCTGAAGGCCGTCGCCGCGCCGAAGCCGGCCGTCGTCGAGCCCCCGAAGGCCGTGCACAACTCGGCGGAGCTCGTCGAGATGCAGCTCGGCGTCAGCGCCGACGCGCCGCTCTGCTTCTCCTGCGGCACCAAGATGCAGCGGGCCGGCTCCTGCTACATCTGCGAGGGCTGCGGCTCGACCAGCGGTTGCAGCTGACCGCGGGCGCTCCTGGTGTGAGCGCTCCTGGGGCCGTATAGGCCCTGCCTGTGGGGACCGGCGAACCGCCGGTCCCCACAGGGGTGTCCGGGGGCGGAAACATCCCCCCAGGGCCCCGGCCGCGTACGGGGGAGTCAGACGGCCCGCGCGCCCATCGCGGCGGTGAACTCGTCCGGCTCCAGGTCGAAGCCGCGCACTCCCGGGTTCAGCCGCCAGGCGCCGCCCGGGGCCCGGACGAACTCCGCGACCGTCGCGGCCGTGCAGTGCGCCACGGTGGAGAAGTCGTCCCGCGCCAGCTGGGTGTAGCCCTCGCGGATGTGCACCTCGGGGTTGGCCACCTCGCCGAAGACCAGCCGGTCCGGGCGCTGCTGGATGACCACGCCGACCACGATCCGGCCGTGCGCCTCCGGCTGGCGGGCGAACTCCACCGTCAGCGCCTCGTCGTCCCCGAAGCCCTTTCCGGTGGTGCTGTCGCGGCTCATGTAGACCGTGCCGTCGGGGGAGCGGCTGTCGAAGTGCACCAGGTAGGCGGGGCTGCCGTAGGGATCGGACGCGAGGTAGACCGCGGCGATTAGATCGAGGTCGTGGGCCGGGGCGCCGGCCGGGCTCGGGTCCCACCGCAGTGCCACCTCGACCTTGCCGAGTCCCTTGCTGAATCCGCTCATCCCCAAACCCCTCCCCGGGGCGGCCTGTTGGCGACCGCTCTGTGACCATGCTGCCACGCGCGCGTGGCCCACCGGTCCGCCGGAGTGGGACCGGGGGCGGGTGCGTCGGCCGTACGATGGCGCCGTGCTGGTCAAGTGGATTCGCTGCACGGTGGTCGACCGTCCCGGCTTCGACCGGGGGCAGCGGAAGTGGGCGGGACTGCTGGGGGAGCCGGGATTCAGGGGCCAGGGCGGCGGGTGGAGCAGAGGGCGGCCCGATGTGGCGCACGTCTTCACGTTCTGGGAGAGCCGCGCCTTCTACGACTCCTTCATGGCGCGCGCCCACGACCGGCTCGCGGCCGCGCAGTCCGGCACGTACAGGAACCCGCGCGCCAAGCTGTTCGACCACCGCTTCGACGTGAAGACCGGCTTCGAGCCGCGCTTCACCGACGCCGACGTGGTGCGGGTGGCGCACTGCCGGGTGCACGCCGACCGCGTGGAGCACTTCGCCTCCGCCCAGGAGCGGATCTGGAACCCGGCGATGGCCGGGTCGCCGGGGATGCTGCGCGGGGTGTTCGGCGAGGCCCCCGGGCACGAGTTCCTGGTCCTGTCCATGTGGCGGTCGGCGGCCGAGCACGGCAAGTACCGGGCCGACCGGGTGGAGCGGCTCACGCTGCGGGCGGGCACGGCGGCCGATGTGTCGGGCCTGTCGGGGGCCGTGGTCGACCTGAACCCCAGCTGGACGGTGTGAGCGATACGCCGGATGGCGGCCGGACGGATGCTCGGACGCCGGACCGGCGATCTAGGGTTGACGCATGGCAAGACCGCGTCGCATCGTCCTCGTCCGGCACGGCGAGTCGGAGGGGAACGCCGATGACACCGTGTACGAACGCGAGCCCGACCACGCGCTGCGGCTCACCGAGGCCGGGCGGCGCCAGGCCCGCGCGACCGGGGAGCGGCTGCGGGAGACGTTCGGACGCGAGCGCGTCAGCGTCTACGTCTCGCCCTACCGGCGCACCCACGAGACGTTCCGGGAGTTCGGCCTCGACCCGGAGCTCGTGCGGATCAGGGAGGAGCCGAGGCTGCGCGAGCAGGACTGGGGGAACTGGCAGGACCGCGACGACGTCCGCCTGCAGAAGGCCTACCGGGACGCCTACGGCCACTTCTTCTACCGCTTCGCGCAGGGCGAGTCGGGGGCGGACGTGTACGACCGGGTGGGGTCGTTCCTGGAGAGCCTGCACCGCAGCTTCGAGGCGCCGGACCATCCGCCGAACGTCCTGCTCGTCACCCACGGCCTGACCATGCGGCTGTTCTGCATGCGCTGGTTCCACTGGACGGTGGCGGACTTCGAGTCGCTGTCCAACCCCGGCAACGCGGAGACCAGGACGCTGCTCCTGGGCCCGGACGGGCGGTACACGCTGGACCGGCAGTTCGAGCGGTGGCGCGTCCCCGAGCCGTACGGCATCACCGGATAGAGTGGGTGTGCGATGACCGCTGACTCCACACTCGACTCACGCTTCGAACGCGCGCTGGCCAGCCTGCGCGGGCTGGCGGTGGGAGACGCCCTGGGTTCCCAGTTCTTCGTCCCCGCGCACTACCCGCTGCTCAAACGGCGCGAGCTGCCCGCAGGTCCCTGGCAGTGGACCGACGACACCGAGATGGCCTGCTCGGTCCTGGCCGTCCTGGCCACCCACGGCCGTATCGACCAGGACCGCCTCGCCCGCTCCTTCGCCGAGCACCACGACTTCGACCGGGGGTACGGCCCGGCCGTCAACCGGATGCTGCGGCTGATCCGGGAGGGCGGGGACTGGCGGGAGCTGGCCGCCGCGCTCTTCAACGGCCAGGGCTCGTGGGGCAACGGCTCCGCGATGCGGATCGCCCCGCTGGGCGCCTGGTACGCGGACGACCCCGAGCAGGCGACCCACCAGGCCGAGATCTCCTCGTACACCACCCACCAGCACCGCGAGGCCGTGGTGGGCTCGATGGCGGTCGCGGCCGCCGCCGCGCTGGCCGCCGATCCGGCGGGCCCGCCGACCCCGGCGGCGCTGCTGGACGGTGTCGTCGCGCTGGTGCCGCGCAGCGCGGTCGGCGCGGGGCTGCGGCGGGCGCGGGACATGCTGGACTACGGCGACCCGGCCACGGTCGCCGCGGTGCTCGGGTGCGGGCGGCGGACCAGCGCGCACGACACGGTGCCGTTCGCGCTGTGGTCGGCGGCGCGGGGACTCGGCGACTACGAGACGGCGTTCTGGACGACCGCGCAGGTGGGCGGAGACGTCGACACCACCTGCGCGATCGTCGGCGGGGTGATCGCGGCGGCGGCGGGCGGGGCTCCCCCGGCCGAGTGGCTGGCGCGGACCGAGGAACTGCCGGAGTGGGTCCCGGCGACCGCCTCGGCCTGAGCCGGGCCGTCGCCGGGGGCAGGGGCCGGGGCAAGGAACGGCCGGCCCCGTCAGCCCGCCGGCACGCCCGCCTTGCCGCTCAGCGCCTCCAGATCGCTCCTGCGGACCTGGATGACGAAGAGCGCGACCAGCGCGGCGAGCGCCACCAGCGCCACGGCCGCGATGAAGGCCGTGCCGATGCCGTGGGCGAGGACCTCGTCGCTCCAGGGCGCGGGCAGCTGGTGGGTCCTGGCGAAGGCGGCCTTCTGTTCCGGTGAGCCGTGCGCGAGGAAGTCCTTGAGCTGGGTTTTGCCCTCGTTCCGGCTGGCGGTGCCGAAGACCGTGGTCAGGATGGACAGGCCCAGCGCGCCGCCGACCTGCTGGGTCGTGTTGAGCAGGCCGGACGCGGCTCCCGACTCGCTGTCGGCGATGCCGGAGACCGCGGTGAGGGTGAGGGTGACGAAGTTGAGGCCCATGCCGAAGCCGAAGAGCAGCAGCGGGCCGATGATGCCGCCCGTGTAGGTGCTGTCCGGGTCGATGAGGGTCAGCCAGGCCATGGCGCCCGCGGTGATCAGCGAACCGGTGACCACGATCGGCTTGGGGCCGACGCGCGGCAGCAGGTTCGTGGCGAGCCCGGCCGCGAGCACGATGGCCAGGGTGGAGGGGAAGAACGCGACACCGGCCTTGACCGGGCTGTAGTGCAGCACGTTCTGCACGAAGAGCACGATGAAGAAGAACATCCCGAACATGGCCGCGGCGAGGCTCAGCATGATCACGTACGTACCGGAGCGGTTGCGGTCGGCGAACATCCGCAGCGGGGTGATCGGCTGCGGGGAGCGCCGCTCCACCGCGACGAAGGCCAGCAGCAGGACGACGGCGGCGCCGAAGGACGCCAGGGTGAGGCCGTCGCGCCAGCCTTCGCCCGCGGCGCGGATGAACCCGTAGACCAGCGCGGCCATGCCACCGGTCGAGGTGAACGCGCCGGCCAGGTCGAAGGTGCCGGGGTGGCGCTCCGACTCCCGGATGCAGCGGGGGGCCAGCGCGGCGATGACCAGGCCGATGGGGACGTTGACGAAGAGCACCCAGCGCCAGTTGAGCCAGTCCGTGAGCATGCCGCCCGCGATCAGGCCGATGGCGCCGCCGCCCGCCGAGACGGCCGAGAAGACGCCGAACGCGCGGTTGCGCTCGGGGCCTTCGGGGAACGTCGTCGCGATCAGGGCGAGCGAGGTGGGGGAGGCGATCGCGCCGCCGATGCCCTGGAGGGCGCGGGCGGCGAGCAGCTGCCACGGTTCCTGGGCGAAGCCGCCGAGCAGCGAGGCGAGGGTGAAGACGAGGATGCCGGTGATGAACATCCGGCGCCGCCCGAGCAGGTCGCCGGCCCGGCCCCCGAGCAGCAGCAGTCCGCCGAAGGTCAGCGCGTAGGCGTTGATGACCCAGGTCAGGTCGCTGGTGGAGAAGCCGAGGGAGGTCTGGATGTGGGGGAGGGCGATGTTCACGATCGTCGCGTCCAGGACGACCATCAGCTGGCACATCGCGATGACCGCGAGGGCGACGCCGCGGCGGTCGGGGCGCGGGGGCTGCGTGTGGGCGTCGGTGCCGGGCTTCGCGTCTATCTGATCAGACGTCATAAAGGGTCCCCTCAAGACGTACTAGGAAACGCCACCGTTCACTAGGGAGAGCGTAGCGAGCGCCGAAGAGTGAACACAAGCGTTCTCTATGGAAGTTGGAGCTGGTGGGCGGGTCGGCCGGGAGCCCTCGTGCGGGGGGCCCGGCCTGGGCCGCTCCTGGTCAAACCGCCGACGGGCGACCACCATAGGGAGGCGGACCCCGTCCCCAACGGAGAGAAGACGATGGCTACTTCGCGCCCGGCCACCGCCGACGAGGCCCCGCCGCGGCCCCGGGTCTCCCCTCGCCGCCGGGGCCCCGTGCTGGAGCGGGCGATCCTCGACGCGGCCCTGGAGCAGCTGAGCACGGTCGGCTGGAACGCCCTGACCATGGAGGGGGTGGCCGCCGGGGCGCAGACCGGGAAGGCCGCGGTGTACCGGCGCTGGTCCTCCAAGGAGGAGCTGGTGGCCGACGCGCTGCGGTCCGGGCTCCCCGATCTGGACCGCGCCGACGACCACGGCTCGGTGCGCGAGGACCTCTACCGGCTCTGCCTCCGGCTGCGGGAGGCGATGTACTCGCGGTCCGGTTTCGCGTTGCGCTCGGTGCTTTACGAATGCGACGCCGCCAGCGCCGACCGGTTCCACGGGCTGGTCCTGCGGCGCCTGGTCGAGCCCGCCCAGCGGCTCTTCCGGGAGGCCGTCCAGCGGGGGATCGAGCGGGGCGACGTCCGGCCGGACGCCCGCCCCGACGTGATCTTCGACATCATCCCCGGGCTGATGATGTTCCGCGCGAAGGTACGCGGAAGCGAATGGCCCGACGAGGCGGTCGCGGAGATGATCGATCATGTGCTGGTGCCGCTGCTGCGGGTTCGGACGGTCTGACGGGGGCGTCGGGCCTACGGGTCCGGGAGTGCCGGCTGTGCGGGCCCGGGGTGCGGAACGTGCGGGTCCGGGGCGTCGGGCTTGCGGGTCCGGGGGTGCCGATCGCGCGGGTCCGGGGTGCGGATCGTGGGGTGCCGGGAGGCCGGGGTGTTCTCGGCGGCCCGGGCGGCGTAACCTTGCTGGCGCCATGCCGTACGAACCACCCACCCACACCGTCGAGCGCTCGCTTCGCGCCACCACCGGATGCAAGATCATCGCCGGTGTCGACGAGGTCGGCCGCGGGGCGTGGGCCGGTCCCGTCACGGTGTGCGCCGCGATCACGGGGCTGCGCCGGCCGCCCGAGGGTCTGACCGACTCCAAGCTCATCAGCCCCAAGCGCCGGCGCGAACTGGCGGGGGAGCTGGAGACCTGGGTGACCTCGTACGCGCTGGGGCACTCCTCGCCGCAGGAGATCGACGAGCTCGGGATGACCGCCGCGCTCCGTCTCGCCGCCGTCCGCGCCCTGGACGCGCTTCCGGTACGCCCGGAGGCGGTGATCCTCGACGGCAAGCACGACTACCTCGGCGCGCCGTGGCAGGTCCGTACCGTCATCAAGGGGGACCAGTCCTGCGTCGCGGTCGCGGCGGCTTCGGTGATCGCCAAGGTGCGCCGGGACGCGATGATGGCCGAACTCGGGGGAGCGGCGGGGGAGTACGAGGTGTTCGGCTTCGCCGACAACGCCGGCTACCCCTCGCCCACGCACAAGACGGCGCTGGAGGAGCGGGGGCCGACCCCGCACCACCGGATGTCCTGGGCGTACCTCGACGCCCTGCCGCGCTGGCGGCACCTGAAGAAGGTCAGGATCCCGGCGGCGGCAGCCGCCCTGGAAAGCGGGGGCCAGCTCGGCTTCGACTTCTGAAATCCCTGGACTTTCCCCGCCCTTTACGGGGAGACTCCGCCCCGATCGCACTTTTGTGCCCACCCGGTGGTGCCCCATTCACCGGCGTTTGATAGACCTTTACCCATGCCTCTCATCCCCGAGGAGCCTCAGATTCACGAGAGCGCCCAGGGTCCCCGCGTCACTCCGGCCGCCGGCCGCACCGCGCCGACCCCCCGTCCCGTTCCTGGTCCGCGTACCGCGGCCGCACCGCGTCCCGGTCGTCCGGGGCCCGGCCCCGCCCGGCCCACGCCCCCCGCGCAGCGCACGCACTCCGGCGCCGCCGCGGCCGCTCCGGCTGCCGCTCCCGCTCCGGCTGCCGTTGCCGCCCAGCCCCAGGCGCCCCTCGGCGGGGCCGCCGACGGGCCGCAGATCCAGCTCATCCCCGCCCCGGCCGACGGCGCGCTCGACGCGGCGGGCGAGGCGGTGGACCTGCTGCTCGACACCGGCCGCGCGCCGGGCGACATCCTGGTCCTCACCACCGGTGACCCGCACCCGTGGGCGGCGCACGAGCTGTCCTTCGGCGAGGAGTCGTACTGGGCGCAGCACGACGCCCGCGACGACGTGTTCTACGCGTCGGCCGCGTCCGTCGAGCGTGCGGCCGGCCGTCCCGTCGTGATCGTCGCCGTCAACGGCGGGGACGATGCGGCTGTGGCCGCGCTGTCGGTCGCGCGTCAGCGGGCCGGGGCGCTGCTGATCGTCTGCGGGGACCCGCAGCGGGTCAACTCCGTGCTGGGCGCGGGGGTCTGAGGGGGGACCCTCCGGGGGCTGCTCTTCTTTGTGTGCGGGTGGTGGTGGGTTGCTCGCGCAGTTCCCCGCGCCCCTTCGGGGGTTGCCTGCGGTTGTTCGTGTGCGGGTCGTGGTGGGCTGGTCGCGCCGTTCCCCGCACCCCTTTGGGGGGTGCCCGCCGTTCCCGTGTGCGGGTGGTGGTGGGTTGCTCGCGCCGTTCCCCGCGCCCCTGTGTCCCGCGCCCCTGTGGGGTGGGCGCTAGCGCGCCGCCACTCTGCGGAGGGTTTCCGCCGGGCCGCTGCGGAGCGGTGGGGGTGCGGGGTCCGTGTCCGCCAGGGTGCCGGGGCGGGTCGTGGAGTTGGGGTGGCGGCCGCCGCGGCCCTCGCCCAGGACCTGCCAGCCGCCGCGCGTCAGCGTGATGTACGCGCCGCAGCGCAGCCCGTGCAGGGTGCAGGCGTCCCGCAGACCCCACATCCAGGCGCCGTCCTCCTCCGTCCAACGCTCGTCGCCGTCACGGCAGTAGAGCAGCACCGCCGTGCGCACCGGGGTCCGCCGGCGCAGGTCGTGCGGGATCACCCGGCGCAGGTGCGCGAGGAGCGCGTTGCGGAACTCCCAGCCGTCCGCGGGGCCGGGGCGCCGGACGAACGAGGCGCTCGCCGCCAGCCGTTCCTCGTGGTCCAGGACCGCGATCACGGCCGTCGAGGGGCCCGGGTGGTGCCGGGTGTGCAGCCCGACGACCACCTCGCGGGGGTTGCGCAGCAGCGGGATCCCCGCCGCGGCCCACTCGGCGGGCTCCAGCATCCTGGCGAGGCGGTTCCCGGGCGCCGCCGACGTGAGGGACGACGCGCCCGCCGAGGCTGTGGACGGAGCGAATCCGAAGGTCACGGTCCTCCCTTCCGGATACGCGCCCACAGTGCGGGCAGGGTCGGGTGAGGGCGCAGCACGGCACGGCCCGAGCCGCCGGGTCCGCCGTTGAGGCGCGGCTCCAATTCTCGCTGGCTCACGGGCACGCGGCAACGAGCAAATGGACCAGCTGACTGGAATCGGAGGGTATGACGCTCATATCCCTGCCC
>NZ_JBEXWK010000040.1:0-73334 GCF_040629815.1 Streptomyces sp. NPDC005878
GGGCAGGGATATGAGCGTCATACCCTCCGATTCCAGTCAGCTGGTCCATTTGCTCGTTGCCGCGTGCCCGTGAGCCAGCGAGAATTGGAGCCGCGACAGCGAGCCGGGTCGCTGCGCTCCCCGGCCGCTCCCGCTCCGCGTGAGCGGATGCGGCTCGCTCCGCTCACCGCCAGGCGGCACGCGCTCCGCGCCCGCCACCTAACCGCAGGGCAGGCGGCCCGCGTTGCGGGCCGGGGCCGGCCTCCGGCCGACCCGTGGCCTCCGCTGCGCTCCAGCCACACCAGGCGCACCCCGCTCCCCCGTGCGGGCCAGGCGTGCCACGCTCCGCGCGGCCCACCCACGGGCCTGCGGCCCGAGCAGCAGCAAGAGGAAGGGGAGGTGACAGGCAGTCGGGCGGGTGACGAGCCGAACAGAGGTAGGAGAGGGCGGAGGTGGGCGATCCGGGCGCGTGCTTCAAAGATACCAGCTAGCTTAAGACTGGAATGGTCCCGCACCACCCTTGACCAGGAAAAAGGGGGCGTGAATTACCTGAGATGTACAGGTCGCGAGTAATAGAGAAAGGCTGCTCGAATAGTGAATAGCGGTTGCGGACCCGAGCCACAGAACGGTACCTCAGAAATCGGAAAGGCTGAATTCAGGCATGCGGAGGTGCCGGAGCCGAATGGCCCCCAGGGCCAGGCGGCGGAACCGCCCACCGGCACCGCCCACGCTTCCATGCTTTTGAGCGTCACGGCCGGCACCACCCGAGACTCAGAGCCGCTGCTGCTGTCCACGACTCGCAGGGGGCCAACGTTGCCGCACGCGAAGCCGCGCGCGTCACGACGGGGCCCGGCCGGCGGGCTCTGGTGCTGCTGCTGGTGGGTCGATCCCACGGCGTGGCGGTGCTTGATCACGGCAGAGGGAACCGGTATCACGCGCGCGCACGCTCTAGAGGCAAGAGCCGCGCGTTTCCGCAGGTCAGAGAGTCAAGTTGAGAAAGATATGTCAGCCCTGGACTGACATATCTCGGTCGCGACGTCAGCCGGTCCTGACCGAGCAACATCGTTTCGTGGCACTACTGCCACGAAACGATGCGCGGTGCGTCAGCGGGAGCCTCGGACCCGATTCGGAAGGGAAGGTCAGCCAGGGCTGACGTACGGGTGACTTTCGTGTCGGCGCTGCCGCGTTTTCGTGGCACTACTGCCACGGTTCTCCGCTAGGGTTCTGACACCACAACGATCAAGGAGGCAGCGACCCCATGAGCTCAGGGCCCCTGGACGGCAGCGCAGCGCCGAAGCTGCCCGGCGCCCCGTCCCGTCGTCGGCGCCGCCCGAAGCCGCCGCCCACCGCCTACAACCGGTCCTCCGGCTCCACCATCGAGCTGCCCGCTGGCCATGCTGCCCAGGTCTTCCCGGTCGGCTCCAGCACGGGGTTCATCGGCGAGGCGTTCTCCATGGACAGCCTGGAGTTCATGCGCTGGGCTGCCGTTCGCTACGACGCCGACCGGTTCGTGCTGGTGGTGCTGTTCCACCTGATGGGCTCGCAGAAGCCCGGTGGCCTGATCGAGGCCAAGCACGAGGACGTTGCCGTGGCCCTCGGGTACAGCCGGCCTCACATCAGCCGCGTCTTCAACGTCCTGGAGGCCGACGGCGCGCTGCGCAGGCTCCAGCGGGGCCTCTACCAGCTCAACCCGGCCGCGTCGCTCAGGGGCGGGCTCAGGGAGCCGCAGAAGGGCGAGAAGAAGCGCTCCAAGACGGGTATGAGCGACAGGGTGGAGCAGCTGGACCTGCTGCGCGAGATCATGGAGGACCCGGACGCGCCCGACGCGTTCCGGGCGATGGCCGCTCCCGGCGCGAAACTGGAAGTGCGCAAGGAGTCGGATGGGGAAGGGAAGGCCACGTCATGACGTCCGCTGCCGAGGAATGGGTTCCGCGCCGCAACGTGCTGTGGGGCAGCTTCAACGGTCTCGCGTACGTACCGCGGCTGCCTCCCACCGCCTACACCCTGCTGCTGCACATGATGACCGAGCAGGAGCAGGGCGGCCTGGTCGTCGCCACGCATGACGAACTCGCGGCCGGCCTCGCGATGGAGCGCGGCATGATCAGCCGCGCCATGCAGCATCTGGTCGCCGCCCGGCTCGTCACCGTGGTCCGTCGCGGACGGTTCCAGCTCCACCCGATGATCGCCGCGTTCAACGACCCCCGTGAGCAGCAGCGAGCCGTCAAGGCGCTGCCCCGGGACATGCGACTGGACGACGGCGACTTCGAAGACGAGTACGAGCGCCGCTTCCAGCTCCACCTGGACGAGAAGGCCCGCAAGGCCGAAGCCAAGGCCAAGGGCAACGTCACGCCCATCACCAAGACGACCCACCTGAAGCGCGTCCACTGACCCGGCCGCCCGGCCGGCCGGGCAACACGGCGCTGCACCTCACGGTGCGGCGCCGTTTCTGCGTGCACGGGGGCTGCTGCGGGGCCCCGTGAACATCGTTCCCCTGGAGGGGAAGCTGGGCCCCGGGCCGGAAGCTGGCCAGCGTCCCGCACGCGGGACGCGTATGTCAGATACGCGCACACGGTTCCCGCAGGCGGGAAACGCGCAGGTCGCAACCCCGCAAAAGAATCATGAGCGACCCCCTTGCGCCCCCTCCCTTGTATGAACTTCAATACATGTATTGAAGTTCATACAGGCCGAGAAGGAGCCCACCGTGTTAGTCACCCTCGTCACCGCCGCCCTCGCCATCGTCGGCACGCTGCTCGGCTCGATCGTCAGCGGGCGCTTCCAGGAGCGGGCCGCCGAACGGTCCGTCCGCGTCAGCCACGGCGAGGCGATCCGCCGCGACCGCCTGGAGGCCGTCACCGCGCTCGCCTGCGCCGTCAGTGACCACCGCCGGGCGATGTGGATGCGCGGCGACGAAACCCTCAAGGGCGCCAGCACCGAGCGGATCGAGGCCCTGCGCGGCGAGAGCCACATGACCCGGTCCGCCGTCACCCGCCCGCTGGTCGCGCTGCGGGTGCTCATCGAGGACCAGGCGGTGCGCGCCGCGGCCGACGAGATGGTCACGCTGACGTACGCGCTGCGCGACGCCTACGCCACCACCGAGGCCCTGACCGCCGCCCGCGAGGCCGCGAAGGTCGCCCACGACGCCTTCGTCGACGTCGCCGCCGGCTACCTCAGCCGGACCGCCTGAACCCCGCCAGCCGAGACAGGAGTCCCGTCATGGAGCGCACGTCCACGGAGATCGTGAAGGCCGCCGAGATCACCGCCATCGAGACCCGCGCCGACCGGGGCGCCGTCGACAGCGAGCTGGCGTACCTGGCCCCGGCGGCGGCCGCCGCGCTGGGGCTGCTCGCCGACGCCATCAAGCGGGGCACCGCCGACCGCAAGTCCGTCGTGCAGGCCCTGAAGGAGGCGGCCGTCCACGAGCGGTTCGCCGACGTCCTGGCGGCCGCGTCCGAGGACGTCATGGAGGAGACGGAGGACCCGTTCGACTTCGACGCGCGCCTGGACGCCGACAACCTCTCGGGCGCGGCCTCCCAGGTTCGCGACCTCTTCCGCTGGCTGTAGACCACCCGCCCGCCGACTCCGGCGCCCGCATCCACGAGGGAGACACCGTGTTCAACGGAACCGCCGAAGAACTCCGCGCCCGCCAGGCGCAGGCCCGCGAGCTCGCGGAGCAGGCCGCCGCGCTGCTGGACCAGATCGACGCGCTGGGCCTGGGCGCGGGCGGCGGGCAGCTCCACACTCCCGGCGGCATCATCCGTATCCGGCCCGGCGAGGGCTGGACCGTCGCCGACCGCTGACCGACCCACCCGAGGAAGGAGACCGCGGTGAGCACCGACCCCGCGTCCGACAACCACCGCCAGGAGCAGCTCCTGGTCCCGCTCGCCGCCGAGGACGTCGCCGCGCTCGGCAGCGACGGCGAGCAGCTGGCCGCGCTGTTCGCCGCCGCGCTGCACGGCCTGGCACTGCTGCGTACGGGCGGTGCGAGCGCCGCGGAGCTCGCGGCCGCCATCGAGGGCACCACCGGGCTGCTGGAGCGCCTGGAGGCCGTACGGGACGCCTCGCTGCGCCAGCCCGCCGCCAAGGACGTCTCGCACGCCGACCTGGCGAAGGCGATGCACCTGGAGAGCCGCGCGACCGCGCAGTCCCGCCGTCGCACCCTGCTGAAGAAGGCGGTGAGCGACCTGGAGCGGTGGGCCACCGGCACCACCGGCTGAGGGTCGCAGCACGCCGTGCAGCAGCCGAACGACCGTTTGCTGCACGGCGTGCTACCCCCGGGGCAGCACGGCCTGCTACCCGAGCAGCACCCTTGCGGCGCCCGGGGCCGGCCTTCGGAATGTCATCACTCTCCGGCACCCCCAACCACCACCAGCAGCAACCGAGCAGCAGACACAGCAGCGCCCCGGACCCAAGCGGATCCGGGGCGCTGCTACATGTCGATCAGGCTTCGACGTACGCGACGATCGTGATCTGTCGAAGGGCCGTGACGTAGTAGATGACGCGGACCCCGTCGACGTCGTCGACGTAGTCGCGCAGCAGGGTGTCGGGCACCGGGGTGCCCAGCTCGGGGTTGACGCTGATCGCGACGATCGCGCGGTCCAGGCGGTGCGTCTCGCTGGCCGTGAGCTTCGCCAGCTGGCTCAGCGCGGGCTCCACCAGGACGACCTGGGAGCGGCGCGGGGCGTGGTCAGGCGACACGGGGCTGCTCACCGGCGAGGCGGTCCAGGTGGGCGTCGCGGGCTTCCTCCCACAGCACGCCCGTCTCCGGGGACGGGTAGCCGTTGGCGGCGATGTCCTCCAGCACCGAGGCGAGGACGTCGACTCGCGCGCGCTGGTCGGCCGCGTAGGCGCGGGCGGAAGCGGCGGCGTGCTCATCGAGGGGCTGGCGGTCGGGCACGAGGGCCGGCTGCTCGCTCATCCGGGGGCTCCTGGCTGTCATCTGGCGTGTGTCACCACGGTAGCGCCGGGGCGGGGCGCGGGAGCCGGGTACGGACGAACCGGCCCTTTGGTCAGTGCCCGTGCTCCCCGCTGTCACCAGTGCCCAGTCCGGGGTCGTCGGACATGGCACGCAGAATCGCGGCGGTCTGGGCATCGGTAAGCGCGGTACCGGTGGACCGGCGGCGCGCGTCATCGGCGAGGCCGAGTTCGGCTTCGAGCGCGAGCATCGCAGCGGGTGTATCGGTGGAGGGTGTGCCGTCGGGTTTGTGGCCGAGGCAGAGGAGCGGCTCCGGCAGGTCACCGCAGCGAGGGCAGCGCAGATCGTCGGGGATGGGCTCGGACATCGCGTCTCCTTGGCCTGCGGTGCTCAACCTTCGCCGACACTAACTCGCACTCGTCAGGCTTCGTTGGCAAACAGAGTGTGATCACCCGCCGGAGGGGTGTCACGCTGTCGCGCTCCTGTCACGCGGAAACGGCCCGGAGAGGGGTATCCGGGCCGTTTCCACGCCCGTATGTCCGAATTGAAAGATTTTCGAGCGTGGGCTGTCACGCGGTCTTCCGGCAACGTGACAGCGGGCGTGACAGGGGGCGTGACAACCGATTGTCACCCTCGGTGAGCGTGACAATCGGTTGTCAGGTCTGGAGTGGGGGCCAGACGTGCGGGCCGGTGCACTGCCCGCAGGCGGCGCAGCCGGCGCACTCCAGGCAGAACTGGCGCGGGATGCGCGGGCAGTCGCAGATCGGGTTGTAGTCGGGGTCGTCGTCGCCGGGGTAGAGGCTCTCGCCGAACGGCGGCTCGGTCCAGGCGATGACCGAGCCGCCGGCGAGCAGGTCCTCGTAGTGGTGCCCGATCTCGCTGTGCTCGCTCCAGGTGGCCACCACCACCTCGTCCGCCGCGCTCACGCCGGGCCGCCCTTCACTGCGGCTGCGGTCTCCAGCCACGCGGCGAGCGCGTTCGTGGCGTCCGGGTCGGCCTGGGCGAGACGCCCGACGAACTCGAGGTCGCCGTCGACCGGGGCGCCGGTGCGGGCGAGGGCGGCGAGCAGCGCGGCACGGGCGCGTACCGGAACGGGCAGGGAGCCGACGGCGGCCGCGCGGGCGGCCGGGTCGGCGTAGTGCCCGGACTGGTCGGCGAGTGCGTGGGCGAGCCAGGCGTCGACCTTCGGGGCGCGGTAGTCGCGGTTCTCGTCCAGGAGGTCGCGGGCGGCTTCGTCCCCGGCCTGGCTCGGCACGCTGCGATCGAGTCGGCCGGCCCCGCCCAGCCGGGCGAGTTCTTCGGCGCGGTCGGCTACCCGCTGCTGCTCCTGGCGGCGCTGCTGCTCGGCTTCCTCGCGGCGCCGGTCTTCGGCGAGCTCCTCCTGGACGACCGCGTCGGCGTCCGGGTCGTAGGGGCCGCCGGTCGCGGCGAGCAGCTGCACGACGCGCTGCCACTCCGCGAGCTCGGCTTCACGGCGGCCGCCGTCGTCGGCCGCGGCTTCGTCGCGGCGGTCCAGGTGTGCCTGCTGCTCCGCCCCTTCGAGCGCGGCCACCGCCTCGCTGTGCGTCATGCCCCGCGCCCGTCGCCGTACCGAGGACCGGCCGACCTTCGCGTAGTCGAACGGCGTGCGCGGGGCGCCGACGCGGCCGCGGGCCTCGGGGACACGGCGCGGCCGCCACCCGTCGGACGTGTTCATCAGGACTCGCTTTCAGCTCGGATACGGAAGTGAGGGCCCGGCCGGTAATGCGACTCGGTGGGCCGGTCACACAGGTCTACCGCACGCCCGAATTACGCGCTGCTAAAACGCTATGTTCAACCACTCCACGTCCGCGAATTTCACCTCCAGGCCCGCGCGACCGCCACCGCCTTGACGGAAATAGGCGTCCGCGATGGCCTCCGCGACCGCGTCATGCAGATCGCTCTCCGTCGCACCCTCCTCCCGCGCGGCGATGATGGCGGCCGCGTGGGAGGGGCTGACGGCCACGCTGATGTCCCGTACGCGGCCCGCGTCCGAGGTGCCGTCCGGACCGAGTCCGAAGTACGCCCGGCAGGAGATGACCAGCCCGCCCGAGGACGCCGCGCGCTGCCTCGCCTGCGCTCTGACCTGCGGTTGCCACTCCGACTCGGTCTCTTGCACCAGCGCCTCCTGGAGGCGCTTGTTCGGCTTGGTGGAGGCCCCCGAGAGGTAGCGCTGCACCGTCTTGCGGGAGACGCCCAGCCGCTTCGCCAGGGACTTGGTGGAGCCCTTCTCCCGCGTGCGAAGGAATTTCATCTGGGCTCGCGCGGATTTCGGCGCGGGCCGGGTGAACAGGACCCGCTCCGCGCGGGCGAAGGCGTCCAGGATCTTGGCGCGGGTCTTGGCCGCGCGCGTCACGTCGTCAGCAGTCATGTGATCATCAGGCCCGATCGGGCCTGTGGACAGAGGCCGGCGCCCGGCGGACCGCCGGGTCGCGGCCGGGTCTGCCTACCGTGGTCGGCATGACGACGACGCCCTCGGACGGCCCGGCCGCCCCCGTGCCGGTGCTGGTGGTCCTGCCGGACGGCCAGGAGCTCACCGCCCGGCTGTGGGCCCGACGCGAGACGCCGCGCGGCTGGCTGTACGAGGTGGGGCTGCCCGCGTACCGCAACACCGCCGACGGCGACGTCCAGGCCGCGGAGTACCGGGTGTGGGTGCGCGCCCCCGAGCACGTCCGGCCGGTCGACGGCGTCTCCTACGACGCCGTGCCCACCGAGCGGCTGCCGCCGCCGTCGACGGTGCGCGAGGTGCTGGGGCCCCGCCGGCCTTCGGGCTGGGTGCTGCAGAAGACGGGCGGCGGCCGCGGGCCCGGCCGCGCCGTACTGCACGCCGTCGACTGCGCCGAGGCCCCGCAGGGCGCGCCGCTGCTGCCCTTGGAGCGGGCGCTGAACGTCGCGGAGCAGCTCGGCACCCGCCTGTGCTCCCTGTGCGGCGCAGCGCAGGAGCTGGACCCCGTGCTGCGCGGCTTCGACCACATCGAAGGCGGCTGATCTCCACCCCTTCGAGTGAGGGCGCCCTGGTGGGCGAGGCCGGCCCACCAGTACGTTCCCCCTGACTTGATGACCGAGGGGGGAGACGTGGGGATGGGCGAGCAGCGGGGCGCGTTACGAGGGCTGCGCATCTTGATGTGGGTGGTGATCGCCGTCGAAGTGCCGGTGTACCTGGTGTGGCTGGTCCAGGTCGGCTACCAGGCCGGGCAGCAGCTGCCCCGCGGCGACGTCGCCCGGTGGGCGCCGCCCGTGCTGCTGCCGCCGGCGGCCGTGCTGTTCTGCGTGGCGGCGGGATGGGTGTGGTGGGGCGCGGTGGTGGCCGGCACCCGCTCGCCGCTGAAGGATCGGTGGATCCTCGCCTCACTGGCGTTCGTGGCCGCCAGCTCGGTGTTCTGCGGAGTGGCCTCGGTCGAGGACCCGTCGGTGTCGGTGGGCCTGCTGAGCGCCACCGTGACCGCGCTCGGCATGACTGGGCTGTTCTTCATCCCGGCCGCCGCCTCCCGCCAGCTGCCCGACGTCATCCGCCGGCGCTCCCGCCGAACGGCGGCCGCGCCCGGCGAGGCGGACCCCCAGTAGTCCGGCCGTCCGATTGCCCGGGGCGCCGCGCGGCAGGCATGCTGCGCGTTCTGCGAGGAGAAGGGGAGAGCGTGTCCGAACATGACGACGCAACGGCGGCGGAAGCGGCGCTCAGGAAGGCCGTGGAGCAGCTGAGCGGCGACGGGCCGGGCGACGGCAGCGAAGCCGTCCAGGAGGCCGTCCAGGCGCTTGCTGACGGCTCTGGGAAGGCATGGACGCCCGAGCAGGAGACGCAGATCAGGGCCATGGTGGAGCAGATCCGCAAGCTGCGGGATCTGAACCGGCCGGGCGGGAGCTGGTGGCGTCGGCGCCGGGAGTGGAGGGCCCGGGAGCGGCTGGTCGACATGATGGAGGCCGGCGGTCCGGAGCTGCTGAACGAGGCGGAACTGCGCACCTGGAAGAGCCACGCGATGGTGGAGCTGTTCCTGAAGTTCATGGACACCGCGATGAAGCAGGACGACATGGTGGAGACCCTCGCCCGGATCGAGGCGCTGAACGCCGTGACGTACGAGGACTACCAGCAGGCCAAGAAGGCGCTCGCCGAAGAGAAGGCCGCCGCCGGCTGACCCGGCGGCGGCATATGGAAGGGGCCCCGAACCGGCGCGGCGAATTCGGGGCCCCTTGCCGTGGACGGGCGTTCACAGCTCGATGTCGAGCCGCTCCACGTCGGTGAACTCCACGCCCAGGCCGTGGGCGCGGGAGTTGTTCGCGCGGAAGTACATCCGGGCCAGGCCGTCGGCGGCGATCTGCCGGAGCTGGTCCTCGCTTTGGCCCTGCTCCCGTGCGCTGAACAGCTTGTCGGCGTACTCGGGCGGCAGGGCCTGGGTGATGTCCCGGATCCGAGCATCGTCGGTCGTGCCCCCGGAGGCTTCGAACCCGAAGCGGGCGCGGGTGGAGACGACGATGCCGCCGGTGGTCGCGGCCTTCTTCTTCGCCTTCGCCCTCACCTGGGGCTGCCACCTCTTCTTGACCTCGCGCTCCAGGCGGGCGCGCAGCTCCTGCCGGGGCCGCTTGAGCTTGCCCGTCACGTACCGCTCCACGGTGCGCTGGGAGATCCCGAGCGCCTGGGCGGCGGCCTTGGTGCCCTTGAGCTGCTTGACCAGGTACTTCATCTGCGCCTGAGCGGACTGCGGGATGCGGCGGGTGAACGCCCCCTCCAGCGCGCGGTCCAGGCTGTCCCCGAGCGAATCGACCATGACCTGCTACTCCCCTTCTCCAGCGCTCTGGTCGGTCTTGATGAGGTTGGAGATGTTGAAGACACCGCCGCGCTCCTCGAACTGCTGCTCCGCCCACAGGACGGTCTGGGTGCCCTGATGCTTCACCATCCCCGGTGAGACCCCGAGCCGGAAGCCGCCCGGCACCGGCTTGCCCTCGGGCGTGGTCGGCAGGACGTCCAGCGGGGACGGACCCGGCGAGGGGTAGACGATCGCGTCGGTGCCGATCGCGACCGGGTACAGGTCGGCGGCGGCCGCCGTCTTCATCAGCTTGCGGTGCAGGCCGGTCCGCTGGTTCGCGAGCACGGCGGCCCGGATGTCCGGGCGCCACGTCCACCGGTCCAGCGCCGGGTACGGCTCGTAGTACGGCACCTGGCCCCGGCTGCGCTGGCGCAGCTTCCCGATCGCGCCCTTCGCCGTCGCCTTGATCGCGGTCTCCAGCAGCTTCATGGTCGGGTCGACCTGCTTGCGCCGGGCCATCGCCTCGAGGAACTCCTGGCCCTGGAGGTCGGTGGTGACGCCCATGTCGGCCATCGTCTCCACGTACGCGTCGCGCAGCCGCTTGTACCAGGAGTCGAGGTAGCGGCCGGTCTGGGTGCGCACGTACGCCTCGATCGGCGCGACGTCGAACCCGAGCTCCACCGCGTACTGCACGGTGGGCGTGGCGTACCAGGCCGGGCCTTCGGGGTGGTCGCCCTTCGGCGTGAACGGGGACGGCAGCCGGGAGCCGTCGACCGTGCGGCCGTTGACCCGCACACGGGACAGGTCGACGTGGCTCAGGTCGACCAGCCACGAGCCGGGCAGCGCCGGATCGAACGTCGGGTAGTTCTCCAGATGGGTCGGCCCGTTCAGCCCGACCGTGAGACCGTTCGCGGCCGCGGCGAACGACATGTTGATGTCGACGACGACCAGGTACGGGTTGACGCACTCCTCATCGGTCAGCGGCCGGCACCAGTCGTAGGGCTCCTCCATCAGCATCTCTGCCGGGGTGCGCATGTGGTGCCGCTCGAACTTGCCCTTCAGCTTCGGGTGTTCGTCGGGGACCTCGCACGGGACGACGTCGTACTTGGCGGTGATCGCGTCGTCGTTGAACGCGGGCTCGAACGCGCCGGTCGCCGGGTTCTTCTCCGCGCGGGTCGGCGGGCGCAGCGCGGTCATCAGCTCCAGGCCGGTCGTCGCGGTGCTGCCGCGCGGCGTGATCACCCGCGCCGCGTACAGACCGAGGTACTGGACGAGGTCGGCCGGGTGCATCGTCGGCAGCTGCGGGTTGTCCTTCTCGTCCCACTCGCGGGCCTCCAGGGCGTTCCAGGGCAGGATGCACAGCTGGACGCAGCGCCGCTTCGAGCCCTCGGGGTCGCGGAAGACCCGGGCCCACGGGCCGAAGCCACGCTGGCTCATCTTGAGCCCGGCCTTCTCGATCTGCTTGACCACCTTGTGGCCGGAGGGGAGTCGGCCCGCGTGCCGCTCCTGCTCCGACAGGGCGACCGGCAGGCCGAAGCGCTCCAGCGCGGACGCGGTGAGGACGAGGATCGGGTCGGCGTCGCGGCCGTTGCGGTGCAGCCGGGCCTGCCCGAGGCGGCCCTCAGTCAGCGTCCAGTCGACCAGCGCCGGGATCGTCTTGGCGGGCACGTCCAGGACCAGGCCGCCGACGCAGTACGCCGACACCTGCCCGTCGGCGTCGGCGTCGATGACCGCGAGCGGACCGTTCTCGAAGCGCGGGTCGACGGCGGCCGCCGACGCCGTGGTCTTCTTCGCCACCGCCTTCTTCGCACCCGGGCGCCGCGACGACGCGGGGGGTTTCGCGGCGGGCGCCGGTCGTACGGCAGCAGCCGGGGGCGCCAGCGCTTCGGCCGCCGGGGCGGGAACGGGCGCGGGACCGGTGAACGACTCCGGGACCACGGGCGCCGGGGTAGTGGTGGGCGCGTCGTCGGCCGGGGCGGGAAAGCGGGCGGCGAGGCCCTCCAGCAGCCGGGCGTACGCGGCGCGCTTCGGCGGCCGCGGCTCGGTCTTGCCGGTCTCCCAGTT
Source organism: Streptomyces sp. NPDC005878 (assembly GCF_040629815.1). Classification (NCBI taxonomy): domain Bacteria; kingdom Bacillati; phylum Actinomycetota; class Actinomycetes; order Kitasatosporales; family Streptomycetaceae; genus Streptomyces; species Streptomyces sp. NPDC005878. The sequence goes on from NZ_JBEXWK010000040.1 coordinate 11,713, forward strand.
CCCCACGGCTTCCCGGCGGGCGTCCAGCGCCGTGGCGATCTGCGCCTGGCTCAGGCCCGCCGCCTCCCGCAGACGCTTGCGCTCCGCGGGGACTGGCAGGTCGTCCTGCGCGACTTGCTCCAGCAGCGCATCGACGGCGCTGAACAGCTCGTTCTCAGTGGACACAGAGGTCACCTCCAATAGACATCATAGCGGATCGCGCATTGATTCGCGCATCCAATCGCGCATTAATCGCGCGATGGGCAGGATTGCAACACGGGGGCGGGTAAGCAACGCAACGGGCGTTCTTGCAGGTCAGGGCTGCAACACGGGGTGTGTTGCAGCCCTCTGTTGCACCGCGTGTTGCACCTTCAGCGGCGGAAGGTACCGAGACGGCATGGCGACGTTGCAGAACGGGAGCCGGCTGCCAGGCTGAGTGCGTCCGGCCCGCAGGGTGATTGGGAGATCTACCGTGTCCGTCCCGTTCCGCATCAGGTGCTGCCGGTGCGGCAAGAACATCCCGCTCGCGCAGGACATGTACGAGCTGGACGCGGAGTGGCAGCGCCGCTTCCCCGACATGGTGGGAACCCTCGCCTGCCACAAGTGCGCCCTGCGCACGTACTGGAGCTGCACCGGCCGCAACGGCGCCTACGTCGACGGACACATCCCCGCCAACATCCCCGTTCAGTGCATCGACGCCTGGAGCCACGCCTCGCATCCCGGAACCCACCGGTACTGGGTTGGGTGGTGAAGAGCCCGCGCTCGGGGCTGCTCCAGGGAGCCGAGACGTACCTGCGCAGCGTCGCCACCCGCAAGAGCACCCACCCCGAGATCGCCGCCATGCTGCGCACCGTGATCCAGGAGTGGGACGAGCAGCACAGCACCGTCGGTGCCCCTCAGACCACCGGCTGAGACCGCTGCCATCCTCTCCGGCCACCCCGTCGGGAGCTGGCTGATCATCCCGCTGACACGGCCTCAACCCCCGTGGCAGGGTGCGGTGATCGGATCACCAGACGGCAGGGGGCTCCCGTGGAAGCACGGATGTGGAACGGACTGGTCGGCGTCGCGAAGGAGACGTACACCGCCTCGCTGGGCGAGGGGACCGTGCCGCAGCCGCTCATGATGCCGCTGGTGCGCGGCGAGCTGGTCGGGCTGATCTGGGTCCGCCCGCTCAAGGTCGGCCAGGACGCGGTCGCCGGTATCGCGGAGCTTGCGAACATCGCTGCGGCGGCCGGCGCGGATGAAGTCGTCCTCGCGTGGGAGACGCACGACGTCGCCACCGCCTGCGAGCTGCCGATCGTCGGCCCGGCGCCGTGCCTGAACATGGTGGTCGCCACCCGGGACGGGCACGTCCTGCACCAGTTCCCCTACAGCGAGCAGCTCCTGTCCCGCAGCCCCGAGGGCTGGGCATCGGTCGCCCCGGACTGGAGGCCGGCCCCCGCGCCGCAGCCCGGCGGTGAACTGGTGCCGCCGATCCAGGCCGCGGTGAACTTCTCCTTCACCCAGATCGAGCTGGACCACCCCGACCCGTTCGGCGTCACCGTCGTGCTGATGGAAGAGGACGGCTACCGCATCAGCCTGACCGAAGCCTTCGCCCGCTGAGCCCGTGGCCCGCGACTTCGACGACGACGCGCCCCGCCGCATGCAGGACGCGGACGACCTGATCAACGCCCGCCAGCGGGACGCCGACGAACGGATCTACGTGGTGACCACCAACCTCGTCATCGACGCCCAGGAGCAGCTCGCCCGGCGCCGGCTGCTGGATCGCATCTGGCGCGCGGGGGCGGCCATCAGCTGGCTGTCCTTACTCGCCGCCGTCATCGGCACGGGCATCGCCTGGGGCACCACGGGTGATCCGGCGCGGTTCGTCGTGGGGGACCTGATCTGCGGCGGCCTGCTCCTGATGTCCTTGCTGACGCTGGTCGGCGTCTACTTCGCCGGACGGGACGTGTCCAGCCTCCAGCGCCTGGAGGCGCATCTCGCCTCGCAGCAAGAGTCACTGTGGAAGCAGAAGGCCAGGAACAACCCGAATGTGGACGACCGGCGCAAGCTCTACCGTGAGGAAGTCACGGCGGCGGTCGAGCAGTACCAGGCTGACAGCCGTAAGTACCGGCGCGTCCACAACGGCCTGCAGACGCTCATCATGATCGGCTCAGCGTCCACGACCACGATTGCGGCCCTGGACACCGGCAAGGAGCTGACCTGGCAGAGCGTCACCCTGACGGCCATCAGCTTCGCGATCACGGTGGCCGCGATGTTCACCGGCTACTACAAGTTCCGCGAGCGCAGCTACTTCCTCCAGCAGACTGCCGACGCCATCGAGGAGGAGGTGAACGCCGTTCGTCTCGGCATCGGCCCGTACAGCGAGTACGGGGCCGGCCAGGAGGACGAGGCGCTGAAGAAGTTCACCCAGCGCGTCGAAGACCACCGCAACGAGCAGCGGCGCCGCCAGCAGCAGCTGGACCAGCCCGCCGACCAGGCGACCCCGTCCAGCCAGCCGCCGGCGGCTTGACCCCCGGCTCACCCCCGGCGCCGGCCTCCTCTGCGCTCGGACCGGGCGGGAAGCGGCGGCACGACGGTCGGCCCCCGCGTCCCGCGCCCCCAAGGGAGGAAGAGGGACAGCGCGGCCAGGACCTGGCCCAGGCCGGGAAGGATGTGCGGTAAGTCCTCGGGCCGCGCCTTCGCCACCACCGCCCGCGCCACGATGGCGACCACGGTGAGCAGCACGACGATGACCGCAAGCGCGGCGAGCAGAACGTAGGCGGGTACGGCGGAAGCGAGTTCCGTCACGGGGACCTCCGGATATACGGAAAGCCCCGGCGGCTGCCGGGGCTCTCGGACACGGGACGAGCAGGGCTTGGTGGGGGCGGGGGCATACAAAGAGACCCGCACCCGGAGAGTCCGGGCGCGGGTGTGCCTTCGAGCGGTGACGCCAGCGAGGGATTTGGTGGAGCTATCAACCTTCGCCTTGGTGCTGAGGGAGTTCGATGGCGCTCTCTGAAACCTCAGACGTGGTGCGGGGCACATCCTACGCGGTCTTCGCGAAGCTCTGGGACACCGTCACGCCGGACGCCACGCCCCACCCGCTCGGTGCGCGCGTCCTCGGGGGGAGTCGGTCCGCCGGACGGGCCGCACGCTCGAACGGACTGAGTCCTGTCAGAGCCTTCGAAGGGGGATTCCCGCGCCAACGGCCAGCTGAACGATGCCGGGTAGCGACGAACCTGGAGTGCAGAAGGCGAGGCAGAGCTGCGGGCCTTGCGCGATCAGCGCTCGGTCGCGGGCCCAGCGGGCGCCTTCGCCGTGCGCGGCCTGGTCGGCCGGGTGGACCGTGACGTACACCGGGGGGCTGGTGCCGACGGTGGCGGCCGTGTGTGCTGCAGCCCAGTGCGCAACGCAGTGGTCGAACGCGGACTCGCCCAGCAGCCGCAGGACGACCTGGTGCTCCGGGCCGAACGCCTCGATGACGTCATGGCAGGTCTCCAACAGGACGTCAGCGACCCTCTGCTGGTCCACGAAGTCATCGCTGCCCACGACCAGGACAACGATCCTGGGGCGTACAGAGCCGATCACACTGGTCAGCCGCGCATCCGGCAAGATCTCGTTGATCCGCGCGAGCGCAGCCTTCTCCACGAGCCGCAACTGCGTGCGGGACGCCGGGCTTTCGCAGAGCACGTGTAGCCGCCCTTGGGTATCGACACCCAGCGGTTCCGCTCGTGCGGCGAATTCCTCGGACCGAAGCGCCGGAATCCACCACGCGGCCTTGTCATCGAACCATTCGGGGCGCGCCAGATCGGGCTGTTGAATCTCACTGCCATCCATCACGACGCCTTCCTCACACCGGCCACGTCAGGGCGGGCATCCCGCATTGTCGCCGTCGATCGACACCGCTGAGCACGATCGGCACGAGCACGGCGCAGAGCGGCAGCCTCGGTCACTGCGGCCTGGCGGCGACGCCCGGCGCGGGCCTGCTCGATCGGGGCCGGCGCATCATCCGGGGCGACGTCGGGGTCGGGGAATGCCCGGCGGGACAGCTCGCGCATCGCGGCGGTCTGCCGTTCCACCGCCTCCGCGATGCCCGGGTCCACCTGGCGCGGCGCGGCGGCCTCCTGGTGCGCGGCGAGCGCGCGGCGGTAGCCCTCGGACGCGGTCTCCCTGGTCTTCGCCGGGCCAGTGGGCGCGGCCGGGGTCGAGTCTGCCGGGACAGCATCGGCCGGGTTGGGTACGGGCGCGGCACCGGGCGGCAGGATCCGCAGGGAGTTCACGACGGTGCGGCCCGCCGCCTTGTTAGCGGCCGCGATGACTCGGGTCTGCTCCAGCCGGGCCTTCGTCGCCCAGGCCGACGACTCCGGGCACACGGTGAGCCGGCCGGAGTCCGGGTCGAACGCCACGGCGGCGACGTGCCCGGCGAGCTCGGGGACTAGGGCGGCCCACCGCTCCGGCAGCGTCGCGCCGGCGGCCGGGAGCTCCCAGGCCCGCTCGGTGACCAGCGCGCCGATCGCCGCTCCGAGGCCCATCGGCTCGCGCCCGTCACGCCGCACCGTACGCACCGGCCGCGGCTTGGACTTCGCCTTCTGGCCGCTGCCGTTCTTCCGGGCCGCCTCCATCGCGGCCCTCAGCGCGACCCGGGCCAGGTCGACGCCGGACGTCTCGCCGCCGCTCATGCCTGCCCCCAGGTGGCGTAGCCGAGGTCCAGGTGCCCGAGCCGGGAGTGGTGCTGCGCCTGGTCGACCAGCTGATTGCTGAACAGGCGCCGGGCCGACGGCTCGCCGTAGCGGTCGATGTGGTCGAACACCACCTGGTGGTCCTTGAGCGCCCGCACCCGCCAGTTGCGCACCTGGTCGGGGGTGAGGTCCTCGAGGACGAGGTCCTGGTCGTCGTCGTCGACGTCGGCGGGCTCCGGCTGCGGAGCAGGCACGATGACGGCGGCCGGGCGCGGCGCGGGCAGCACGACCGGGGCCACCGGCTCGTCCACGACGACGTCGACCGGCTGCCCGGCTGCGGCTTCGGCGCGGGCCTTGGCGGCGGCGGCCTGCTGCTCGCGGACCTGCTCCCACCGGCGGGCCTTGGCCCACGCTTCGGCCGTCACGTCCTGGTGCAGCTGCTGCGCGATGACGGCGCGGCGCTCGCTCTCGGAGGCTCCGGGCATCGCGGCGTCGACGGCGGCCGCGACCGCACGGCGCTGGTCGCGTCGGTCGAGCTGCCGGTCCTCGCAGCGCGGGCAGTCCCGGCCGGAGTCGAGCAGCGCGCCCTCGTCGCACCGGGTCTCCGCGCACAGCTGGCGCTGCGGCAGGCCCCGGCCGATCAGCCAGCCCACCGGGTCCTTGATCGGCCCGGCCAGCCGCATCTGCTCCGCCAGGCGCCGGGCGAGGCGGTCGGCGAGGATCTGCGGCGCGTCCGTACGGCCCGCGAAGCCGACCACCCTGCCCAGCTCGCTACGGGCGGCGGCCTCCACCAGGCGCCGGGCGGCCGGACGCTCCAGCCGGGCCCACACCAGGTCCACCGGGGCCAGGACGGCCCGCAGATCTTCCGGCGGCAGAGGCACCCTCCCCCGCTGCTGCCTGCCCTGACCGGCACCGTCCACGACCCGCACCGAGCCGCCGGCCACCGGCCCGCAGCCGCCCTTGATGCCTTCGATGACCGGGGACTCCTTCGGCTGTTCCCCGCGGAGCGGGCCGCCGTCCTCGCCCGCGCACGCGCGGTCCGGCAGACCGTGGTTCCCACCACGGCCTTCGCCGGAAAAGCCACCAGAGAGCTCAAGAGAACCACCGGGAGTAACCACAGAAGCGTGGAGAGCGTGGTGCTGTGCAGTTGCGGCGAGGTCTGCCGATCCAGCCATCTCGCCCTGCCCCGCCCCCTCGATCCCAGTCGCCCCAAGGGTCTCGCCCGGCTCGCCGGTCTCAAGATCTCCGGATGCAGTACCGGCGAGGTCTGAAAACACGGACTTCGCGACACGGCGGGCCTCCCGCACGGCCAGGCCGTGGGCCTTGGCGACCGGCACCAGTCGCACCCGTGACTGCGCGTTCAGACCCGAGCCGGTCTCCTTGCGCACCACCTCCGCGACGCCGTGCTTCTGGAGCCGCCCCAGCACCTTCGCCCCGGCCGCCGCCGAGCAGCCCAGCAGCCGCGCGATCGTCGCCGCCGGACGACCCCGGGACGTGTCCACCGACCCGGGGCACAGCTGCAGCCAGCCCGCCGACCCCGTCGTCAGCACCATCAGCAGCAGCCCGAGCCGGTCCGTCGCCGCACCCCGGCCCGTACGCCCGGCGAGCAGCCCGGCCGGGATCGGCGCCTTGTCCTTCGGCGCCCACCCCGGACCGAACAGCACCTCGATGAGGCTCAGCAGCACCGCCAGCTCGGAGCGGGACAGCGCCAGGGCGTGCCGCCGGTCGCCGGCCTGCTGGGCCCGGTGCATCGGGATCACCCAGCACTCCAGGCCCGTCGCCCACCCGATGCTGTTGGTCGCGACGTTCGAGTTGAGGAACCCGGCAGCGCGCAGCTCGGGCAGCACGGTGTGCGCGACCGTCGACTGCGACATCCCCAGCCACCGGCCGAGCTCCTCCGCCCAGATCGACGTCTCGAAGTCCTTGCGCGCATCCGCCTTCGCGGTCAGCACCACCGACGCCAGCCGCGTGCTGTCCGACGCCCCGGCCAGCGCCGGAGAGGTCACCAGCGCGCGCACCGCCGCGAGCAGCCGGGCCCGCATCGTCTTCGTCAGCTGGAGCGGGTTGCCCAGCTCCAGCCGCGTGACCGGTCCGGCCTGAGCCGGGACCGACCGCAGTCGACGGCGCGAGGCCCCCCCGACGGGCTTCGTGCGGGGGCGCGGGAGTACGGCGGCCGGTGCCGCCGTGCTGCTCATCGGCCCACCGTCCCGGCCGGGGCGGTGAAGATCGCCTGTGTCGTCATCAGGCTGGTGTACACGCCAAAGCGGACACCCCCCTCAGCAGGCAAAACGCGTGCTTCGTGATCCATCTGACGACCCTGCACGAGTCGGCCTGTGGACAGAGGCCAGCGAGCCCCGATTGCCCCCGGCCCTCCCGCACGGCGGGCAACAACTTCAGATCGCGTCCCGCCACACGGGACGCCGCCCGCGAGGACGCTCCCGTCGACGGAGTTGTGGACGACCTCCGCGAGCGGGTGCACGAGCCGGACGGCCGGCGTCGCGACCCGACCCGGGGAGACCGCTCCGAAAGCCCCGCGCTTGTAGCTTCCTACCGGAAGACCCTCTTCCTGTACGAACAGGAAAAGAGGGGAGGAACCGCACGCCGATCCCGCCACACGGGACGGCCGCCGCGCCTGAACCGGCATGAAACGGACAAGGCCAAGCTGACAGGGGGACACCACTTCGGGCACTATGAGAACGACCTGCCTTCCATGTAGCTGGACGGGCCAGAGCCCCTCGGGGCTGGACCGACCTTCTTGGATGTGTCAGGGGCCGCCCCCTTCGTGAGAAGAGGGCGGACACCGCCCGGGTGGGGGGAGATTTCTCCGTCCCTCCCGGTCCTGCTGAACCGCGTGGCCCCTGTGGTGGGGGCACCGCGGGTGATGCGGATCGGTACTGATCTGGCTGTGGTGGCCGTGGTTAGTGGCCGGTGGTGCAGTGGCCCTGATGAGGGGCCGGGTACAGATGAGCGGCTTGATAAGCCGCAGCTCAGGACCGGCAGCAACCGGGACTTGAGCAGCCGACGCGGGTGGTTAATCCGGTCGGTAGACGGGCCGCGCGAGGCCAGCGGGAGGTTAGTCCGCTTCTTGGCGCGCGCGGCCGATGGCCGTTAGGTCATCCCGATCCCCCTTCGGAGGCCGGCGTCGCGCTGCCCAAATCCAGGACAGCGGCTTGGGGGAAGCGTTTTGCGAGCTGATTGAGCAGGTGGATGTACGCCTGTCGGTGCGGGCGCCGAGGGTTGCTCTTCCCCAGCTCCCAATTCACTACGGAAAGGCGCTTCACGCCCACCGCGTCCGCGATCTCCTGCTGGGTGAGGTTCGCGGCGAGGCGCAGCTGAGCGCGCACCCGCGGCGGCGGCAGGACTTCGTCCAGGCCCTCCAGCAGGGCGTCGACCCGCTTCAAGCGGTCCGGGTCGGACATAGCGCAGGCTCCAATGATCGATTGATCTCCGAAACATACACCATTTGATCTCGGGAACGGTATGCCGCTCGTAGCGGCGACGCGGGAACTTCCGCAGGTACGAGTCAGCAAGGTCACTCCTCCCGTCCGTACAGCGACCACTGGCTAGTCCTGGCACCGAGATGCTCCGGCGGCTGCGCTCGCGCCGGATCGACGGCACTGACTTGGACCATCCGCTCGGGGCAGCCCAGGCAAGGGGCCTCGAGGACAGCGATGTACCGGTTGTCGTACGACACGCCCTCGGAGATCAGGACTGGCGTGCCAAGCCCCGCGTGCGCGCACAGCTCCGGGTCCTTCACCTCCCAGCCGTGCTGGCCGGGGTGCCCATGAAAGAGGCCGCACGGATAAGTGCTGACCTCGTCGCGCGGACCGGACTCAACCGGGCACATGGCCAGCGTCATCAACTCATGCTGGTCCTCATTCCAGCGCAGCCACCAGTGGTCGCCCTCGTAGAGGGACATCACCTCGCTGTGGTGCGGGACGTCGTCATGACCATTCGACAACTCGCACCACTGCACCAACGCGAAGTCATCGACCCCTGAGTCGGCGTACCGCGGGTTCACGCGCCGGAGAAGCTCGACTTGCTCCGCAGTGAGTTCGGTCTTCCCTGCGCAGTGAACGAACCGCTCAGCCATCACCAACCCCTCCCGATCCCGCTCCACGTAATGGACTGACGCACCTCGTGGACACCGGCATGCCGCGCCTCGGTAGGGTCCAGCCCATGCCGCTTGCGCTCTTCGACCTGGACAACAGCCTCGTGGACCGGCAAAGCGCGCTCAACGACGCCATCACCACGTTGTGCCGCACGCACGGATTCGGCGCTGCCATCGAGCAGCAGCTGCGCATTGACCTGGTCGATCGCGCGACAGCTGGCGACTTCACCCGGCTGCGGGCAGCCTTCGCCTTGGATGTGTCGGCCGCGGAGCTGTGGCAGGAGTACGTCAGCCTCATGGCCGCCGCCGTCACCTGCCGACCAGAAGTCCTCGAGGGCCTTGCCCGTATGCGTGAGGCCGCATGGACGATCGGCGTCATCACCAACGGGGCCGGCGACATCCAACGCGCCAAACTCGCCGCGACCGGCCTCGACGCCCTGGTCGACGGCGTCGCCGTCTCGGGCGATCTGGAGATCCGCAAGCCGGACCTGCGCCTCTTCCAACTCGCAGCCTCCCGCTGCGGCGCGAACCTCGCGGATGGCGGCTGGATGATCGGCGACAACCCGACCGGAGACATCGGCGGCGGACACCAGGCCGGCCTGCGCACCATCTGGCTGCGCGGACGCCCCTGGCCTGACGGGCTGCCCGCCGCTCACCACATCGTCGACGACGTCACCGACGCCATCACCATCCTGCTCAACGAGACCTCGGAGTAGCACCGTGGACCAGCCCACCGTCGGCATCCTCCACCCCGGCAGCATGGGCGCCACTGTCGCCGCCTGCGCCGCGACCAACGCGACCGCAGTCCTGTGGTGCGAGACCGGGCGCAGCCCCGCCTCGGTGAAGCGCGCCGCCCAGTTCGGGCTGACGCCCGTGGCCACGATGTCCGAGCTGCTGGACCGCAGCGACATCGTCATCAGCCTCTGCCCGCCAGCCGCAGCCGAGGACCTGGCCCGCGACGTCGCCGGGCACCGCTTCGCCGGGGTGTACGTGGAAGCGAACGCCATCAACCCCGAACGCGTGAAGCGGATCGCCGGGCTGCTCAAACCGACCGCGACCGTCGTGGACGGCGGCATCGTCGGCTCCCCACCGGTGCGCGGCAAGTCGCCGACCTTGTACCTGTCGGGTCCTGCCGCCGCCACCGAGCGCATCGAGGCGCTGTTCGCGGACACCGCCGTCCAGACGGCGGTGCTGGGCACGGAGATCGGGAAGGCGTCCGCGCTGAAGCTGGCGTATGCCAGCTTCCAGAAGACGAGCCGCGTGCTGGTGGCGCTGGCGGTCGGCATGGCGCGCGAGCACGGCGTCGACCAAGAGCTTATCGAGGTCGCCTCGAAGCGCACCGACTCGTACCTGTCCGAGCCGCAATACGTCGCCAAGACCGCTGCCCGAGCCTGGCGCTGGGGCCCGGAGCTCGAGGAAGCCGCCGACACCCTCGCGGCCGCCGGCCTTCCACCGGAGATACTGCGCGCGGCCGCGTCCACGCTGGCCCGGTGGCATGAGGTCAAGGACGACAGCGAGCTCACGCTCACCGACGCCCTGGACCGACTCGCCCACCCGTAGCCCGCGCTCATGCCGACGCCGCCCCCGCCCGCTGCGCCAGCAGCTGGTCGATGAGTCGAGCCGCGTCCTGCGGAGCCGCCGCCGTGGTGTCCACGGTCAGGTCCCAGGTCGTACCCGGGTGCGCGTCCAGGTCTTCGCGGGTCGCGTCCCACGCCGCCAGGCGCGCCGCGGTGTCGCTGTCGCCGCGCCCCGCCGACCGCTGCTCGGTGACCTCGCGCGGGCACCACAGCAGCACCACCGACCAGTCGGCCGGGTAGCCGTCGACCAGCGCGCGGATGCCGTCGATCTGCCCGAGGTGCACCACCGGCACCCCGGCCGCGAACGCCGCGTCGACGCCGGGCCGGTCGATCACGTAGGTGTTGCCGTACCTGGTGTTCGCGTAAACGACGTCGCCCGCGGCCTCCAGCTCGTGCAGCTGCTCCGCGGTGCCCATCCGGTAGCCGACTGACTTGCCGGACCCGACCTTGAGCCGGGCGAACTGCGCGTACTTCGCGTGCAGCCCGGTGAGCACGGCGGTGACGGTGTCCTTGCCCGCCGCCGGCGGGCCGTACAGGATCACGCCCTGACGTCCGGTCACGAGTACATCGCCCCCATCGCCTGCCGAGCCTGGTCCGCGAGCGTCACCGCGGTCCCCAGTCGGTTGTCGACGACCAGGTGCGGCACTGCCGGGCGCAGGTCGAGGTCGATCGTGGCCATGTACTCGTCCCACCGCTGGAGCTTCCACGCGTCCCGGGCCGCGGAACGGAATCCGATGTACTCGCGCATCGACTCCTCGTCGCAGCGGACCCAGACGGGGAAGACGTCGACGCCCATCGAGCCCGCCCGGTTGGTCAGGCGCTGCATCCAGGCCGGGTCGGTCATCTCTGCGATAAACGGGGCGGTCAGCACGGTGGAGATGCCGCACTTGATGTTGGCCATGGCCGACTGCATCAGGCAGTCGTACTCCACCGGCCGGACCTTCTCGCGATAGAGATCGGTGTGCCTATCGTTCGCGTCGCCGCCCAGCGCGACCAGGAGGCGTTCCACGAGCGGGCGGGTGAGCGGGTCCTTGTCGAGCAGGGGCCAGCCGGTGAGCTGAACGAAGAAGCGGGCGAGCTCGGTCTTGCCACTGCCGGCGAAGCCGCCGACCAGGATGAGGACGGGGCGGTGCGGGTCGCCGCCCGTGTGCCGGCGCTTCCACGCGTCGATGATCCGCTGCTGCAGATCGAAGTGGTCGGCCTCGTCGGAGCCCGGCGCGATGCGATGAATGGCGCGCTCAACAGCCAGGACATGTGATCCGTTGAGGCGGTCGTCCAGCGGCGTGAGCTTGAAGGAGGACTCCTCACCGGGCAGGGCATTGCGGAACCCCAAGTCGGGTTCCGTCGCCCGGTAGAGGAGGCAGTAGGCGCGCCGGTAGTGGGGGCCAGGGAAGACCTCGCCCTGTTCGTGCTGCCACAGGGTCTGAGGATTCGCGGCGGGGATGCCCTTGAGCTTGGCCTGCTCGGCAACCGCCCGGAGGCGCTCGCCGGCCTTCTCCAGGGTCAGGCCGTGAGCCTCCCGCTGCTCGCGCAACCGGTCTGGCCGCCACCCCGCTCGCTGCTTCCCCACCCTCTGCCCCTCCGTCATCTTCATGGCCGCGAGCCTAGAGCTCGGGCCCCAAATCCCATGTGTACGTGGATGTTGAAAACCCGTGAACGGAAGTGTGCACGGGCTTCGACAAGCCGCTGTGATGTTCCGTCCGGCTCAGCGCGAGTGTGATGGCCCCCACACGACGAGCAGTCACGAGGGGGGTCGCAGTGGTCAGGTTCGAGGACTTAGGCATCGAACGCGTATTCCAAGACGTATGCCGCGCTGTCCATGGTCATCTCGTTCACTTCGACCGCCCGAAGGTCTGCGTCGTAAGCCGTTCGACACAGCTTGATGACGGGACGCTCCAAGGGCATCGCCAGCCCTTCGGCTTCCTCAGCGACGGGGAGCCGGCAGCGGATCTCCTCGCGGAAGTGCACGGGCCCGTGGCCAAGCTCGGCGAGCCGGGCGTACGTACCGCCCTCTCCGGTGTCGACGCGCATGATCGCGGTGCCTTCTGCCAGCTCAAGGGGCAGGTAGGAAGTTGCGAGCATGACCGGCCTGTCGTCCAGCACAAAGCGACGGGACCGAGCGCATACGGGCTCGCTTTCATCGAGCTCCAGCATCCGGGCGATGTGCGCCGGAACCGGCACGCTGGCAACTCGGACGTCGATCGTGACGGGGCGCTCTTCGTCAGCGGACCAGATGGATTTGCCAGCACCCCATTGCTCTCGGGCGAGCCGTTGGATGCCGTGGCGTCGGATCGGGCGGAACTCGATGACGCGGGCGCCGGCACCCTTCTTCGTTTCCACCAGGCCCTCGATCCGCAGGATCTTGAGCGCCTGGCGCGCGGTAAGAGCCGCAACTTCGTACTGAGCGGCGAGCGCGTTCTCGCCTGGCAGTCGATCACCAGGCCCGTACTCGCCGGACTCGATTGCCGCCTTCAGGTCGTCGGCAATCCGCTGGTACTTGGGCCGCTGCGCGCCCGTCTCACTCGCCATGCATCTCCCTACCTCGTTAGCGATCCTACGGCCGCTGGCTATCGAGGGACCGGCAAGGGCGTCCCGGTGTGGTGTGGGGATGCCGCCGGATCAGCGTACCTCGCTAACGTACTTCTTGACATCGCTAACGAGCAGCGCTGTACTGATGAAGCGCCGAACCTCGCTAACGAGGTAAGGGCGGGGGCGCCGAAGAGGTGCGGCTTCGCCCTGCCCACTCGCCATCGGGACGCCTCCCGAGCTCAGAACGTCCGAGAGGAGCACCACCCCATGAACACCACCAGCCGCCCCGCCGCCAGCCTCGCCACCGAGAACTTCGACGCTGAGACGCTCGCGCTCCTGGAGGCGGTGGAGGTGCCGCTCCCCGACTTCGGCGACCTGGACCTGGACGTCGCCTTCGGTACGCCGCTGGAGATGTTCGAGGCCGGCCCCCTTCCCCACGAGCGGTTGGACGGCCTGGACATCACCGCCGCCGTCGCCGCGATCGAGGCCCGCGAGAACCGAATGCTCGCCGCCCGCGACATCCTCGCCGCCGACCCGACCGCCACCGAGCTGGTGCGCGAGCGCCTGGTCGACGTGCTCCTCCCCTACGCCGCGCAGCTGCGCATCACGCGGCCGGCCGCCGCGGCCCCCCTGCCGATCGCGGCCTGATCCTCCCCGCCCCACCCGCCGGGTCTTCGGACCCGGCTCCCCCACCCGGAACCGCCCCCGCGGGCGGCGCCGGATGAGGGAGCCGGAAGCGCGACTCCCGACAGCATCCGCCCGGACATCCAGCCCTTGGGCTGGCTCTGGAAGGCAGCGGCTGGTCCTTGAGAACTCAACAGCGTGATCCACCACCGCAGTACCGGCCGTGTCCACACCGGCCGGAGGTGAGTGGAAACCCGTCGTGTGGCGCCATTACCGCTGGTGGTGGCAGTCAGCACGTGCGATGACCCGTCAGGCGCTCTGTTCCTGGGGCGGCCCGGTGCAGTACCAACCGGGCGCTCATTACTGATGGAGAGCACGGAGGGCAGACATCCCCACGACGTAAAAGAACGACGCGACACACTCCCAGACCCTCGGCACCCGGTCCCAGCCGAGGCGAGGAGCCGCGTCGGGACTGAGGGAACCTCGTTCTCCCTCTCAGCACACAAGGCGAGCAGGCGCGGCGGCAGAGGCCGCGCCCCCTGTTTTGCAGCCCCGCGCTGCCCAGTCGCCCACCGCCGGCCTTCGGGTCGTTCGGTGGGCGGTGGAGAGCGCGGTGGACACCCGCTCTACCAACCGCGACAGCCCCAGGGATCGGACCCCCGGGGCTGTCCAGGACCTGTATGGAGGCCCTGTTGAACTCCCTCAGCGTCGCACAGAACGACGACACCACCGACCCGATCATCGAAGAGGCCCTGCGCCGGGCCCGCAGCGGGAAGTGACCGCGATGGACTGGCGCCACAACGCGGTCTGCCGCGAAGAGGACCCCGAGCTGTTCTTCCCCATCGGCAACACCGGGCCGGCGCTCCTGCAGATCGAGGAGGCCAAGGCCGTCTGCCGCCGCTGCCCGGTCATGGAGCAGTGCCTGCAGTGGGCGCTGGAGTCCGGCCAGGACGAGGGCGTGTGGGGCGGCCTGTCCGAGGACGAGCGCCGCGCCATGAAGCGCCGCGCGGCCCGCAACCGGGCCCGCTCCGCTGCCTGACCCGTCAACTCCCTCTGGAAGAAGGCGACATGCGGTTCCTCTACCTGCTCGGCATGGCCGGGCCGTTCATCGTCATCGCCGCGGTCCTCCTGGCCCGCTGACCTCGCTCCGCTTCCTGCGTTGCCCAGTCGCCACCGGCCCGCCCCGCGCGGTCCGGTGGCGGTGGAGAGCGAAGGAGCACTCGCTTCCCCCGCTCGGCTCGGCCCTCGCGGCTGGAGAGCACTTCCCCGACTCCCCGTCCTAGGAGGACCTCGTGATTTCCCTGCCCCTCTTCCTGCTCGCCGGTGGCGCCACCTGGCTGTTCTGGCGCTCCGACATGCGAGCGGGCGTCCTGATCGCCGCGCTCATCTGCGGCTACGCCCTGGCCACGTCGCCGCTCGCGGCTGCGATCGACGGCATGGGCCACGGCATCGGTACGGCGATCTCCAACGCCAACGCCGCTGACAGCAAGTGATTCCTGCCGCTTGCCCGTGGCTCCGCACTGCGAGGTGCGGGACCGCGGGGAGGTGACAGCCCCCGACCCGTCCGCACAAACCCCGACCTGGAAGGAACCCACCCCGACATGAGCGACAGCAGCGACAGCGGCGAGAAGCTCGGCTCGAACCTCTCGGAGCTCATCAAGCAGCTGGAGAAGATCGAGTTCACGAGCGACCGCGACCTCTACCAGTACGCCCGGATCCTGCGGGCGATCGGCCTGGAGCTCCACATGCGGATCGGCATGGACGCGGACATGGTCGGCGCCATCCTCGCCCAGTACAAGGGCAAGTGGTGGACCTTCGGTGCCCAGTCCAAGATCCGCGCGAAGCTCGTGTCCGCCCACCTCAAGGGCGGCGCGTCCGCCGCGAAGGTCCTCGGACTGAGCGGCGTGAAGATGTACGCCTCCTTCGTCAAGCACTTCATCCAGCCCGAGATCGAGGCTGAGCGGAAGGCGCGCGAGGGCAAGGGCTCGAAGAAGCCCGGATTCTCCATCGGTGACAAGCCCAAGGGCGCCGCCGGGCGTCCGGGCGAGGCCGGAAGGGCAGCGTGATGGCTCGCCGTATCTCCGCACGAGCGAAGAAGATCGACACCCGTACCGAAGAGGAGCAGGAGTCCTCGAGGAAGGCATGGGTCACCTACGGCGGGCCGTGGGGCATCAACATCGGCGGCTGCATCGTCGCTGAGACCGCCCACGTGCTGCTCGCCACCACCCCGGCCTCCCTGGCGCTCGCCGCGCTCGGTCTGGCCGGCACCGGCGCGGCCCTGTCGAAGTTCATCAACCACATGGACCACAAGGCCAAGCGAGACAAGGACGTGCGCTACCTCCACCAGGTCAACGCCGTCGCCACCACGGCCGGGGTCACCCTGGGCACCGTGATGGGCCTGGAGTCCGGCGCCACGATGGGCGCCTGGATGCTCGCCGGGTCCGGCCTGTGCATCGCCAACCACCTGTGGTCGGCGCTGTACAAGAAGGGCTCGGGCGAGAAGGCCGACGGCAAGTGGGCCAAGCTCGAATCCGAGATCGGCCTGGCCAAGCACGAGCTGAAGGAAGCCCAGTCCAACGGCAAGGGCACGGTCGTCGCCAAGATCGAAGCGAAGGACGGGGCCACGGCGGACGAGTTCGCCCGCCGTATCCCCGCCATGACCTCCGCGCTCAAGCTCGGACAGGGCCGCATCACCCACACCGTCGACGACGACGACGCCTCGCTGATCACCATGCGGGTCCAGGTCGCCGACCTCCTCAAGGAGGGCTTCGCCTGGCCCGGCCCGTCCGCGTTCGGCGCCGGCTTCGGTGACCTGCCGATCAACCTCGGACGGTACGAGGACGGCGAGACGCTCAAGCTCAACCTGCCCGGCATCCTCAACGACCCGCAGGAGGTCGAAGGCGGCCAGAACGTCGAGCACTGCGTCGCCCAGGGCGTCAACGGCGCGGGCAAGACGGTCGGCAACTCGATCATCGTGACCGAGGCCGCCACCCGCACCGAGGTGTCCGTCATCGTCATCAACTGCTCGAAGTTCATGCAGGACTACGGGCACGTCCGGCACGCCGCCGACATGGTGATCACCAACGAGAAGGACGCCCGCCGGTTCTTCAAGCAGATGCACACCGTCATCAAGGCCCGCGGCGAGTACCTCGCGGCCAAGGGCCTGGCGAAGTGGAAGCCGGGCTGCGGCCTGAACTTCCTGCTGATCATCGGTGAGGAGGCCGCCGACTTCGCCGACGGCGAGGCGTACAGCAAGGTGCTGCGGACCCTGCGCTCCACCGGCGGCTGGTTCCTCTCCTCCATCCAGCGCGCCACGCACGACCAGATGGACACCACGGCGCGCTCCAACCACCCCGCCGGTATGGCCTACGGCCTGTCCGACGGCGCGGAAGCCCAGTACGTCCTGCCGCCCGAGGCGATCGACGCCGGCGCCTTCCCCGGCTGGGCGAACAGGAAGCCCGGCTACCTGTACGCGGCCGGGATGGGCATCGCCGAAGACCGCTGGGCGGTCACCGCCCGCACCTACAACGCCGACCGCCCCACCCTGGCGGCCGCCGTCACCGCGGGCATGAACGTGCGCACCCCCATGGACGCCACGACCGCTGACGCGTTCGGCGCGCTGTGGACCAACCGCACCTTCTACACCACCCCGCTCCTGGAGGGCGACGCCGACGGATCCGGCGCCTTCCCCCAGCAGCCGGCCGCCCCCGCCACCCCGGCGGCGGACACGGCCTCCGAGTACGACGCCGACGAGTACGAGGAGGACGAGGACGTGGAGATCGACCCGGACCTGCTCGCGAAGGAGACCGAGGACTTGGACGAGGAACTGCGGAAGATCCTGGAGGCCGACCCCGAGCCCGGCGCGTACGACCACCTCAGCGTCGAGACCGAGATCGAGGCCCCGGCCGCCGACGCCCCGGTCTTCCAGCTGCCCGGCGCGGTGGCCGACGAGGAGAAGCTCTCCCCCGAGGACACCAGGGACGCCATCTTTGCCCGACTGGATTCCTGGGTGCGCGAAGGCAAAGACAACTTCGAGCCCAAGGAGCTCAACGACCTGTGGATGCGGGTCAACAAGAAGGGCGCCCGCGACTGGTGGAACCGCCTGAAGAAGCAGCTCCTGGACGACGGCGTCATCGCCAAGGACGAGTCCGAGGAGGGCTACGGATCGTACGACCTGATCCGCTCCCCGCTCGAAAATGGCAACTGAGAGTCACCATTCCCGGGAGGGGCCGCACAGCGCACACCGCACTGTGCGGCCCCTCCCTCCCCTAGGGAATTTCCAGTGTGCAAGCCCGCACACAGGTGATTGATCCCGGTTTGCACCCTGTGCAGTGTGCGCCGCACACTCCCCCCGCACACTACGGAAGGTAGCCAATGAGCGCCCCGACCGCTCCCCGGCCGAAGCAGGCCGGGCCGCCCAAAATCGCCGCGCCCGTCAGTGCGGACGACGCCAACAAGGCCCGGAAGTCCATCGCCAAGCTGGACGAGGTCCTGGCCATGGTCACCAAGGCGCTGCTGACCCTCGGGGGCGGCGCTTTGATCTTCACTTGTGTGAATGTGACCCGGTTCGGCGTCTCCCACGAGATCCCCTGGTACATCGCCTGGATGCTGGACCCCCTGGCCAGCCTCGCCCTGATCACCGTCCTGTACGTCGACGGTGTCCTCGCAGAACACGGCGGGGACTACAAGCCCGGCGGCTGGCCGTTCCTGCTGCGCTGGACGGCCGGCCTCTCCACCTGGGTGATGAACTGCTGGACGTCGCTCTACCCCGACGGCCACTTCCACTTCATCCCGCAGAAGCCGGACGCCGGCGGCATCCTGCTCCACTCCGTCGCCCCGGCCCTGCTGATCCTGCTCGCGGAAGCCGCCACCGGCTACCGCAAGTACGCGACCCGGCGGCGCGGCGAACTGACCGCGATCATCGCGACGTTCGAGAGCGCGAAGGCCACGGAACGCGAGACCGCCGAAAAGCGAGCCCGCGAGGAAGCAGAACGCGAGGCCGCCGCCAAACGCGAGGAGGCAGAACGCGAGGCCGCCGCGAAGCGCCAGGAGGCACAACGCGAGGCCGACCGCCGCGAACGCGCGGAAAACGCGAGGCTCGAAAACGAGCGTCGGCAGGCAGAAATCGAGGCCGCCTCCCGCACCCGCCGCGAAGAAATCGAGGCAGAACGCGAGCGGCTCGCACTGACCGAGCGCACCGCAGAAATCGAGGCGACGCGTCGCAAGACCGAAGCCGAGATCGAGGACCGCCGCCGCCGCGAGCAGTGGGAGCGGGAACAGGCCGAACGAGACCGTGAGGCCGCCCGCCAGGCGGAGATCGTCAAGGCAGAAGCGCAGGCAGAGGCGCTGCGCAAGGAAGCCGAAGCCCAGGCAGAGGCGCTCCGCAAGGAGGCCGAAGCCGCCGCTGAGGCTGAGCGGATCAGGGCTGAGGCTGAGGCCCGCGCCCTGGAGGAAGCCGAGAAGATCAAGCGGCAGCGCGCCCTGGAGCGGGCCGCCGCCAAGTCTCGCGGAACCTCGGAAAGTGCAGGCGCCCGCGCCTCGATTTCTTCCGGCCGCACCTCGGAAAGTGGGGTCGCGCTCAGCGCGGTGCCCGCCCTGACCGCCTCGGAAAACGGCGGCCGGGTCCCTCGCGAAGTGCGCGAGAAGCAGCGTGACGAAGCCGAGCGGTACATCGCGAAGTGCTCGCTGTCCGGCATCGCGCCGGACCTGGAGCGCCTTGCAAACCAGTACGGCAAGGGCGAGACGTGGGTCGGAGACCGCGTCCGCGCCGCCAAGCGCCGCCTCGCGGAAGAGGACGGATTCGAGGAGTCGGTCATCGCCGACGCCCTGGACGTCTTCGAGGACGACAGCGACAGCGCCGGTGCGGCATGACCCACCGGCCCGAAGAAGAGGAAGAGGACACCGTGGACACGGACTTCGAGTTCGACTTCACCCACCTGGGCACCGAGCCGGTCGCCCTGCTCCCCAAGGCCGGCCCCGAGCACCCGCCCACGATCCTGCTGCGCCGGGACGCGCTGCTGCCCACGCGGTGGCGCCAGCTCACCGACTGACGCAGCCCCCGAGCTTCGACGGCTCCACTGGCCCCGAGATGTTGAAGCCACCTCGGGGGCCGGTGAAGAGGCCGAAGCCTCCCCGGGCGATCTCACGCCAAATGACATTCGCCCGAGCTCCCCAAGCAGAGGAGAGACCCCATCATGCCGTCTCACGGCGAGCAGCCCCAGCCCACCTACTACCCGACGCCGCTGCCGCCCCAGTACGGGCAGCCGCCCGCCCCCGCGTACGGGCAGCACGTCGTCCCGCTCCCCCAGGGCGCGGTCGTCTACCCGCCGACCGCCGGCCTGGACGGCGTCGTCATGATGCCCGGCCCGAACGGCCACCCGGTCGCGTACTACATGCCGCCGCCCGCCCCGGCCCCGCAGCCCTACATCTCCCCGCTCCTGGTGAAGGCCGCACTGGTCGCGTTCATCGTCGGAGTCGCCGGGCTCGGCGTCTACTTCCTGGCCGCCGCCATCCTCGAGCTCGCCAAGGCGCTCGCCATCATCGTCGGCGTCGCCCTGGTCGGCTTCGTCCTGCTGAAGATGCTCGTCGCCGGGCCCGGCGCTGGCCGGTCGATCAACGTCAATGCCCGGGGCCGCGCCAAGGTGCAGGTCCACACCGGCCGCGGGCACAACCGTGGCCACCGCCGCTGACCCTGCGTCCCCGCCGGCCGTCCGGGACGTCGACATCTACGCCGACCCCACCGGCGTCCTCCCCGTACACCGCTGGAGGCAGGCCCCGAAAGGGCTCGCGACCAGACGGCAACTCAGGGAGCGGCGCTTACGGCCCGGCGGCCAGGACCCGGTCGCGGTCATCGAGTGCCGGGGTGGCAAGCGCATGGCCTTCCTGTACGAGATCGCCAAGGCCAAGCCGATCCGGCCGATGACCTTCGCCAAGGAGGTCGCGCTCGACAAGGCGATGGCCGCCCGGCAGACCTGCCCGAAGTGCTTGCGCCGGTACTACCACTGCCTCCCTCTGCGCACCCTCGGCTCGTGCCTGGAGTGCCACGACGGCACCCCGGCCGCGCCAGGCAGCTACATGCGCCCGCCCGGCGAGCACTTCGCCGCCGCGGCCTGAATCTCCCTCCCGCGTCTGCCGGTTGCCTGATCCACCCGCCCGTCGGCGGGTGGTGAAGGGGAGTCGGTGAGCCCGGCCCGCCCACGTACAGCACCACCTCATCCCGCAGCCGTCGACCACCGTGAAGGAGAACCCGGTGAGCGAGCCCGACAAGCACGAGCCCGACCCCGCCATCCCGCCGCTGGACACCATCGACGAAAGCCAGCGCGTCCCGCCGCCCCGGCGGCCGGCCCCGCCCCGGCCGCAGCCGATCAAGGCAGCCGCCGACGTCCCGCCGGGCGCCATCGCCGCCTTCGGCGTCGTCGCCCTGGTCGCCCTGCTGCTCATCCTCAAGTGGGGCATCCCCAAGGGCCTCGACTGGTACCACCACCAGGACTGGGCGTGGTTCACGCAGTGGACCGCCACCGTCGCCGACCCCGTCCACGCCTACCTGAGCGCGCACACGGTCGGCCTGCCGCTGACGGCGACCAGCGCGTTCGTCATCTGGCAGGGCGTCGGCATCGTCTCCCTGGTCCTGTCCTGGATCACCGGCGCGGTCGGTGCCCGGTTGACCTGGACGGCACACGGCGCCTGCTCGGTGTTCATGGTCTGGGACGCCGCCCCCGCCGCCGGCCGCCCCGTGGCCGCCGCCCTCGCGGTCCTGGCCTGGACGATCGGCAGCCTCTTCGCCCTGCGTGGCCTGTCGCTTCGCCCGCTGATCCACCTGCACAACCACAACCACCCGGCTCGCTGAGAGGACGTCGTCATGTTCCGGATCATCAGCACGGCCCGGCTCGCTGAGCTGGACAACCTCGCTTCCGCGTTCCCCATGGTCCGGAGCAAGTGCGACGGCCTGGAGAAGGACCTGGAGACGGCGCAGCGCCACGCCAAGGAGCTCACCGCGAAAGCGGAGCAGGACACCGCCCGCTTCCACCAGGAGCTCGCCGACCTCAACCAGCAGGCCGACGCCCGTGTTGCCGAAGCCAGGGCCTCGGTGCAGCGGGCCCAGCAGCAGGCCACCGCCCTGATCGACGGGGCCGCGAAGCGGGCGAACGACATCGAGCGCCGGGCCGACCAGAAGGTCCGGGAGCTGAACGCGGAGATCGAGCAGCTCAAGGCCAAGCTGCCCCACCCGACACCCAACCCGCAGGGAGTCGTCGCCCGGTACCAGAACCTGGTCGGCGCGCCCATCGACCTGACCCTGTTCGTAACCGAGGACACCAACGCGGCCTCCGGCTACGGCTACTCCTCCAAGTCCGTCGACCTGAAGCTGGTCAGCCTCTGCTCCGGCTGCGGCTACCGCGAGGAGGAGACCCGAGAGCAGGTCTACGACTCCCCCGAGGCCCGCACCAGCTTCCTGGAGAACACCTACGAGGGCGGGAAGCTCAAGCGCTGGGCGCAGGAGCACGCGGAGACATGCCGGGCCGTCGCCCTCCCTCTCCAGCGCGCCGCCTGACCTGGTCTGACGGTTGCCTGATCCACCCGCCCCGCACGCTGCGGGCCGGGTGGTGACGGGGAGCCGGACAGCCCGGCCCGGATGGGAGTCGCACGTGACCACCGCCCCCCTCACCATCAGCGGCGACCGGAACCTGGACGCCGCCTGCGCCACCGTGAGCGGCGAGATCGCCCGCACCGACAGCAAGGCCAGCCTGCTGCTCGCCTTCGACGGCGCGGTCCTCGCGGGTCTGGCCAGCGTCGCCGACAAGGACCTGCCCGTGTTCACGAAGGTCGTCGGCGCCCTGGCCGTCCTCGCCCTCGCCGCCGCTGCGGTCTTACTGCTCCTGGTCGTCCGGCCCTGCCTGACCGTGCCCGGCCGCCCCGCGCCGGGCACCTTCCCGCAGTGGGCGCGCCTGGAGGAGAACGAGCTCCAGGAGGCGATGGGCCAGGATCACCGCCCCGCCCGCGTGAAGGCGCTGTCGATCCTCGCGGTCCGCAAGTTCCGGCGCCTGGCCCTCGCGGTCGACGTCATCCTCGCCGCGCTCGCCCTGCTGACCGCCGCCGCGATCGGAGTGCTGGTGTGAGCACCGCCGCCAGCTTCGTCATCAGCTACGCCAGCATCGCCGGCGCGCTCGCCATCCCCTTCGTGATCGCCGCCGCCCGCCGCACCGCCGCCCGCATCCACGCCCAGGCCGCCCAGAAGGAGCAGTAACCATGACACTCACCCTCTTCCGTACCCGCACCGCCACCGAGCCGGAGTACACCCCCGAGCCGTGGCCGGAGATCGGCGAGACCTGGAAGCCCGAGGGCGTCATCGTCACCCAGCGCTTCCTCGGACTGGCCGGTGCCGTCGTCCTCGTCTACACCGCCGACGCCGGGGTCAACGGCACCTACTACGCGGTGGCCTGCCTGGGCTGCACCTTCCGCACCCGGTCCAGGAAGGCGGGCGACAGGTTCATCTCCTCCGAGAGGGACGCCGGGGAGATCGCCAACCACCATGCGGCGCAGTGCCGGGCCCTGCCCGGGGACCTGCCGATCCGCCCCGACGACGACACCGCCCGCGAGATCGTGCGCCGGCGGCTGCACTCGGAGCGCCGCTCCGACGGCGACGTCACGGTCTACCTCACCGACTTCCACCTGGACCGCCTCGCCCTCCAGCGCTCCACCGAGTGGATCGAGGAGGAACTGCAGCGCCTCGCGGACGAGCAGCCGACGATCCTGACCGCCAAGCCGCGCACCTACGGCACCGGCACCGAGTTCACGATCCTGCGCTTCCCCAAGAGCTGACCGGACGCTCTCCGTACCGGCCCCGCCCGCCGCCCGCCGGCGGCCGGGGCCGGGCGGTGTCCGCCCGGTCAGCCGAGACCGGACGACCGGCCCTCCCCTGGAGGTCACCGTGTCCCTCGCCCGCCGCTCCCTCATGGAAGTCGCCGCCGCCCGCTTCGGCTGGCGCCGCGCCTACGCGGACACCACCGACGTCGACGGCCTGCTGATCGAGCAGACCGAGGCCGCGTACACCGAGGCTGCCGACCACGCGCAGCTGGCGACCGCGAAGAACGGCGACGTCCTCGCCGTGCAGCCCGGCGTCCTGGACGTCCGCGGCCGCATCCTCGCCGACGTCCTCTACCTCGAGGGCGTCCTGGTCGGCGCCCGCAACCGCGGCTTGCCCCCGGAGCTCATCGAGCGCCTGGAGGACGCCGTCGACCACGGCCACGAGCTGACCGTGCTGCTCGCCGACACCGTCCGCACCACCGCCGCTCTCCACGCGGCCAGCTGAGCGCCCGGGGCGGCCGCAGGCATCGAACCCGGCCGCCCCGGAGCAACGCCCCCTCCCCTCCCAGAGCGCACTGACAGAAGAAGGAGCCCCAACATCATGACCGCAACCCTGCGCCAGACGGCCAACACCGTCGCCAACTCGATGATCGAAGGCGCGAGCATGGCGTCCGCGCTGATCGGCGGCGCGGCCGGCGCCTACCTCGGCTACCAGCTCGCCCCCACCACCTGGTCCGACGGAGCCCGCATCGCGTTCGCCGGCGCGGTCGCCGTCGTCGGGGCCGTCGCCATCGACGGGCTCGCCGAACTCGTCCTCGCCCCGATGCGCAGGCTGATGCGGCGCACCCCGTTCAGCGTCACCCGCGCATCGGCCCCGGCCCCGGCCGACAACCTGGACGACGCCCTTGCCCAAGTCGCCACCGCGACCGAGGCCGACGCCGCCCACCGCGCCGCCGGTGCCGCCTTCCGCATCGACCAGGGCGACAACTTCCTGCGAGACGAGGACCGGTGGCGCGGCTACGAGGACGGCGAGGCGTCCTTCTACCTCGCCCCCGGCGTCTGGCTCCACCACCGCGCTGAGATGGGCAAGTACGGCCGCGAGCACCACTTCACGCTGCTGACCGGCGACGGCGAGCAGCCGGTGGCCATCACCGGCATGGAGCAGATCCGCCACCACCTCGCCGCCCGCGCCGCCGGCCTTCCCGCCGTTCCGGCGACCGGCGACACCGAGGACAAGGTCGCGGACACGATCGCCGAACTCGACAACCACCTCAAGGCCCTCGAAGCCTGACGGGCTACCCGTTCCGCCCCGGCCCTTCCCGGCCGGGGCGGTGCGGTGGCCAATCAGCCCACCCCTGCCCCGCCACCGAGAGGACCGACCATGCCCGCGACCAAGAGCAGGCCCTCCCAGCTCAGCGTGCTGCGCTACGGCGCGTTCGTCTCCCGCACCGCCGAACAGCGCGTCACCTCACACGCGCCGACCGTCCGCAAGCTCGTCCACGACCACTTCGGACGCCGCCCGCTGGGCGCGGTCACGATCATCCTGACCAAGCCGCGCCTGCTGCTCTCCCTAGCCAACGAGGCGCAGGGCGAGGCCGCCGGCGTCCCGGAGAACACGTGGAAGTCCGTCGGCGTGCAGCAGAGCATCATCGGCAAGCCCAAGGACTTCCGCGTCGCCACGGTGATCGCCCCCAAGGGCGCGATGTGGATGCTGATCAACGCCCCGAAGATGCGCGACCCCAAGCAGCTCAAGCTGAGCCTGTTGCGCGGCTTCGTCGAGGTCGACCAGCTCATCCGCTCCGGCGCCCGCGAGAACCGCATCGCCTGGGTCCGCCACGAGATGAACGTCAACCCGCTCAGCAAGCGGCAGGCCAACAAGCTCCAGGCGCAGATCCTCGCCGACGGAGCCGAAGCCGAACGCATCACCGCCGACCTCGCCAAGCGCCTGTGATCTGACGCGCCACCGTGCTGCCCCGGCCCTTCCCGGCCGGGACGGCGCGGTGCCCCATCAGCCGCAGTCCCGCAGGAGGCCCCTTGTGATGAACGACCTGCTGAACCTCCCCGACGGCGTCCTCTGCACGCTGGTCGGGCCGCCGGGCAGCGGCAAGTCCACCTTCGCCGCCCGCTACCCGGACAGCTGGCGCGTGTGCCTGGACGTCTACCGGCGCCTGGCCACCGACTCCGAGGCCGACCAGTCCGCAACCCCGGTCGCCGCCGAGATCCAGAACCTTCTCCTGGACGCCCGCCTCTCCCGAGGCTTGAACGTGCTGGTGGACTCCACCAACGTCTTCCCGCACGTCAGGGCCGGTCTGCTCGCCCGCGCCCGCTACTGGCAGCGGCCCGCCGTCGCCGTCCTGTTCGACGTCCCGCTGCCGACGGTGGAAGCCCAGAATGCCGGACGCGACCGCGTGGTCCCGCTGCACATCGTGCGCGAGCACCATCAGCTGCTGCCCGACGCCGACCAGCTCCACCGCGAGGGCTTCACCGCGGTGCACCTGATCTCCGAACTCCTGGCCACGTCCGGTGCCCTGCGCCTGGGCACCCGCCGCTGACCCCACCCACCTGCACGTCCTGACCGACCTGGAGGAACCCATGGCACGCAGCGCCCGCCCCGTCGTCCACTACATGGCGACCCGGCCCGACGGCACCGTCCCGCCCACCGACAACCACCTCGCCCGCTACTACAGCGGCCTGGGGGAGACCATCCCGACCGTCAACCTCGCCGACCACATCGGCGAGACCATCGACCACCCCAGCCCCGGCCAGAAGTGGTACACGGACAAGCCCTTCAGCTACTTCCACATGTACACCCGGCCCGGCGAGATCCTGGAGCGCATCGAGGACGGCTGGCCGGTCCGGCTGTTCGTCGTGGAGCCGCTCGGTGAGACCGGCAACTGGGGCGGCGACTACTACCCGTACTGGCTGATGTCCCAGCAGATCAGCGTCGTCGAGGAGACCGAGGCGTGGCGGGCGTTCGGGCACCGCGGCGCGCAGACCCTGGCCGCCATCGCCCAGCTCCCCGACCTCGCCCGGCGGTGGGCCGAAGAGTGGGCCGCCGACCCCGAGGACACGCGCCGCATTTACGCCGCGTGGAACGAGCGGGTGCACGACACCCACGCCCTGGACTGGTGGGCGCACTACCGGGCGCAGTACTCCCGACGGGAGGCCGGCCTCAAGGCGGCCGACCAGCTCGCCGACACCGCCGCCGCCCAGGCCGCGACCGACGCCGGCGCCGACACCGAGGCACTCGCCGCGATCCGCCTGCGAGCCCGCTGCCTGGTCGCCGGTCAGCTCATGTTCGACCGGATCCGCACCGGCGAGTACGAGCAGTCGATCCGCGCCCTGCTGCTCGGTGCCGCACTCGACACCCCCGCCCCCGTCCCGGCCTGACGCTGCTGCCCGCCCCGGCCACCAGGGCCGGGGCCCCGATCCGAAACCAGGAGACACCTCTTGAGCACCGACACCACCACCGTCACCACCGACGAGACGATCCGCTACACCGCCGACGTCGTCCTGCTCGCCGCCGGGCACGTCCTGCTGATCGAGCGGGGCTGGGACCCGTTCAAGGGCAGCTGGGCGCTGCCCGGCGGCCATGTGGACAAGGGAGAGACCAGCCTGGCCGCAGGGTCGCGAGAGCTTGAGGAAGAGACAGGCATCAGCGTCCCGGCCGCCGACCTGCGGCAGGTGGGCGCCTACGACGCTCCCGGCCGTGACCCGCGCGGCCGCTACGTCAGCGTCGCCTACACCGCCACCCTGCCCGCGCTGGTCGAGCCGACGGCCGGGGACGACGCCACCGCTGCCCGCTGGTGGCCCCTGGCCGCCCTCCCGGACCTCGCGTTCGACCACGCCGAGATCGTCGCGGAGGCCGTGAAGCGCTGACCCCTCCGCGCGCACGCGGCGTTCCTCCGTGCCGCCCCGGCCTTCCCGGCCGGGGCGGTCGCGGTGTTCCGCCACGACCAGCGATGGAAGGAGATGGGCGTCATGCCGCTTCGCTACTTCGAGGTTGACGTCCCGATCAAGCACAACGACCAGCCAGGGCAGCGCATCCACATCTTCGTCGGCTTGGCCGACGACCCCCTCGCTGCCTGCGACGCCGCGCACGACGCGTACGACAAGGCGCGGCTGCTGCACCAGGCCGGACAGGAGATCCCGCACGAGTTCGTCAGCGGTTGGGGTGCCCGGGGGTTGCGGCCCGACTGGGACCTCGACTGGAACAAGGCGACGGCCGCGCCCTGGGTGAACCCCCACGGCCTGTTCGGCACGCGCCGCACGTTCTGAATCCGCCCCGGGACGGCCGCCAAAGGCCGGAAAACCAGTCGGCCGCCCCGGGCCACCCATCCCGTACAAGACGAGAGGGAGAGACCAGTATGGCCTCCACCGTGCGCGTACAGGCCCCTTCGGGAAATCGCGCCCTGTTCATCACCACACTCGCCGTGCCGCTGACCGGCTGGACCGTGCACGCGCTCGCGCTGCACCGCAAGCTCGCCGCCGCCCGCCGCGACCCGCTCACCGGGCTGCTCGGACGCGACGGCTACACGGCCAAGGCCCGGCAGATCACCGACCGGTACGGCGACGCCGCCCTGGTCGTCCTGGTGGACCTGGACCACTTCAAGGCCATCAACGACGGACCCGGCGGGCACGCCGCCGGCGACCGCGTCCTGGCCGCGACCGCGACCCGGCTCACCGCCTGGGCGGGCAGCCGCGGGGCGGTCGGCAGGCTCGGAGGGGACGAGTTCGCCGTCGCGGTCCGGATCGGCCCGGCCCGCCGCGAGCTCCGTCTCGCCCAGCTCACGCAGCTGCTCGCGCAGCCCGTCGAGGTCGAGGACGGCGTCCTGGTCGACGTCGCCGCCTCGGTCGGCGCGGCCTGTCCCGACGTCCTTGGCACGACGGACCTGTCCGTGCTCCAGCGGGCCGCTGACGCCGCGATGTACGCGGGCAAGCACACCGGCCGCGCGGTCCTCGCCGGACCGCAGCACGCCACGGTGCCCTCCATCAACGGCCGCCGCGCCGGACGGCCGGGCACCCACACCCTGGGGCGGGCCGCATGAGCGAGACCATCACCGCCGACCCGGGCACCTGGATCCGGGGCATCACGATCCGCCAGCCCTGGACGACGTGCATCCTCGCCGGGAAGGACGTGGAGAACCGTCCGGCCCCCTGGTCCTGGCGCGGCCTGGTGCTGCTGCACGCCGGTCAGGCCACCGAACGGGGCCCGATGCGCGACCCGCTGGTCGCCACCGCGATCCGCGGCCGCGCCCTGCCCACCCGGGCCGTCATCGGCGTCGCCCGCCTCACCGACTGCCACCAGGACGCCGCCGGCACCGCCCCGTGCTCGAAGTGGGCGCAGGCCGACGCGTTCCACCTGGTCCTCGCCGACGTCCAGGAGCTCGCGCTTCCCATCCCGTGGCTGCGCGGACAGCTCGGGCCGTGGCGCCCGCCGCAGGACCTCGTGGACCAGGTCCTCCTCCAGCTCCCCCACCTCGCTCCGGAGGGCACCTCATGAACGGCAACCGCACCGGCGTCGCCAACCCGCCGGCCATGGTCCTCGCCGACGACCGGATCCCCTTCCCCGACACCGACCAGGCCCTGCGCTGCCGTACGAGCCCGGATCTGTTCGCGATCGAGGACATCCACAACACCGACGAAGACCCCCGCGCCCGCGAGAAGGCGCTCGTCAAGGTCAAGCACGCCTGCTCCGGCTGCCCGATCGTCAAGGACTGCCTGAAGTGGGCGCTGGCCAACCCCGGCCTGACCAAGACCGGGGTATGGGCGGCGACCACCGCCCGGGAGCGCACGCAGCTGCGCAAGCAGCTCGTGGCGCGGCTCGGGGAGGACTGGGTCGGCGTGGTCGCCGAACAGGACCGGCTCCGCAGGGAGCGGCAGCGCGCGGCGCGCGTCGTGCCGCCGACCGCCCGCGACATCGCCCTCGCCCGCCTGGAGCTGGAGTCCATCCCCACCCGGCCCGCACCGTACAACCGCTGGAAGGAACCGATCACCCCCGCACAGGCGGCGTCCAACCTGCGAGTGCTGGCCCTGGTCGCCAGCGGCAAGGCCGCGTGATGTTCACCGACTGGACCGAGGCCCTCGAAGCCGAGTCGCTGCCCCTGGACCCGAACCCGGCGCAGCAGCTCGCCGCCGCGGCCCGGGTCGCCGCCCGCAGCTCCCGCGACAAGGACGACATGGCGTTGCTCCTGGACGTCCTCGGGCTGCCCACCGACACCGACACCCTCACCGCCCTGCTCCCCCTCATCCCGGAAACTGGAGACGCACCCACCATGACGAACATCCCCACCGCGGCCCCGGCCCTCTCCGCGTTCGGGGCCATGGCGATCTCGATGCACAACAACGGCGACTGCGAGCAGGCGATCCGCGAGGCCACCGGCCTGAGCGAGACCGAGCTCAGCGACCTCATCGCCAACCAGGTCCTCGGACTGCCCCGCCAGGCCACCGCCCCGGCCGCCATCGACGTCCCCGTCGTCGCGCTGCCCGTCCCCAACGCGCTCCAGGAGCTGATCGACTGGGCGGCCGCGCACCCGGCCGCCGGAGTCCGCAGCCGCGCCGCCCGCATCACCGCCGACCTCTGCGAGCTGTCCGAGCGCCGCGACAGCGAGGCCGCCCAGCGCGAGGCGGAAGAGAAGGTCGCCAAGGCCAAGGCCGAACTGGAGAAGGCGCAGGAGGAGCTGCGCACCGTGAAGGCCGGCACCCGCACCACCACCACGGCGGCCGCCGCGCCCACCCCGATCCGGGCGGGCCTGGGCAGCGGTCGCAGCCGGGAGGAGCTCGCCGCCATCAGGACGTGGGCGCGCGCCAACGGCCACCAGGTCGCCGACGCGGGCATGGTGCCCAAGCGGGTCCTGGCGGCGTACGACGACGCGCACCAGGCGCCGGTCCGGAAGGCCGGCTGACCGTGGCCGACGACGCGATAGCCCTGGACGGATTCCTGGACGAGGAGACCGTGCCCGGCGACCTGCACGGGTCGACGGCGCGGTTCCGCCTCACCGTCTCCCCGACGGACGAGCGCGCGGACGAGATGATCCTGCCCTGCAGCGTCACCGACTCCGAGCTGGCGCACGCGGTCATCCACGACCTGGTCCCCGGCGACAAGCTCCGCGTCACCGGCTACCTCCGGCTGCCTCGCACGCCGGACGAGCCGATGTGGCTGGCCGTCAGCACGCTCGCTGTGCTGGAGACCGCGCCGGAGCTGTCCGACCCGGCCGCCGTCGCCACGGCCGTCATCGAGCGCTACGGCCCGTACGTCTGCTACTTCGACGCCGACACCACCGACGTGGAGGTGTTCACCGAGGACGGCGCATGGGTCGGCACCGCGCCCGAGCCGAACGGGATCGGCGAACTGCTCGAAGCCTTCGAGCAGCGCCAGGCCGCCGGCGGCGAGTAGCGGAGCCGCTGTGCCCATCCGTCCCGAGAACCTGCACCGCTATCCGCGCGACTGGAACGAGATCAGCGCGCGGATCCGGTTCGAGCGGGCAGGCGGCCGCTGCGAGTGCACGGGCCACTGTGGCCTGACGCACCCGGGCGGCCGCTGCCCCGCCGTCCATGAGGAGATCCACCCCGACACCGGGTCCGTGGTCGGCCTCACCACCGCCCACCTCAACCACACCCCGGAAGACGTGCGAGAGATCAACTTGCTCGCCGCCTGCCAGCTCTGCCACCTCCGGATTGATCACGGGCACCACCGGGTCACCCGCTCGATCACCCTCGCCGCCCGCGCGGCCGCCGCCGGACAGCTCGGACTCCTCCCCGACACCGCGCTCGTCCGCACCGAGCCGCCCACCCCGCCACGCCCCACCCGGGTCCGCGCCCCCGCGGCCGCGCTCCACCAGCTGCCCTTCCCCGAACCCGAACAGGAGAAGAAGCCCATGGCTCGCATCAGCGTGAGGATCACCCCGCTCCACCCCGACGGCACCGAATGCACCCACGCCGTCCGTCCCTCCGGCAAGCCCCGCGACGCCGACTCCGGCTGCACCGGCCGCCGCAACTACGCCGTGGTGTGCAGCTCCTGCGGCCCGGTCGGCGAGCCGCACGGCCTGCGCGTCCTTGCCGAACCGGCGCAGAGCGCGCACCGCGACAGCCACAAGGCCGCCCTCGCCCCGGCCTCCCGCTGACCCCACCCGCTCCGGCCGCCGGGACCACCACGGTCCCGGCGACCCCGTCGAATGTGAGGGCCGATGCCCACCACCGTCTTCGACCAGTTCACCCGCCGCACCGCCGACGTCACCGCCCAGCTCACCACCCTCGGCATCCCGCTCACCGCGCCGGCCCCGCCGCCCGCCGACCTCAACCCGGCCGACCCGTGGGCCAGCAACTACGCGGTGCCGGTCGACCGCTCCAGCCTCGCGTGGTGCACCGCCGTGACGATGCTCGCCGACCACCACCACACCGGCATCGACCGCCAGGTCCTCGCCGCCGACGCCCTGCTGCGCGAGCTCGGGGTCCGCGGCCTCGCCCAGCTCCACTCCGACCTCCACGCGGGCGCTCGCATCGACTACCGCTTCACCCGCTGCCCGTACTGCTCCGGCATCGGCGAGGACCCCACCCAGCCGACCTGTGGCGAAGTCGGCTGCGCGTCGTGGCTTGAGTTCGCCGGACACGACCACGTGTGCCCGGTCTGCCGCGGCGACGACTACCAGCCCCAGTGGTTCGCCGAAGAGCAGATGACCGAGCTCGAGGAACTGCTCGCCGACGCCATCGAGGAGCGCGAGGAGCGCGCCTCCCTCCGCTACCGGATCCGGGCGCGGTTGTACCGCCGGACGGTGCGCTCGTGACGGCCCGCGTGGTCGACGGCAGGCCCTGGACCGGACGCATGCGCACCGCGGCGCTCCGGCGGGGCCTGGTCCAGCCTGCCGAGTTCTCCACGTGGGCCGGTGCTCGCCGATATCACGAGCGGCACGGCCGGGACCGCCAGGTGCTGGAGAAGCTGCGGGCCTCGATCCCCAAGGACGGGATCCGGGAGCCGCTCCTGCTAGGCGTCCGCGCAGCCGACCGGCTCGTCTTCGTCTTCGAGGGGCACCACCGGGCCGTCATCGCCCTCGAACTGGGGGTGCGCTCCTTCCCCTTCCGGTGGTTCTGGGACCCGGACGTCCAGGTCGTGGAGCACGAGCCGTTCCCGCACCACGCCTTGGGGCCGGACGGGCAGGAGTGGCTGTGCCACCAGGAGGCGCGCTCATGACCGCCCGCTTCCGCAGATGCGGACACGGCAGCGGCCCGATGCACCCCGGCGACCAGAAGGCCGTCGCGGAGTTCACCGCCATGCTCGCCGCCCGTCAGCGGCCGGCCCCCTGGACCGGCCGCGGTGACGCCGCCGTACGCATCGGGGAGCGCGGCCTGGAGCGCGGACGCCCGCTCCACGAGCAGCCGGCCGACACCGACCCCGTCGCCCTGGTCCTCATCCACCCCGACACCGAGACCGCCCTCACCGGCACCCTTCACTGCGCCAGGGCGCGAATCCACGGCGCGTGGACCGGGCCCTATCGTCTCCTCACCCACGCCCTCGCCGGGCGGGACCTCCCGGGCGACATCGACCTGAGTACCTGAGCACGCGAAGCGGCCCTCGCCGTCCCGGACTTCGATCCGGGCGGCGGGGGCCGCTTTTTGCGTTCCTGGGGACTGCCTGACGCGCCAAGGTGTCCCGGCCGGGACACTTCAGGACGCTGCGGAAGTGTCCCGGCCGGGACACTTTCTGAGCGTCGTCAGCCCGACTGCGGCTGCTCGGTGTCCTCCAGGTGCTCCAGCTCCGCAAGGATGTCGCGTGCCAGAAGGCGGGCAAATTCGGGGTCGGACCGTACCGCGGTACGTACCGACTCCCGGTCGTAGCGACCAGCCTGGAAACGGACGACGGGGACGCGCTCACTCCCCGACTTGCCAGGCTGACGATCGTCGTCGTCCGGCTCCTCTGCGACAGTCAGCTCCAGCGAGTCACGTGCCTTGAGCAGCGTCTTGCGATCCGTGGCGCCCATCTTCGTCGCCACCTCCCACACCCGACGGCAACGAGCCGCATCATGCTGGCGCAGCACCGGCGCCAGGACGTCCACCTGCTCTGTCGTCAGCTGCCCAGGGTTAAGCGAGCGGAGCGCGTCAGCGACCGGCTCCTCATTGACCATGCGATACGACTGGCTCTTGGAAATGCCTACGTGACGGCACCACGGATTGAAACCGCGGAACGGCTTGTCGGTCGCCGGGTCCAGCTTGTCCTGCCAGGACTTGGTCCGGTGCGCGAGGCGTACGGCCGGCCCGGCGTAGCGGAACAGCGTCTCGTTGCCGTAGTGCTCTATGGCCTTCTGGACCGTGAGGGCCGCGTCGATACGCAACTCACACGCCTGAATGATGGCCGCCGGGTCCGCGTCATCGGCCGGCAGTTCTGCATCGAGCGTCGTACGGATCTGCTGGGGGAGCTGGAAGAGGAGCTTGTCCGGCGCGGGAGCCGTCGCCTTCTTCTCGGGCTGCTTCGAGGGCCCCTGCGCAGTGCTCCGGTTGCCGACGTCCTGGGCACCCACGTTCAGTGCCATTACGCCGTCACCTCGTTCTTCGGCGCCTTCTGCTTCGGGGTCTTCTTGGCCAGCTGAGAGCGGAGCTTCGCCAGCTCGTCCTGGAGCCGGTCGGTGCTGTGAAGGGACAGCTCGTTGGCCAGGGCCATGAAGTCCGAGCGGGCCTGCAGCGCCACCTGGTTGGTCTTGTACTGCGTGCAGACCTGCCCGTTGGCCGACGCGTTGGTGTGGACGCGGTAGCGCCGGATTACGGTCTTGGCGACTGGCCACCCGTTGTCAGCGCAGAAGCTGCGGGTGTCGTCGACGTAGACCTCACCCTCCTGGGGCGGCCAGTTGTTGATGACGACGGTGTAGTCCTTGCCGTACGGCTTGAGTACCAGCTCGATCGTGCGCCAGGTGGCGTTGAACGACTGCGGCTCAGTGATCATCGGCACGACAACGTGGGTGGCCTGGTCGAGGATCGCCCGGAGCATGTCGCCCAGCGGCTCCTCCGACAGCGGGTCCATGCCAGCCTCCACCTGCTCCGGCTTCAGCGGGATGAAGCCGGGGGTGTCGACGTACACGTACCGGTACGGCCAGTCCTTGAGGTCGTTGATCGCCTCCATGTCGTGGGCGATGTTGATGACGTCGAAGGGCTGATCGGCCATGCGGTTCGCCCACCAGAGAGCATCCGACTGGGGGTCCCAGACCGCCACCGCCACCTGCGCGTCACCGTTCTCGTCACGGCCGTACGCCTGAGCATTTATGGCGGCGAGGTTCATCCCGATGAGGGTCTTGCCGACCCCGCCCTTCTGAGCGAACTGCACGCGGACTTCTGCCACGTCGCATCCTTCCGTTTGTTTCCCCACCCGCCGAAGCGTCCGGGTACTGCGGAGCGCCGCCCGCATGGGTTCACCGCTCATCTGGAGCAGCTACTGCGGACGACGGGAACACTCTGTCACGGGGCCCCGCGAGCGCCGAAGAAGAACACCCGGAAGTGTCCCGGCCGGGACACCTGTGTGCTCAGAAAGTGTCCCGGCCGGGACACTTCCCGGCGGGCGACGCAGAGGGCCGGCTTCCCCAATTCGGGAAGCCGGCCCTCGGACGCGATGGTGCCGCCGGTCCGTCAGAAGCCGGGCGGCCGCTGCGTCAGTCCTGGAACTCGCGGCTCTTCACGCCGTAGAAGGTGGGCTTCGCGGGCCGGACCTCGGACTGCTCCATGCTGTCGGCGAGCGGGGCGAAGGTCTCGCTGCGCCGTACGACATCGAGGAACTTGCCCAGCGCTTCCTTGTCCTCCCACAGCGCCGACGCGGTGCTGATGATCAACGACTTCAGGTGCTCCGACTCGGTTACGGCCTCGGTTGCTGCCACGCGGTTCCCCTCCTGATGCTCGGAACGATCAGCCAACCAACTGCCGACCTACGCCCGCAAGACGGCCTTCGGCCAGGGGCCGGTCCAGGATGCTGTGGGTCCCGATCCGGTGCCACACGATGTGGGGGAGCCCGGCGACCACCGTCCGGCCGTACGACCACGTCGCGCGCCCGTCCGGCGCCCAGGTGAGCTCGTAGACGCCCGGCGCGCAGCGCACCCCCTTGATGCGTAAGCCGGGGCGGAACTGGCGGCCGGTGCGCAGGTCGGGAACGAAGGCGTCCAGGACGACGCGACGGAAGCGCCGGCGCTGGGCGGGGGTGAGGTGCTGGAGGTCGGCGGTGAAGCGGGGGAGTGTCTCGAAGGTGGGCACGGTGGGTTCCTCCGGGCAGCACGACGAAGCCCCCGACGGATGCCGGGGGCTGCTGTAGGCGGTGCTTCCTTGGCGGTGCGTCTTCCTTGGCGCGTGGTGATGCTCAGTGGTGCTTGTTGGTGTCGTTCGGGTCGTGGTGCGCGTGCTGCCGGAGAGCGATGACATTCGCGTCCGGCCCGGCGCCGCTTCCCGCCCGGCGGGCACCTGAGAAGAAAGTTCAGCCGCTGCTCCCGCCTGGCGGGACGTGTTGCTGATCGGCCTTTTCTTGCAGGTCAGCGCCGTGTGGCGTGGTCTGTATGACAGTCGACATCAGGGTGATCCGGGCCGGTCAGATGTACCGCTACTACCTGCGCGAGACCGTTGTCGGCGACGGCCGCCGCCCGGCCCGCACGCCGCTGCACGCCGCCCAGGAGCAGGCCGGAGTCCCGGCCGGGCGCTGGATGGGCCGCGGCCTTGCCGTGCTTGGACTCGCGCCGGGTGAGGAGGTCACCGAGGCGCAGCTGCGGAACCTGTTCGGCGAGCGGGGCCGCCACCCGTACGCGGACCGGATCGAGGCCGACCGGCTCGCCGCAGGCGACTCCCCGAAGAAGGCGTATCGGGCCGGCGCCCTCGGACGCCGGGTCACGGTGACGGGTGTCGACTTCGTGTTCCGGCCGCAGCCGACGATCTACCTCCTGTGGGCGTTCGGGGATGACGAGACGCGGCGGGTGATCGAGGCCGCGCACGAGCGGGCGATCGAGTGGGTGCTGGAGTGGATCGAGGACGAGGTCGCGGTGATCCGGTACGGCAAAGACGGCATCTACCGGGTGCGGCCGCCCGGCGGTCTGGTCGCCGCCCGCTTCCGCCACTACGAGGCGCGTTCCGGACGACCACTGCTCCATGACCATCTGATGGTGTCGGTGAAGGGGCAGCGCCTGGACGGGAAGTGGGGCTCGATCCACACCACGGCCCTGCACGAGAACACGGTCGCGGCGTCCGCGCTCTACAACGAGCTGGTCGCCTCCGAGGTCTGCGAGGCGCTGGGGCTGGCGACCGAGCCGCGCACCGTCACCCCGGGACGCCGCCCCGTGATGGAGATCGCCGGGGTGCCGCACGAGCTGATCCGCTGGACCTCCCGGCGCAGCGACCAGATCGCCGCCTGCCTGACCGAGCTGGAGCACGAGTACGTCACCGCCGTCGACGACGACGGCGAGCCGCTGTTCCTGCCTGTGGTCTCCGAGCGGGCCCGCGCCAAGCTGAACGCCATCGCCGCCCGCAAGACCCGCCCGCCCAAGCAGTCGGCCCGGCCGCTCGCGCAGCTGCGCGCGTGGTGGAAGGCGAGCGCGATCCTCACCTCCGGTGTCGCCGCCGACGTCATCACCTCTCTCCTCGAGTACGCCCGTGCCGCAGCCGCCGCGATCCGGGCCCGGGTCGCCGCCGTGGTCGACATCGCCCTGGCGGCCGTCGACGTCGCCGCGACCGTGTTCGTGATGAACGACGGCGGCCGCTTCCACCGCCGCCACCTGCTCGCCGAAGCCCGCCGCCACCTCGCGTTCGTCCTGCGCGGCCGCCGCCGCGACCCCGGCCTGGACGACCAAGTCGTGGCCGCCGCCATCTCCACCCACTGCCTGGACATCAGCGAGCCGAAGACCGTGCGCGGCCTGGAGGCCGGCTATCGCCTCTACACCGCCCGGTGGGCCCTGTCCGACCTCCCCGCCCGGCGCCGATCTCCGACCGCCGCGCCCGACCCGGACCGGCACCCCCCGGCCGACCCCGGCGAGCCGGCGGCGCCCCGGCCGCCGGGCCAGGACGTGGGGGAGTGGGAGATCCCCCGCATCCCGCTCCAGTACGACCGTGCCGTCCTCGCCAGAGCGGTGGTGCGGGAGAAGCTGCACACCACCGCGGCCGCCGCCGTGCGGGGCCGGGTGTACGACGTCGTCGCCCACCAGCAGGCGGCGATGCCCGAGCAGCTGCTCGCGCCCGAGCCGGCCGACCCCGAGCACGACGACCAGGAGCAGAAGCCCGGCCGCCGCGAGGCGCTGGACATGACGGCGCTGCGGGCCCTGCGGGAATCCCGCACGGACGTCGAAGCCCTCGATGTCACCGCCGAACGCCTGCGCCACCTCCAGGACGCGTTCAGCGAGGCGGCCGACCGGGCCCACTCCACGATGGATCGCTACACGCGCCGCGACGACACCGAGCCGCCGCACCCGGTGCGCCGGGACGATCAGCAGGCGCACCACCCGCAGGATCCGGGACCGCACCGCGGCCGGGAGGCCGGCCACTGAGTGGACCCGATGGTGCGCACCCGGTGCGGTGGTGCGCACCGACGACGCCCGGCTCCACTCCACTGAGTGGAGTCCACCGTCCGGGAGTGGACGCCATCGATGGGAGTGGGGCCGCGCATCCACCCGGTGCGTTTCTCCTTGACCTCGGCTCAGGTCAAGGAGAAACGCACCGCCTCCACCCGGGCCCACTTCACCGCACCACTGTCCACCCGGTGCGCACCACTCCCGCGCGCCGGCCGCACCGGTGCGCGCACCGCCCACCGAGTGGAGCGCACCGGATGGGCCCGCCACCGCGCCAGTGCGCACCGGGTGGGTGCGCTCCACCGCACCCGGTGCGCATCGACGTGGCTACGGGCGCGCGGTCATGGACTGCACGGCGCGGGCCCACTCCAGGTGTTCGTCGCGCATGGTCTCCAGGGTGGCTCGGGTGTCTCCGTGGTCGTCGGGGTCGGGGATGACATTCTCGACGAAGCGGATGATGCTGCGGGCGATGCCCAGCACGGCCGTGGTGGGGGAGTCACGCGTCCAGTCCCGCAGGGCGGACAGCAAGATGCATCCGACCTCGTCCAGGGCGAAGGAGTCCGCGTGTGGCTCCCCGTCGCCCAGGACTCCCGTGACGGGGAAGACGATGTTCTCGGCGAGTCGCAGCAGCAGGAAGGCCAGCTCTGGAGAGGCCGGCGTGCGGCTGGAGACGTAGTTCCCGCCGCCCATCTGGAGCGTCAGGAGGTAGTCGAAGCCCTGCTCCACCTGGTCGGGCGTCAGCGGCGTGCGGGACGGTGTCGGCGTACTTCTGTGAGTGCTCCACCAAGTACAGGCATACGTGCGCCAGTTGTTAGGCCGCGTGGTCCTGTTCCCGTTCGATGGCGGCGAGCCGGTTCTTGAGCCGGTAGCTGGGGCCGTTGATGGAGACGACACCGCAGTGGTGCAGGAGACGGTCGAGGATGGCGGTGGCCAGGACCTCATCGCCGAAGAACTCTCCCCACTCGCTGAACGCCTTGTTCGAGGTGAGGATGATCGAGCCCCGCTCGTATCGCTTGGAGATCACCTGAAAGACCAGGTTGGCCTCGTCGCGGTTGAGGGGTTGGTAGCCCCACCTCGTCCAGCACGAGAACTGCGGGCCGCAGATAGCTGCCGAGCTTGCTGGTCAGCCGCCCCGCCGCCTCGGCAGCCTTGAGATTGCGGACCATGTCGTCGAGGCTGGTGAAGTAGATCGAGTAGCCGGCCCGGCAGGCCGCGACCGCCAAGGCAACGGCGATATGCGTCTTGCCCACTCCGGGCGGCCCGAGCAGGGCCGCGTTGGCCTTGGCCTCGACGAAGGAGAGAGTGGCGAGGTCTTTGACCTTGCGCGGGTCGAGCTCGGGCTGGAAGGAGAAGTCGTAGTCCTCAAGGGTTTTGTGGTGCGGCAGCTTCGAGGTCCGCAGGCCGGTGCGGAAGCGGCGGTCCTCACGGACGGCGAGTTCTTCGGACAGGACCAGGTCGATGAAGTCGAGGTAGCCGAGTTTGGCCTCGTCGGCCCGCTGCGCGTACTGGGCCAGGGTCTCGGCCAGGTGGGGCAGGCCCAGCTTGCCGGCCGTGTTGCGGATGCGGGTGGAGACCAGCTCGCTCAAGACGTTTCCTCCGTGCTCGGGTGGGTGGTGAAGGGGCGGGTGCCGGTCAACTCGTCATAGACCGACAGCGGTCGGCGGCCGACCTCGACCTGGGTGGCCGCGGACCGGTTCAGCAACGCCATCAGCGCCCCCGTCCCGGGACCCTGGCCTCCCTTCCGGTGGGCTGCGGGCAGTTCTCCGCCTGCTGTGACGCGGCGTCCGGCCCCCGTGGGAAGGCCGTTCCAGTGCGTCTCGTCCACGACCCGGGCACCGCGGCCCACCGCCCGAGGATGCGTGGCCAGCAGGGTCTCGCCCCGGTGGTCAGTGGCGGTGGAATACAGGCTGACCTGGGACTTCGTAGCTCGGATCTCGACCAGCTGGCGGGGACGGACCCGCAGGGCCGGCACCGAGTAGAGGTTCGCCTCGAACGCGACGAGGCAGTCCTTGCCGACGTAGCGCAGATACCGCTGGGCCACGACATAAGGAATCTGCGGCAGCGGACGGAGGGCCATGTGGTCGCGGACCGCCCGCAGGCCGATGACCTCGCCGTGGGTGCCGTGGACCTTCGCCCGCCGCAGCGGAACCCACGCGGTGAACGCGGAGTTCATCTCCTCGGTCGAGGAGAAGGCCCGCCCGGCCAGCACATGATCACGGACGATCAGCACTTGCCGCTCGACCCGGCCCTTCCCGGTGGGCCGGTAGGCAGCCAGGACGTCAGGATCGAAGTCGTAGTGCCCGGCGAACGCGACCGCCTCCGGATGCAGCGGAACGGCCTCACCAGGGGCGACATGACGGCGGACCACGGTCTTGGTGCGGTCGTAGACGATCGACATCGGCACCCCGCCGAAGTGCGCGAACGCCTGCCGGTGGCAGTCGAAGAACGTCGCCAGGTCCTGGCTCGTGGTGAAGCAGCAGAACGGATCACGCGAGTAGGACAAAGTCATGTGGAAGGAGTAGACCTTCGGGATCCCCACATGGGCGAGAATCTTGCCCTCGTCACCCCAGTCCACCTGGGCCTGGGCCCCGGGAACCACCTCGAACCGGCGGTGCAGCCCGGCCAGTTGCCCCGGGCTGATACCCAGCTCCTCCGCGATCCGCGGCCGGGCCTCCTGCAAATACATCTTCACGCGCTGGTAGTTGATCGCGAACCCGTACTCCGCCACCAGGCGCTCGTGGACCACCGCCCCCTTCAGGAGGATCTCGGCCCGCAGCATCGCGTCGATCAGCGGCGCGACCTCGTCCACCGCCCGCCGACGCGGCTGACCGTTCGCCGCCCGTTTCGGAGGCGCGACCGGCGTCCCGCCCGACAGGTACTTGGCGACCGTGCGCCGGTTCAGCCCGGTCTCCTTCGCGATCTCCCGCAGACTCAACGCGCCGGACTCGTACAGACCACGAAAACGCCGCAACTCCAGCCAGCGATGCGGATCCAAGACCACCTTCGCCGCCCTCCGCCGTCCCCGAACAAGACGACAGCAGACTCCCGGACCCCACCCCTCACCGCATCAACTTTGGTGCACTCTCATCCGTACGAGGTGGTGCACGTCCACTTGTACGCCGACAGACGGGAACGGGTACAGCATCAAGCTCTCCTCACGATGGCCGCCGCGCGACTCGCGGCGTGCTCATCGCATGGTTGGCGGGCGGGCCTGTGGACAGAGACCAGAGATTTCTCCCCGCTCAAGAAAAACCGGCAAATCGGGGCTGCAAGGGCCAAACCGGGCCCCCTTGTCCAGGGTGGTCGGCCCGACCGCGAACCCGACCCTGACCCCTTGTCCACCTCTGCTACCGCCCGCCCATGGCCGCGTTTCTCCTTGACCTGGCCACGGTTAGACCGCGGACAAGGGGGTCCCCTGCACGCTGCTCCTTCACCCCGACCACCCCGGCCGGGGCAGCGAAGGAGACGAGACGATGGCGACCACCCACCCGAGGGCCGGACAGCGGCACCGCTCGGGCCGATCACACCGGAAGGCCGGCCCGTGGCGGGCAAGCCCAAGGGGGCTCCCTGGGTGCCCACTTCGAAGGCCCCTCGGGAACCCCCTTTGGTGCCCGGCACCCGGGGCCGGAGGAAAACCCCTTGTCAGGGCCGCAATCGGCGCGAAAACTGCGCCGTCACAACCCTCTTATCTACTCCTAATGTCCGTAGTGGAGGAGATCATCGGGTTCCGGGAGGGGGGCCGGACGCCCTCCCAGGCCGGGCGCGGCCAGCAGCGCCGGTCGGCCGGCGGCCGGTCGCGGACAACGAGGGAGCAGAGCTGATGGCGGGGAAGCGGAAGAACAACCCGGCGGGGTCGACGAACAGCTACCGCGGCGACGTGCTGCGCGTGCTCGGAGCGCTGAAGGTCGCCACGGCCGATCAGAGCGTGTTTTTGAACTCTGGCCGTGAGGTGCGTGCGGCTGGATGATCTGGGTTGTGGCGTCTGGTGGGGTGGGCCGGCGGTACTGCCAGGAGTGTGGTGATCTGCTTGTGTCGTCGATGGCGGCGGAGGCGATGTTCTGCTCGGGTCGGTGCAGGTCGAGGCGGTGGCGGAGACTTCGGCGGGCTCGGCAGCGGGTGGCGTTGATGCAGCGTGGCGATCAGGCCGAGTGCCCGGTGTGCGGCCGGTCTTGGACGGTGGGGGTCGAGCGGTCACGGTCGGCGGTCTACTGCTCGTCGCGGTGCCGGGTCCGTGCCTGCCGTCAGCGGCAGGCGTCGCGCGACGGTGTTTCGGAAACGCCGTAGGCGAACGGCACGCTGGCACCGCAGTTCACAGCCGTTCTCCACGGTCTTTCAGGGCGGGCGGCTGGTGCTTCGAGCGCCCCCGGTTCACGCTCTGCCCCGTCATGTCGGGTCCGCGTCACGGTGGAAGCCGGCCTGGGCCGGACCCCTCATACAGCCGCCGCGGGGTGGTTGACCCGGCCCCGGGTGGGATGGTGATCATCGTGTCAGACCGGATCGGCAACGTCACTCGAACTCGTTACGAACAGCTCGTCGCCGAGGCCCGCGATCTGATCAACCAGATAGCGAAGGCCCAGTTCGCGCTGGGTGACAAGGCCCTGGAGATCGAGCCGATGAGGCCGGTGGGCGGGTCGATGCCCAACGGCACCGATGACCTGTTCACCGTCGAGGAGTCCTTGCAGATTTTCGCCGACGACATCGGCGTCGCGCGCTCGACGGTCGAGGACTGGCGGTGGACCGCCTCACGCTGGCCCAAGGCCAAGCGCAGGGATGGTGTGTCGTTCACCGTTCACAAGATCCTGGCCTCGATCCAGGACGAGGACGAGCGGTGGGCGGCGATCGAGGACGCCCCTTTCAACTCGCGCACGGGCAAGCGGCAGTGGACACCGGACGCGGCGAAACGGCTGGTCGGGCAGCGGGTCGACCGGCCGGTGACGGTCGAGGAAAAGGTCCAGGCCGTCACCGATCTGACCCGCGACGAGGAGGTTGCCTCCCGGGTGACCGTCGACCTGCTGTCGCGGCCGGCCGCCGCCGCCCAGATCACCCCCGACGACCGCGTCCGTGTGGTGCGCGAACTCACCCGGGACGACAACGTCGCCAAGCAAATCACCACCGACCTGCTGAAACGTCCCGTCGTCGCCAGGGAGACGATGCGGGACGACACCGCCCGCTTCCTGGTCAACCGGGCCCAGTTCGACAACTCCGCACAGGCCCGCGAGACGATCCGCGACCGCACCCCGGCCGTCCGCAAGATCGAGCACACCATCGAATACCTCGACCTGGTCGGCTCCTGCCACCAGTTCGTCGCCACCCTCGGCCGCCTGGTCCCCAGGATGCGGGGCCAGGAGTTCACCGAGGACGAGCGCGAGACCGTCCGCCGCGGCATCTCCAAGGTCCGGGCCGCGGCCGACTGGCTCGAAGCCGCGGTCGACAACGGCGAGTTCACCCTGGACGAGCAGCTGGCCCAGCTCCTCAAGGGCGAGTAGGCCATGCCCCGCCGCCGGGAAGCCCGGCCGCTGGACGAACAGTACGGCGACCTGGTCCGCGCCGCCCTGATGGAAGCCCGCCCCGCCGGCCTGAACACCCGCCAGCTCATCACCGCCACCAGCCTGACAAAGTCGCAGGTCGAACGCGGTATCCGGCACCTTCGGGATGTCGGGGCGGCCGAACACCTCACCCCGATCATCTGGCGCCGCCGGGACGGCTACCTCTTCTCCGACGAGCCCGCTGACTGGATCGAGTACGAGAAGAAGCAATTCCGGCAGATCCTCGGCCGGCTCACCCGGATGATCACCGGCACGCTGGACCCCCATCT
This sequence comes from Streptomyces sp. NPDC005878, assembly GCF_040629815.1. Classification (NCBI taxonomy): domain Bacteria; kingdom Bacillati; phylum Actinomycetota; class Actinomycetes; order Kitasatosporales; family Streptomycetaceae; genus Streptomyces; species Streptomyces sp. NPDC005878. Next base: position 55,320 of record NZ_JBEXWK010000040.1, read on the forward strand.
GGTCCGCTATCCCGACGACGAATGGGCCCAGCTGGCATCCGCCCAGCTCACGGGCGTCCGCGCGACCCTGGCCCAGCTCACCAAATAGCACCCGACCACCCCCTGCCGAGCCCTCCATGCCCGACGTTCCCCGCTGCCGCCGCAGCCGCTACCCCTCCGACACCACCGCCGCCGAGTGGGGTCTGATCGAGCCGCTGCTGCCCGTTCCGGCCTGCCAGACCAAGACCGGCGGACACCCGGAGAAATGGCACCGGCGCGACATCGTGGACGCGATCCGCTACATCGTCGACAACGGCGGCAAATGGAGGGCCCTGCCCATCGATTTCCCGCCCTGGCAGACCGTTTACGGGTTCTTCTGGCGGTGGAACCGGGCCGGGGTGGTCGCCTTCATCCGCGAACAGCTCAGGCGCCGCATTCGCACCGGCCTGGGCCGCTGCCCGCACCCGGTGACGCTGATCGTCGACTCCCAGAGCGTGAAGGCCGCCTCCACCGTCAGCAAGAAGACCCGCGGCTACGACGCGGGGAAAAAGATCAACGGCCGCAAGAGACACATCGCGGTCGACACGATCGGACTCCCCGTGATGATCACGGTGACACCCGCCGACATGACCGACCGGGACGCAGCCCGCGAACTGCTCTGGCGCCTGCGGCTCACCCAGCCGCAGATCACCCAGATCTGGGCCGACTCCGCCTATGCCGGACAGCTCGTGACCTGGGCCGACGACCGCCTCTGGCTCACCCTGCGGACCGTCGCACGGCCCAAGGGAGCCAAGGGCTTCGTCGTCGTCCCCCGCCGCTGGAAAGTCGAGCGCACCATCGGCTGGCTGATGAACGCCCGCCGCAACGTCCGCGACTACGAACGCCTGCCCCAGCACTCCGAAGCCCACCTGAACTGGTCACTCATCACCGTAATGACCAAGCGCCTGACCAGAAGAAGGCCCACTCCGACCTGGTCCAGAAGGACTTTCAGCTGAGGGACAGCTGTCTTTTCCTGCTCAGTCGAAACACGTCATGCAAGTAATAAGAGGAACAAAATCGGTAAGCTTAGTTTTTTTTGGAAGGACGTCTGCGCCGCCGCACTGGTTAAGTGGTGAGCCGATCGGGAGGCCGGCGAGATTGCCGCTCGCCGTGCCCGTTCCGTGACGGGTAGCTCCGTCCGCGCGCGTTGCCGTGTTCTGGTTGGCGCAACTCGTTCCGAACGCAGGCGACAGGAAGTCGCCGACACCGCCGGCCGAGGCAGTACCGGCCCCGACCATGCCCGTGCCTACCGTGATGCTGGTCAGCGCCACCGCCGCGAGAGTCCTACTCGTAGTGATCACAACTGGCGAACGACATGTCCCGCACGGAAGTAACGCATGAGTTCCGGGCCAGGGGTCACCAACACGCGCTCGGGGCCAGAGGAGGCTGGGCACCTGCCTGGTGCAAACCCAGCAGCAGTGGAGGCATCAGCGAACCCGGCAGCCAGATCTCCGACCCAGAGTTCGAAAACAAATTTTCTGAAGAAGCGCTCGTGTGCCCATTCAGTAGTCCGCTCAGCCGGGGTGCGCGGCTGCTGCAAATCCAGAAGATCGGGAAGTCGCAGGTAACAAGCGTAAGGCGTCTCCATGTAAGCGACAATGATGGGAGGCCGCCATCGATGCTGCTCTCGCTTGCCCGGTGCGCCGTCACGTCACCTGATCGGCCTCCGGGGCAGCTTCACTACCGCCAGCCTCCCTGTGCGTCCAGCGTGGAACCGAAACACCGGCGTTGAGGAGTAAGCCTGCCGCCCGGCGTGTTGGTGCTCTCACGCCGGGCGATCATCCTGCCATTCGTTAGGCGTCGCGACGGTTCGTGGACAAAGGTCCGCTCCCACGGCGGCAGCATGCGACTTGCCGGCAGCGGCGACTGGTTCGTCCACTCCAGGCCTACGTGGCAACGACCTTCGACGGGTCGGTCGTGCCATGGCCTGGCGCGCGGGAGTCGATGTGCCCGAAGGCCGGGTCGCTGGTGCTGTGCTGTCCTGTCTCGACATGCCCGCACAGGCGGTGGCGGAAGCCCGGCAGGTCCTCACTGGTGACGGTGAGGTCATACCAGTGGTGCTGATCGGCCAAGGGCGCGGCAAGGGTCACCGGCCGGCCCGCGGGCACTCGCCGGTGGACGGTGCGGTCCTGGTAGGCATCGGTGACGGCAATGCGCACGGTGTCGCTGCCGTGGTTGACGAACTCGAGCACCAGGCCGTGCTCACCGCTGCGTGCCGTGACGTGCAGGGTGTACTGGTGTGCCGGTTGGGTGAACTGCCGGAAGAAGCCGTTGGGGCCGTGGACGGTCATGTTGTATCCGTCCTCCAACGGCCAGCTGTCGGTGAGCTGGGTGTGCTCGGCCAGGGTGTAGGTCCACGGCCCGTAGGCGCCGCTGTGGGAGGCCACGTGGAAGACCGCTCCGGTGCCCCCGTCGTTGCGGAAGTCGATGTGGAGCCGGCCGTCCTCTACCCGTGCGTCCGCGCCCACGTCGTAGGGCAGGGCACGAGCTCGGCGCAGCCCCTTTTCCTGCTCCGGCAGTTGCGTGTCGTCGGGCTGTGGGTAGTGGACCGGCCTCTCCTCACAACGAGGGGGGCGGTAGCCGCGGGTGCTGGGCAACGGCGGCATGTCATTGTTGCGCTGCGTGAAGTCGAACGCCGAGGTGAGATCACCGCACACCGCGCGCCGCCACTTGGTGATCTGCTCCTCCCGCACACCGAAGCGGCGCTCGATGAAACGGATCAGCGAGGTGTGGTCGAAGACCTCGGAGCACACCCAGCCGCCTCGGCTCCACGGGGAGGCGACGAAGGTGGGAACACGCGGTCCGAGCCCGTAGGGGCCCGGCTCGCCGTCGGGCCCGTGGTAGTGCTCCTCGGCAACACTCACGGTGGACTTGCCCTGCCGGGCGTTCTCCGGCGGGTAGGGCGGCGGGACGTGGTCGAAGAACCCGCCGTTCTCGTCGTAGGTGATGATCAGCGCCGTCTTGCTCCATACCCGCGGATCCGCGGTCAGGGCGTCGATGACGCCGGCGACGTACCAGGCGCCGTAGTTGGCCGGATAGAAGGGGTGCTCGTTGAAGATCTCAGGTGCCGCGATCCAGGACACCTGCGGCAGGGTGCCCTGCTTCACGTCCCTGCGCAGGATGGAGAACAGTCCGTCGATGTCGGGCATCCCGTTCTCTTCCCGCGTGACGATCTGCGTGCCGGTTCGGGCCTTGTCATAAAGAGGGCTTCCGGGCTTGGCCTGCTGGTAGTTTTTGAAGTGCAGCAGGGAGTTGTCGCCGTAGTTGCCGATGCAGGCGTTGCCCTCCACCCAGCCCCACGCGTGCTCGCGGGTCAGTCCCAGGCCGATGTCCTGGTAGATCTTCCACGACACCCCTTGCCGCTGGAGCCGCTCGGGATAGGTGGGCCAGTTGCGTGCCGGGCTGGTCGCGGCGACGAAGTTCTCGACGATGGGGCCGCCACCGCGCCCGCGGTCGTCGACGCAGCCGGTCCACATGTAGTACCGGTTCGGGTCGGTCCATCCGTTGAGGGAGCAGTGGTAGGCGTCGCAGATGGTGAAGGTGTTGGCCAGTTGGTGATGGAAGGGCACGTCCTCGCGGGCGAAGCGGGTCATGGTCGGGTAGCCCTTGTGCTTGACCCACCCGTCGTTCCTGCCGCCGTTCCAGGCCCGGTGACCGGTGTTCCAGTCGTGGGGGATGTCATCGAAGCACGTCAGGCCCAGGGAGCGCCCGTCGACCGGGGCCGGCCGGTAGGGCAGGACGACTCCGTCGTTGCCTTCCTGCCGCCACACAGGGGCACCGCTGGGCAGCGTCCAGGGGCGCGGGTCACCGAAACCTCGGACACCTCGCAGGGTGCCCAGGTAGTGGTCGAAGGAGCGGTTCTCTTGCATGAGGATGACGATGTGCTCGACGTCCTCCACCGTGCCCGTGCGGTAGTGCGGATCGATTTCCGCAGCCCGGGCGATGCTGCTGCCCAGCACCGACAAGGCCGCAGTACCACCCATCCACTTGAGGAAGTCACGACGCCCGTGATCAATCAACGATTCGCACCTTTGCATGTGATCTGGCCAGCTTCAGCCCGTTCCTAGCGCACAGCGGACAGGCTCCGCCCTTCGCGACTCGCCCCTTTCACTCGCACGGCCGCCTACTGCATCCCACATATGCGCAAGTCAGATGCGCCACGTTGACAGGTCGTACCTCGCCGCAGCCCGGCAACTTGGTGAGTGGCACGCCTCTTGTTGCCGGTTCTGTCGCCTGTGTCTCTGTGGTGAGGTACATCCGGGGGTCGGCATATGGAGGGTGCTCCTTGTGCTCCTTATGCGCCGGTGCGCTCCTTCGAGGACGGGGGAATCGGACAGAGGGAAGTGGATGGGGCGGTATGACGGGTGGTGAGCATGCGGCACAGGGGACCAACAACGCACAAGAGCACGGACGGTGGTGCGTCGCCGGAGGGGACGGTGTCGGGTGGTGCACAGGGTGTCGTGCGGCAGGCGTTGGCCGAGGTGGTCGTTGTTCTGCCGGAGGCGGTGCGTTCGGTGGCGGAGTATCACCTCGCCATCGGTAAGTCTGCGCATGACATGCGTGCTTGTGCCGGCAAGGGCACGAGACCGGCGGTGGTGCTGGCGTGCGCCCGCGCGGTGGGCGGCTGTGAGATGGATGCCGTGCCGGGGGCTGTGGCGGTGGAGCTGGTGCATGGCTTCTCGCTGTTGCACGACGACATCATGGACGGTGACCGGATGCGTCGCCATCGTCCGGCGGCGTGGGTGAGGTTCGGGGTGCCGGCGGCTTTGCTGGCCGGGGATGCGCTGCTGGCCCAGGCCGTGCGGGTGCTTGAGCGAACTGGCTCTCAGCGGGCGGTGTCGGTGCTCGCCGACGGCTTGGACGATCTGATGCACGGCCAGGCCATGGACTTGGCCTTCGAGCGGCGTGAGTGGGTGACGCGTGAGGAGTACCTGGCGATGGCGCAAGCCAAGACGGGGGCTCTTATGGGTGCGGCCTGTGCGCTGGGCGCGGTGCTGGCCGGGGCTCCTGAAGCGACGGTGAGGACGCTGGAGCAGTTCGGGCGGCGAGCCGGCACCGCGTTTCAATGTGTCGATGACGTGCTCGGACTGTGGGGAGACCCGCAGCAGACCGGCAAACCGGCGGGTGGGGACGTGGTGCGCGGGAAGAAGACCTATCCGCTCGTCGCTGTTCTGGGCGATGCCACTCCTGCGGCGCGCCGCATCCATGCTCTGTTGCAGCGTCCGGGTGCCTGGCCACCGCATCGGGTGGCCGTACTGGTTGGGGCTGTGGAGGAAGCCGGAGGCCGCGCGGCGGCCCTGAGGGAAGCCGCCGAGCAACTGCGGTGCGCACTGCACTGCCTGGACCAGGCCGAGCTGGCCCAGGAGGCGAAGGCGGAACTGGCGGCACTGGCCCAGACGATGGTGCGCCGCCGCAGATGATTGCGTTCCTGCAACTCACACACACCGCTCAGATACAAGAAAGGGGACGAGTATGGAGGACACCAACCAGCCCGAACAGGACCAACCCCCGCCGCAGATGTCTGATGAGCGGCGGCCACCGGCGTCAACTGCGGCTGCACCGCAGAGCACGGGTGGACGGCTGGCGCGGACCGAGCGATCCGCAAGGGCACGTCCTGCGGGATTGCACGCAGGACGTGCCCCGGGCGCACTGCCGGTGCTGGGACATCTGCCGCAGCTCATGACCGATCCGTGGGCGTTCTTGCGCCGGTTGCCGGAACACGGCGATCTCGTCACCGTCATGATCGGCCCCGAACCGGTGCACATGCTATGCGACCCTCTTCTACTCCACCACGTCCTCGTCGACGACCGCCGCTTCGACAAGGGCGGCCCGCTGTTCGACAAAGCACGCGAAGTACTCGGAGACGGCCTGGCCACCTGCCCGCACGCCGCCCACCGGCGCCTGCGCCGCCTGGTGCAGCCCGCCTTCCACCCTTCCCGGATGCCGGGTTATGCGCAGATGATGGGGCAGCAGATCACCGAAGTGACCAGTACCTGGCACGACGGGCAGGTCATCGACGTCCACGGACAGATGCACGCCATTGCCGCCGGAGTGGCGACCACGACGATGTTCTCCACACGCATCGATCCTCGTCAGGTAGCAGCGACCCGCCGCAGCGTGCAGATCGCCATGAGCGGCATCTACCGCCGGCTCCTGACCCCCGACGGCCTGCAGCGGCTGCCCCTGCCCGCCAACCGCAGCTACGACAAGGCCCGCCTGCTGCTCCACCGCACCGTCGAGGACCTGGTCGCCCGAGCCATGGACCAGACCGACACCGATCACGGTGATCTGCTGTCCACCTTGCTGGCCGCCGGTGACCGCCCAGACGGCTTGTCCCGCATAGAGATCACCGAACAGGTGGTCACCTTCTTCGTCAGCGGAGTCACCAGCATCACCAGCGCCCTCGCCTGGACCCTGCATCTGCTCACTCGGCACCCCGAGCGCGCCGAGCAGATCTACCAGGAGGCCGACCAGGTCCTCACCGGTCGCAGCGCCGCCGCGGATGACTGGCCGAGGCTGGAGCGCACCCGCCGCTTCGTCACCGAGACGATGCGCCTGTACCCACCCGGATGGATCTTCACCCGGAAGGTCACAGAAGAGGCCCACCTCGCCGGACGCACCCTCCCGGCAGGCTCGACCCTGGCCTTCAGCCCCTACCTCCTGCATCACCGCCCCGACCTCTTCCCGCACCCCGAGCAGTTCGACCCCGACCGGTTCAGCCCTGAGCGCACGGCCCACATCCCGCCCCACGCCTATGTGCCCTTCGGGGCCGGGCCGCGCAAATGCATTGGCGAGACATTCACCCTGATGCAGTCGACTCTGGCCCTGGCCACCATCGCCGCCCGTTGGCGCCTGCACCCCATCCCCGGGCAGCGGGTCCGACCCGCCATCCGCGCCACCCTCGTGCCCCGCAAACTGCACCTGCGCCTCGAAACCCGCCTGTGACGAGCCCGCTGCTCCACCACCCGGCGGAAAGGCCAACCCATGGACGACAACCTCAACGCCGCGGCTTCGTCCACAGCGACCCTGCCGATGCCCACGCTGCACCGGCGATACCCGCTGCGTCGAAGCACCCACTACGACGCGGCCCTGGCCGACGAAGTCGACACCTGGTTCCTGTCATATGGTCTGCTGACAAGCAGCCGGCAGCAAGAGCATTACCGCAGCACCAACCACACCTATCTGGCATCGGTGTGCTGGCCTTGCGCAGACCGGCGCACCCTGGCAGACCTGGCCCGCCTGGCCGCAGCCCTCATGGCCCGGGACCACGCCATCGACTCAACCTCCCACCGCCAGGCCCTCAGCACCACCCACCACTTCCTGCAAGACGCCGAACACCACTTCACCCCCCATCCCGGCCGCAACGGCCCCTGGACGCCGCTGTTCGCCGACCTCTGGCAGCGCATCGCCACCCACCAGCCAGAGCGGTTCATGAACCGCCTCGCCGCAGCCATCGCCACCTACCTCCGCGGATGCCTCACCCGACACCGGATGATCGTCGGCCGCGCGCAGCCCACCGACCTGCACACCTACCTGAAGGTGCGGCGATACACGATTGCCCAGCACATCGACCACCTTCTCACCGAGATGAGCCTGCGCATCGAACTGCACCACGCCACCCTCACGCATCCGCTGATGCGACGTCTCCACGACGCAGACATCAAACGCACCATCCTCGTCCAGGACCTGCTCTCCGCTTCACGAGAGCTCGCTGCCGGAGAAACGGAGAACGTCATCGCGGTCCTGGCCGCAGAGCACAACTGCACCCCTTCCCAGGCCCTGCCGCACGCCATCAGTCTGTTCGAACAGGCAATGGACGCCTACGACACCACCCACCGACAGATACTGGACACGCACCTGGCCCGCCATGGCGCCACCCGGGCCTACCTGAACGCCCTCAACGACTTCAACAGCGGCTTGATCGAGTGGACCACTCATTCCCCCCGCTACAGCGGCAATGCCTGCCCCCGATGGACAACGCCCGACGAGATCGTCCATCCCACCACGCGGGCCGCCGAATCGTGACCACCAGACACGGTGCGATCGAAGCGCCACTCCAGGGGGCAGTCTCGTCGCGAACGCTCGTGGACAAAAGCCCGCATCCGCGGGGAGTCCGGTTACACCGTTCAACCCGCTACCGGGAGACGTTCCGACAGGAGGGAGACCCGAAGAAGTCCTCGGCCGTCAGCACGCTCGAGGAACTCCTGTACGAGGGACGCCAGGCCCGCATCAACGTCCCATACAACGGTCGGGCTTCCGGCGACGGCCTGCCCCTGCCGCCCGCGCGCAGCTCGCCACCGTCATCGCGCGGGTCGGCACACACACGTGGCAGAGGCTCGCCCCAATAGCCGGCCCCGCCCCGCAGCACAGCGCGAACTCGGGCCGCATCCGCGTCGTCTAGGACGATGATCTCCACCGGCCGACGACCGCTTCACCGGTCCGCCACGCCGCCGCGAGGGGCGGCTCACGCGTGCGTAGTGCCTGTCGTGCCGGTTTACTCTCGCACGCGCAGCCCGAGGTAGCCCTGGCCGGGGAAGGCTTTGAAGGTGGAGTGTCCGGTGAAGAAGTACGTGACCTGTGGCGCAGGCCGGCTGTAGGCGCAGGCCGCTTCGGGCACTCCCAGGATTTTGGCGGCGTTGAGGATGAAGGGCAGTGCTCTCTCGCTGTGCAGCAGACCAGTATTGATCTGGTCCTCAGTGGGTTCCCAGTCGTCGGGCATCTTCGCCTTCAACGCGGTGCGCGTCCCCTCGCGGAGCAGCGGGCGGTAGTCGGGGTGCTCGATCGCCTGATCCAGGTAGGCACGGGCCTGGCGGTACTCAGGGTGATCGATCCAGTCCTTGAACTCGCTGACCCGCACATCATCGGCATCTGCCGCGATCCGGGCGCGGCGAATACGGGAGGCCATCTGCCTCACGTCCGCCCGCGCCTTCTTGTGCGCTTCCTGTTGGGATCGGCCCTGCCCCAGGTAGGTGGCGGCGGTCATGTCCAGGTCGGAGACGACCACGTCCACACCGCTCATCTCTTGGTGGGCCCAGCGCAGCATCGTGGTCAGCCGGTGAGCGGAGAAGTACGGGTTGCCGGGGCTGACCAGCAGGACAATATGCCCGCGCCGGTCCAGGATGCGGGCGCACGCCGGGCTGCATGGCTGCACATCGACCAGAGCGTCATCCATCGCCCTACCTCGCTTTCACTGTGGCTCGACCGGCGACCCCCTCGCATCACCATCGCAATTATCCGGAGCGGCTGTTACCTCAGCGCGCCATTGGGAGGTCATCCGTTCTCACCAATGCGAAGGGCAGGGCCTTTGGGACCCACCCGCACCTGTGTGACGACTGCAAGCAGCGCACCATCACAGCCGAACGCCAAGCTGAGCAGGCCGGGCCCGAGCACCAGGAGCACGACCAGGCCGTGCCCGAGCAGAAGGCCGGCGGCACCTGGCTCTCCCGCTTCCGCGGCTGACGCGCGAGCGGCGACACGGCCGGGCAGGTCCGTCCTGCGGTCGGTGAAGTAGGCGGCGGGATGCTGGGTGATTACGACCACTTGAGCTTGGGGTCACAGTTGGGGCTTTTCGGCAAGGGCTGGCTGAGGAAGGCGCCGATCCGTACGTTTCCTTTGTCGATGGAAGTTCGAACGCGTCGGCCGAAGATCTGGATGTGGCAGGCCAGTGCCCACTCGTTGTTGTATTCGGGGGCTTGGCGGGCCTGTTCGATGAGCATTTTCGCCAACAGCATCATCTGTTGATCGGGGTCGAGGATGCGTACGGCGACGGCCCGGCCGATGGGATGGACTGGTTGTGCGGGCGTCGGGTTCGGGGCTTGGTCGGTCTCGCCGGGCGAGCCGAGTTCACTGGCACAGATTCCGCCGCTTCGGTAGTTGTCCAGGCCCCAGAGATCCTGCAGTGCGATGTCGCTGCCGTCGCCTTCCAGCAGAGCGATCTGACAGGCGCGATCGGGGAGGTCGTAGGCTCCGCCGGGCTTGAGCACCAAGTCGTTCCAGCCACGGCTGCTGAGGTCAGGCCACTTGTATGTCCACAGCACTTCTCGTGGTGCCTGGTCGCTGTCTCCGCGCAGGGTACGGAAGCTGATGCCGTCTTTCGGCCCAACCCAGAGGCGTTCTTCGTACACCGACTGGTCGCTGCCGTCGTCGCTGGAGGTGTGCAGTAGCGGGCTCCATGGGCGGGCCAGCTCGGCTGTGGAGGCGGTGGTGACAGGTGGTTCGGGTTGGGCGGGTGTGCCGGTGTCCTGCTGTGGCGGCGCGGTGGAGGTCGCACTAGAGGTGGGGCTAGCAGCGGGCTGTGCTTGGCCGGCTGGATCCAGCGGGCCCAGGCCCAGGGCCGCCGGCAGGGTCCAGGTGCCGGTGCCCGGGTGGTGATCGTGTTCGAGGACCAGGTCGCGGATAAAGATGACCGTGTCGATGTAGGAGTGGAACAGGCCGCGGGGCTCGGGCTGGCCGCCGTCGCTCAGGACAAAGTTCGGATCGTCCATCGAGTAGGCGCGCGAGCCGAGGAACCGCTCGGGATCAGGCAGCCAGGGGCGGTAGACCGTGACGGGGGCCCAGGAGAACTCAAGGCCTCTAATGGAGGGATCGATACGATCGCCCAGCACCGTGCGCAGGCGTTCGGGCGCCTGGCGGGCGGCTTGAAGTATCTCGGGCCTGGAAAGCTGCAATTGCGTCCAGGCGACGTCGGCGATTGCCGTGGGGAAGTACACCGTCCGGGCGTACGGGACACTGTTGTACTTCTTCCAGATATCAGGCTGGTCGAGGGCCTGGTCGTGTCGCTGCCACATCAGATGGGTCGCGCCGGGGGCGAGGCGTTGGAGTGTGTTTTGCGCTCTCTCGATGAGGTCCCGGTGGCCGTGGTCGGTCCAGTATTTGTCTGCGGCCTGTTGCAGGCGACGCAGCCGGTCGATCTCTTCCGGCTCCTGTTGTTCTCGCGCTGCCCGGTCAAACGCTCGCTGGGCGGCACGGTATCGGTATTGAGCGGTGCGATACGCCCGCAGGGCGGCGGTGGGCTCCCCAGTGGCCTTGTAGAGGACCTTCTCGGCCGCAGCGTGTTCCTGGCGCTGCTCGTCGGTAAGGGTCTGGATGGCCCACCGGGCCCGCAGCACTTGCCGGCAGATGTCCCACAGCGGCGCACCGTGCTGAGGCAGCCAGATGCCTCCATGTGCGGGACACCGGTTGGTGACCTGCGCGAAATCTGCCTCCTTCGTCCCGCGCCGGCCGTCCTTCTTTGACGCATCGAAGTCCCAGGCCCAGGCAGGGGCGCTGATCGGCGAGGCGGGCATGGAGAAGTGCCGGCTGTCGCTGTCCAGGGCTTGCAGAAGCTGCGCGGCCACCGCGGTCAGGACAGCACCTTGGACAGGCGGGGGGCTGGTGGTCACAGGTTCCTCCATCGGGAAAGCTGTGCAGGGTGGCGGGCAGCGCCGTGACGGTGGCCTGACGCTGCCCGGCCCGGAGTCACTGCCACTGGGTGATCTTCGGATTGGGGTTGGGAGTCTTGCCCAGGAGGTGGTTGACGAAGCCGATGAGCTGGATGCCCTTGACCGTGATGGCCCCATTGGAGGCTGTCACGCGGTCACGAGCAGATTCCTGGGAGTCGCTGTACTTGCCGGACAGATTGAAGAATCCCCATTTGGTTACCCCGCCTCCGGCATTCAGATTCTCCTTCTTCCGGCTGTACTCGTCCGCCAGATCTCTGCAGACGATGGTCAAATCCTTGATGAAAATCGCCCGCTCGGGGTATCCGATCATGCTCCCTACGGGTGCCTTGCCGTCATCCTGAATACCCGAGGAGGGGGGGCCGAAGGACGTGGTGTCCTGTTGCTTCCACGCGGTGCTGGTTAGGAACTCCGGATGGAACCATGGCCGCACCAGCAGAACCTGGCTGAGCTGGAACTTGATGGTGATGGAGTCCTCAACCACTCGGCCTGACGAGCTCTCTTTTGCGCCCTTGGCTTCGCCGCTGATGTCCCACCACCCCTTTCCGAATCCACCGCCGGCCTGCCAGGAGACCTCCTTCTTGTATTCGCTGTTTTCGTACTCCGACTTGCCCATCTCGTATTCGGTCCAACCGGTGGATTCGGCGAAGTCTGAAGGAGTCGGGTATACGGCACGAACTGTCCTAGTCCCATAGGAAAACGCCGCGTTATCGTAATCCTGAATGAAGCTCTGCTTCCAAGTGGCAAGGTCCCGCTTGGCGGAATTGTCCATCACCGCGAGAGCCGGCTCGACTTGGAGGCCGTAGCCCGCATCGTTCATCGCCGTACGAGCATCGTTCAGTTCACCAAGGCGCTGCTCCCGTTCGTCGTCGGACGCCTTGTTGTAGGCGGTCCTGGCCGCCAGGTATTTACCCCGGTAGATCCGGTAGACCTGACGCTTGGTCATCGTCTTCGGCGGCTTCCCGTCCTCCTCTACGATGACCTTCTCGTCGAGGACTTTTTGGGCATTTTTCACCGCTGCATCATGCGTGGCCTTGTCGGCCGTGGACAGGCAGCCGACACGCGACTGCCGCAAAATCGGGCCGTACACGTCACTGAGCTTGTTCCCGCTCGGCTGCCACAGGCCCTCCCGCTGCACGTAGGGGACTGGGCTGACAGCGGGGATGAGGTCGGCCACCGCCGCGAAATTCGCGGCCCGCCTGACGCTCTCTTTGTCATTGTTACCCTCACCAAATTTGAAGCTGTTCACGGTGAAGGCCAAGCCCGGCGAACACCAGGTCAAAAACACGTGGGACGTGGTCGGCCTTTCCCCTGGTGCATCCCCGGTCAGAATCTTGTAGAGCTGGTTCTGAAGTGCCTTGCCTACGGTGCCCAGGTCGTACGTCATCACGCCTCTCCTTCACTTACGGCAACTGACTGTGTACGCAGGGTAGCTTCACTGTGGTGTTTACGCCAAAGCCATACACAGAAGCGCCGAAGCGCGCACCAGCACTGAACATCACGGGCGCACACCCGGCGCATCCTCCAGTGCGACCGCGCTCCCGCCACCCGAGTGCTGGACCACCTCCCGAGGCGCGCCGCTGACGAACGGGCGAAATCCTCGGGATGACGTTTACGTCCTGATTCGGGCAGTCGGGCAAAAAGCCCGAATACAAGGCGCTGTGGTCCGCCAAGCCTGCTGCGATGACGCCTCTTGTGTGGCCGGAAAGGAAGACCGCGCTGGACAACCGGACTGCTGACGTCCGCGCCCTGGGAGGTGCGAGCTCACTACGCTCACCGAGTTCCAGGGGCACGGTCGCGCCGACGCGATCTGGGGCAGATTCACCAGCACCACGCGGTTGCGCCTGGCCGCACTCCGCGATCGTAGTGAGGGCGCGTCCTGCAGTCGCGTAGCATCGAAGCCCGATGGACCACCGGCGTCGGTGCCGCGGGCGTAGTCGTCCGAGCAGGTAGCCGGCCGTGAGCGCGGTGGCCGCGGTGACGGCGACGCCCGCCTCAGGACCACCGCATCCCGATCGCGGACAGCAGCTCCATCCGCTCCGGCGTTAGCGTCGCTGCCCGGGAGCGCTGGTTCCCGATCCAGGCGCCCAGCTTGTGTTCTCGCTCCTCCTGGTCCTCGCCGCCGACGATCCGTTCGACGTGCTTCCTGGGGACCTGGAGGTGTCCCTCGCGCTCGTAGAACTGGCGGGCGGCCTCGTAGTTCAGCGCCCACTTGTCGGCCTGCGTACGGCGCTTGGGCTTCTCGTTCTCGGTGGCGGGCTCGATCCCGAGGACCTGCTCGCACAGCCACTGCTGCACGGTCGTGAGCTGGTCCCAGCCGAGCCGCACCGACTGCACCCACCGTCCGAGATCCTCGCCTTGGCGGATGACGTCGCCCGCCTCGGTGGGCAGCGCCTCACCGGCGTCCAGGTGCATCCGGACCAGGTGGAAGCACCGCTGCCAGGTCACCGGCCAGCTCGGGCACCAGGAGGCGTCGATCTCCTCCAACTGCTCGCGCCGCTCGTCCGGCAGCGCCCCGGCCGACGACTCCACCGGCAGTCCCTCGGCACGACGCTGCTCGTTCTCGGCAGCCTTCCGGGCGGCGGCCCGCGCGTTCTTCAGGAAGATGCCCACCCGGTAGCCCTGGAACGTGGCGTCCAGCGGGGCCAGGAGGTGCCCGTGTTCGGCCGCCCACCCGCGCGCGGCGGACATGCCCTCCTCCCACGCGACGTCGTAGTGCGACCAGATCATGCCGAGCTTCTCCAGCTGCGCGATGCGGTCCTCGTCCATGTCGCCGCGGGCGTAGAACCGGCGGGCGTCGGCGGTCCACTGCCCGAGCGGGAACCCGGCGAGCGAGGCCGGCCACCCGGTCTCTTCGGCCTCCTGGCCGTCGACGGCGGGCACCCGGAACGTGAACGGCACCTTCAAGTCGCCGTGCTCGCGGGCGTAGATGACGGCGGCCTCCACACCGCGCCGCCAGTGCTCGTGCTCCGGGTTGAGGACCCGCAGGTTGATGAACGCGGCGAGGGCGGCCGGGTCGCGCGGCGTGGAGAACTTCAGCAGGGCCTTGGCGGGGGCACTGACGCCTCCGGAGCCCTCGCCGCTCCCGCCCGTGCCCTTGCCGCTCTCGTCCTTACTGACGGGCTTGTAGCGGCTCGGGGCCTGCTGCTCCGCGAGGCTCTCCACGATCCGCGCGTCGTGCGCCCGCAGCGCCTCCAGCAGCTTCGCCAGCCCGCCGAACGCCCGGGAGGTGAGCATGTTGTCCGCCGTCTCGCCCGGCCCGAGCAGCACCGGCACCACGAGCGAGGCGACCTTCCCCTCGCCGGGCTGCATCCGCAGGGCGCGCCCCACGGCCTGGACGAGGTCGGGCATCGAGCCGCGTACGTCCGCCCAGTACACGGAGTCACAGTTCTTGGTGTCAACGCCCTCGCCCAACACCTTCACCGAGCACAGGAAGCACTTCTCCACCACGGTGCCGTCCGTGGCGATCCCGGCGGCGAACTCTCCGAGCAGTCGACGCCGGTGGAGCGGCTTGTGGTCGCCGCACAGCCAGTCCGCCCAGATCGTCTTCGGGTACAGCTCGGGGTCGCTGGCGTGCAGCTGTGCGGCGACGTCGGGGAGGCCGGCCGCGAAGGCTTCGGCCTCCTTCACCACGTGGTGGAAGACGAGCGTGCGCCGGAAGTTCTCCTCCGCGGACGCCTTCACCAGCGCGGTCTGGAGCGCGGCGAGCCGGGCCCCGCGGACCCCTGCCGAGCGGCTTTCGGCGCCCAGAAGCTGCGCGGCCTGGAGCGCGGTGTCGGTCACGTCCACGCACACGACCTGGTAGGGGGCACAGATTCCCCTGTCGATCGCCTCCGAGAGCGTCAACGTGAAGGCTCTGCTGCCGAAGGGGCCCTCGGGGTCATCTTCCATGCTCGCGACCAGCTCGCCCGGTGCGCCGGCCTCGTCCTCGTCCCCGAGCTGCCACAGCCGGGGCGTGGCCGTCATGTAGAGGCGGCGCAGGGCCGGGATGCGGGTGTTGTCGTGGATGACCGCCCACGGCTTCCCGATCCGGCCCGAAACCCGGTGGGCTTCGTCCACGACGATCAGGTCCCAAGCCGTGAGGCCCCCGGCGTGCGCCCGCTCCAGCGTGCCCAGACCGAGGCTGGCGTACGTGGCGTACACGGTCATCTTGTCCAGGCCCCGCGTCCACTCCACCAGCTCGTCCACGTCCGTGGTGTTGGGGAAGGACACTTCCTCACCCCGCAGCGAGGACACCCCGATCATCGGCCCCCGGCGGCCCCCCTCGCGCCACGCGGACTCGGTCTGGGCGAGCAGGTCCAGCGAGGGCACGAGCACCAGCACACGGCCCGCGTGGAGCTCCTCCGCGCTCCGGACCGCCACCCGGGTCTTCCCGGACCCGGTCGCCATGATCACCTGCGTTCGAAGCCCCCGTTCGGGCACAAGTGATCTTGCAGGCAATTCGAGGGCGCGCACGACCGCGTCAATGGCTTCTCGCTGGGCTGCCTCGCGCGGGTCAACGCGGTCTGTGCTCGACATATTGCCTGCCTTCTCCTGGGATGCCGTCCGGTCGATTCGAGCGGCGGGAAACGAGAAACCTGCACGTAGGGGAGCCGCAAGAGCTACGGTTCGACGTACGCGATCGGCTGGCTGCTCTGCCTCACCGGAGCACCGGCAAGCCGGGGGGTGGATCTCAGTAACCCTTCGGAGCGGTCCGGGGTGGTGTGCTCCGAGTCCAAAGTTTATCCCGTTCTTAAAAATGAAGCACACCGAATTACGAGATCCTTCACAAGGTGGCTTTGAACTCGACCGTCCATATGTGGTCAAAAGTTGTCATAAGGATTGCCGTGCCTGACGCAGGGGGATGATCCATTCGCGCCGAGGTGATCGCCTCGGGATCGAGGGAAGGTTGCGAAGATGCCTCAGCAGGGAACCGTGAAGTGGTTCAACGCAGAGAAGGGGTTCGGCTACATCGCTGTTGACGGTGGCGGTCCGGACGTGTTCGTGCACTACTCGGCCATCCAGTCCAGTGGGTACAAAAGTTTGGACGAGAACCAGCGGGTCGAGTTCGAGGTGGCCGAAGGCAACCGGGGGCCGCAGGCAGATCAGGTCCGTCCCCTCTGATCCGTAGTCAGCTCCCTCCACTTCCTGTCCCGACGGCCCACCTTCCTCTTGCTGCTGCAGGCCCGTGGGTGGGCCGCGCGGAGCGTGGCACGCCTGGCCCGCACGGGGGGAGTGGGGGCGCGCCTGGTGTGGCCTGGAGCGCAGCGGAGGCCACGGGCCGGCCGGAGGCCGGCCCCGGCCCGCAACGCGGGCCGGGTGCCCTGCGGTTGGGTGGCGGGGGCGGAGCGTGCCGCCTGGCGGTGAGCGGAGCGTGCCGGTTCGCTGATATGGGTAGGGCGGTCGGCCCGCAGTGGGCCGCGCAGGGTCCCCCCTCCAGGCGGCTGGAGCGGTAGCGGATGTACCGGTGCTGAACCCTGCAGTAAATCCGCCGACGGAACGGTGCATGCGGCGCCCGTCACAAGTCAGACCCTCGTGCAGCCTGCACCGCCCGTGCCGAGGCTTTGCGGTATCTCGCCGCCATCTGCCCCCGGGCCTTCGCGTCACTCGCGTTGCCTGCTTAGGAAAGTGCCATGAAAGGGTGGTTTGGTGAGTGTTTGGCACCCATGTGAGTGAATGCGGCTGGTGGGCGGGGTGGGTGGTGGGGCTGGATGTGAGGGCTCGGCCCGTATTGGGCCTCGTTGGTTGAGGAAGGGACATGCTCTATGCGCGCCCGCATCAAGCTGGTGGTTGCCGCTGTCGCCGTCGTATCTGCGGGGGCGGCGTTCGCGGGGGTCGCCATCGCGGCTGATCCCACGGCGACTGTGAAGGCTCCCTACGCCCAGGCTGCCGTTTCGGTTCTGAAGGACGGCACGGTTGCCCAGAAGACCAATACCATGGCCTCGGTCCGCAAGGTGAGTACGGGCCGGTACTGCGTCGTCCTGGAACCGGAGGTCGAGGTGGCTAAGTCCGTCCCGGTGGCCACTGTGGGGAACGGGAGCTTCGCCACCATCTTGGTGGTGCAGAACAACACCGCCTGTGGCAACAACTCGCTTTACGTTCTCACCGCCATCAACGGCAGCGGGGCGGACCAGCCGTTCTATCTGGTTGTTCCCTAGCTCTCGCACCGCGCGGTGTCCTGTCCGAACGGTCTCGGGCGGGGCACCGCGGGTTGCCCCGCCTGCCCTTCAAGGCTTTCTCGCGATGCAGGGGCGGGCCTCCCGTGACGGGAGGACAGAGTGCGGCTGTGTCCGTACGCCGGCAACGGTCCTGGAGGCGAAGCCGGAAGGACCCCGGGCGGGGGAGCGGAGCGGACCCGCCAACGAGCCGAAGGCCCGGACCCCGTGAAACGGGGTCACCCAGGCCCGCGCAGTGGGCCGTTCGGGGTGGAGCGAAGCGGAACCCCGAACCAGGCCGGAGCGAAGCGCAGGCCTCCGGCCCGAAGGGCCGGCCCTGGCTCGGCGCAGCCGAGCCCCGCTGAGCGCAGCGAGGCGGTTCTCTCCTGAGCGCGCAGCGCTCAGGTAGATAGGAAGAGCGTCGG
>NZ_JBEXWK010000041.1:0-71668 GCF_040629815.1 Streptomyces sp. NPDC005878
CAATCTGGCGTTGACTTTTGGCACGCTGTTGAGTTCTCAAGGTACGGACGCTTCCTTCGTTCCCGTTTCCGGGCCCTCCGGGCGCTTCCTTCGTTCCCGTTTCCGGGCCCTCCGGGCGCTTCCTTCGTTTCCGACTCTATCAGATCGTTTTCCGATCCGATTTCCTCGGTGCTTTCCAGGTATTCGCTTTCGCGCTTTCCCTTTCCGGCGGCTCCGACTCTATCAGTGCTTTTCCGTCTCTCCGGCCACTCCGTTTTGCGACGCACGGATGTACCGACGTGGCAGAGCGAGGTGCGGATCAAGATCAGCAAGTGAAGGAGCCTGCCCGTCCCGACCCATACACGTGAAGTTCACACGGTGCGGTCGGGCGGGACTTAGGACAGTACAGGCCCTGGCGCGGTCGGGGCAAATCGACCCCCGGGCTCCCCGTGGGTCTATGGTCTAGTCCACTACCGCACCGGTCTAGTCCAGTAGTCTCCGTCGGGGAAGCCCGACCTGGAGTCATACCAGGCGAACCCGGACTTCTTATGACTTACCCTTCTGAAAAGTATGCCGTCACCCAGCAGGTAGTGGCGGTGACGCGAAGAAGCCCCACCCCCTGGGAGGCCATCCATGACCACCGTGACGTCCCCGCTCGCCGGGCGTGCCATCGGACTCGCGGCAGTGCCCGATCCGGTGTTCTCCGGCGCAATGGTGGGCCCTGGTACCGCCATCGACCCCGTACGAGAGCCCTCGGAGGCGGTTTCCCCCGTCGACGGTGTCATCGTCTCCCTGCACCCGCACGCCTTCGTCGTCGTGGACGACCAGGGCCACGGTGTGCTGACGCACCTCGGTATCGACACCGTCCAGCTCAATGGCGAGGGCTTCGAGCTGCTGGTCAACAAGGGCGACACCGTGGAGCGCGGCCAGGCCGTCGTGCGCTGGAACCCGGCCGCCGTGGAAGAGGCCGGAAAGTCCCCGGTGTGCCCCGTCGTGGCGCTGGAGGCCACGGCCGAGTCCCTCGCCGCGCTGGTCGAAAGCGGTGAAGTGAAGGCCGGCGACGCCCTGTTCAGCTGGAAGTAGTTCGGCCCGTAGTCGTGACGCCGCCGTCGTGGAGACGGCGGGTCGGACATCCACCGCGGTGGCGGAGACCGCCGCACCAATCGGAGACGGTGAAATGGAGACAACGCTGCGAGGCGTCGGCGTGAGCCACGGTGTGGCGATCGGCCAGGTCCGGCACATGGGTACCGCGGTCCTGGAGCCGCCGGCCAAGCAGATCCCCGCGGAGGAGGCGGAGCGCGAGCAGGGGCGTGCCCGCAAGGCCGTGGAGGCCGTGGCGGCCGACCTGAACGCGCGCGGCAACCTGGCGGGCGGTGAGGCGCAGGCCGTGCTGGAGGCCCAGGCCCTGATCGCCCAGGACCCCGAGCTGATCGCCGACGTCGACCGTCGCATCGCCGTCGGCAGCACCGCCGAGCGTGCCGTGTACGACGCGTTCTCGCACTACCGCGAGCTCCTCGCGGGCGCGGGTGAGTACATGGCCGGTCGGGTGGCCGACCTCGACGACGTGCGCAACCGCATCGTGGCGCGCCTGCTGGGCGTCCCGATGCCGGGCGTCCCGGACAGCGACGAGCCGTACGTACTGATCGCGCGTGACCTCGCTCCCGCCGACACCGCGCTGCTCGACCCGGCGCTCGTGCTCGGCTTCGTGACCGAGGAGGGCGGGCCGACCAGCCACAGCGCGATTCTGGCGCGGGCGCTGGGTGTCCCCGCGATCGTGGCGCTGCCGGGCGCCGGTGAGCTGGCGGAGGGCACGCTGATCGCGGTCGACGGCAGCACCGGTGAGATCTTCGTCGACCCGAGCGAGGACAAGCGCGCAGAGCTGGAGCGCGCCGCCGCCGAGCGCCGGGCCGCGCTGGCCGCGTCCTCCGGTCCGGGGGCCACCTCGGACGGGTACAAGGTGCCGCTGCTCGCCAATGTCGGCGGTCCCGCCGACGTTCCGGCGGCCGTGGAGGCGGGCGCCGAGGGCGTCGGTCTGTTCCGTACCGAGTTCCTCTTCCTCGACGACTCCGCGAAGGCGCCGTCGGAGGAGAAGCAGGTCGAGGCGTACCGCAAGGTCCTGGAGGCGTTCCCCGAGGGCCGGGTGGTCGTGCGTGTGCTGGACGCGGGCGCCGACAAGCCGCTCGACTTCCTGACGCCCGCCGACGAGCCGAACCCGGCGCTCGGCGTGCGGGGTCTGCGCTCGCTCCTGGACCACCCCGACGTGCTGCGGACGCAGCTGACGGCGCTGGCCAGGGCCGCCGAGGGGCTTCCGGTGTACCTGGAGGTCATGGCGCCGATGGTCGCGGACCGTACGGACGCCAAGGCGTTCGCGGACGCGTGCCGGGAGGCCGGGCTGCGGGCGAAGTTCGGGGCGATGGTGGAGATCCCCTCCGCCGCGCTCCGCGCGCGCTCGATCCTCCAGGAGGTCGAGTTCCTGTCGCTGGGCACCAACGACCTGGCCCAGTACACGTTCGCGGCCGACCGGCAGGTCGGTGCGGTGTCCCGGCTCCAGGACCCGTGGCAGCCGGCGCTGCTCGACCTGGTCGCGCTGTCCGCCGAGGCGGCCCGCGCCGAGGGCAAGAGCTGTGGTGTGTGTGGTGAGGCGGCCTCTGATCCGCTGCTCGCGTGTGTGCTCACCGGTCTGGGTGTGACCAGCCTGTCGATGGGTGCGGCGTCCATTCCGTATGTGCGCGCGACGCTGGCGAAGTACACGCTCGCCCAGTGCGAGCGCGCGGCCGCCGCGGCGCGTGCCGCGGACTCGGCCGAGGAGGCCCGGGTGGCCGCGCGGGCGGTGCTGTCCGGGGAGTGACCCGGGTCCGGCTGCCTCGGCGCACGGTGGCCGGATGTGTGTAGGTGGAGGGGGCTTCCCGTCGGTGAGCGACGGGAAGCCCCCTTCCGTATTCCTCCCCGGTCTCCCGTCCCCCTTCCTTTGTGGTCAGTGGTCCTCAGTGGTCGGTGGACCTCAGTGGTCGGCGGTCCTCAGTGGTCGGTGGTGGGCTGGTCGAACGGGAAGCCCGCCCGGTAGTCCACACCTGGTTCGGGTGCCACCGGGTCTCCGGTGTCGGCGTCCGTGCAGTACGCGCTGAAGACCTCTCCGGCGGTGAGGGGGTGCAGGGCGCCCTCGTGCAGGCGCCAGCCGTGGACGCGGTCGGGTGCGTCCGCCGCCGTCGTCCGCAGCACCAGGCCTCCCGGACTGTGCTGGGCGATCCCCGCGGCGAGGACGGTGACGAACTCGGCGACATCCGTCTCGTCGAGCGCGGCCGGCTCGACGTCGCGGCCTTCGGCGTGGAGCACGGCGATGAGCTGTTCCCGCTCTGCCTGGACGCTGCACACCATGTGGTGCAGGCCGGGTCCTGCCGCTTCGATGAGGCGCGTGAGGATCGTCGAGGCGCGTTCGAAGGCGGAGCGGCCGATGTCCTGGCCGCATTGGGCGCACTCCCCCAGGTCGGCCAGGAGCAGGGTCGCGTAGTCCCAGGTCGCCTGGCGGACCGCCCTGTTGATGAGCTCGGGCACCAGGGTGTCGATGGGTTGGCCCTGGTAGGGGACGCGGGTGCCCGCTGCCGCGATCTCGGCCGTGAAGCGGCTGCGGCTGTCGGGGGTGTCGGGGTCGATGCCGGTGGCCGTGCAGAACTCGGTGAACTCCTCGGGGTCGAAGAGGGCGACCGTGGTGTGCAGGCCCTGGGCCGCGAAGGAGCGGAGCAGGGCCTCGACCTGGTGGAGGTAGGCCGTGTGGTCGTCGAAGGCGAAGGTCCGGTACCGCGTCATCGCCTCGAAGTCGTACGCGTCGGCCAGCAGGCCCACCGTGCTGGGCATCTCCCTGCGCAGGGTGCGCCGCATGGCCCGGGCCTTGTGGCCGGGCCGGGTGCCGCGGGGTGAGCGGGTGCCGGTCGTGGAGCCGGTGGATTTCCTGGAGTTGCGGATGTGCGCCATGTTTCCCCCTGAGCGCTGTCGATCAGTGCTCACTCACCGTAACCGGGGGCACTGACAACGCCGGTCGCGGCAACCGGTCCCGGACGAGTCGGTGCTGAACACAGCAGGTCAGGGCGATGGCGGCGCCGAAGACGGTCCAGCCGACGGGGCCGGTCGCGATGGCTGCGGTGACGGCGAGCGGTCCCGCGCTGCGCTGTGCGGACTGGGCGAGTCCGTGCACGCCGAGGTAGGCGCCCTGGGCCTGTCCGGGGGCCAGCGCGAGGGAGAGCTCCCATGAGACGGTGGCGTGGATCATCTCGGCGAGGGTGAACGCGGCGGCCGAGACGGTCAGGCAGATGCTCGCCACGACGGCGCCGTGGACCGCCGAGGCGGCCATGGCGACGCCCGCGGCGGCGAAGACCGCGGCGAGCGGGAGCAGCAGGCGGTGTGCCGCTCGGGTGGTGGCGCCGAAGCGCGCCAGGGAGACCTGGAGGCCCACCACCATCACGTTGTTGAGCACCATGAGCAGCGGTACGAGGCCGTGGGGCGCGTCCGTGGCGGAGACGGCCCAGAGGGGGATGCCGACCTTGAAGACGGCGTCGTCCATGAAGAGGACGGCCTCGGTCGCCACGTAGGCGAGGTAGGCGCGGTCCTTCCAGGGGTTGCCCGGTCGCGCGGCGGGGGCGGGTTCCTTGGAGGTGGTGACCGTGCGCGACGGCGAGGGTGGTTCGGCGCAGCGGGCGGTGACCACGGCGGCGCCGACGAAGGAGAGGGCGTCCCCGGCGAGGAGCCACTGGTAGGCGGCCGTGGTGGCGAGCGCGAGGGCGGCTGCCGCGGCGAGGCCTCCGACGGCCCATCCCGCGTTGGCCAGGGTGCGGCTGACGGCCTGGTAGCGGACGCGGTCGGGACCGGCGACGCGGGCCGCGTACAGCTTGGTCAGCACGTTGGCGGAGCGGTCGCCGAAGCTGCCGACGGCCGAGTAGACCAGCAGGAGCGCGTAGCTGTCGGTGGTGAGCAGTGCGGCCGAGGAGAGCGCGCGCAGGATCTGGACGACGATGAGCACGCGGGTGAGGGGCAGCCGGTCGGCGAGGCGGCCTCCGAGGGGCGCGCCGGCGATGCCCACGGCGCCGGCGAGGGCGACCAGGGTGCCGACCTGGGCGACCGAGAGCCCCGCCACGTAGGTGAAGTACAGGACGGAGACGGCGGCCCACAGGCCGCTTCCGGTGCGGTCGACGAAGGCGACCCAGAGCATCAGTCGGCCGTCGCGGCCTCCCGGGACTCGTTCCCACAGTGCGGCTCGTCGGCTGCGCAGTGTCACTGCTCCCCCTTGACGTGAATTATGTATTGGTACATAGTCCAGTACGTGGCAGAACAATATGCGATCGGCGGCACCTCGGCCAAGGGGATTGCCGCTTCCGTCGAACGGGCCGTCGCCGAGGGCGCGCTGGCGCCCGGAGACACGCTCCCTCCGGTCCGCCGGCTCGCGGAGGACCTGGGCGTCAGTCCCGGCACGGTGGCGACGGCGTACAAGGACCTGCGCGGACGCGGTGTCGTGGTCACGCACGGGCGGGGCGGGACCGTGGTCGCGGCCGCGCCCTCGGTCGCCTCGCGTCGCCCGCCGAAGGTGCCCGAGGGGCTGCGGGACCTCGCGGGCGGCCACCCCGACCCCGCCTTCCTGCCCGAACTGCCCGCACCGGTGCGGATGACGGCGGGCGCGCGGTCCCACCGCTCGACGCCCCGGCTGCCGCTGCTCGAAGAGCGCGTCCAGGAGTGGCTGGGCGCCGACGGCGTGCCGGCCGAGTCGGTGACCTTCGCCCATGGGGCCCTGGACTGCGTCGCCCGTCTGCTCACCACCGAGCTGCGGCCCGGCGACGCGGTGGCCATGGAGGACCCCGGCTACCACCATCTGCTCGACCTGGTGCAGGTGATGGGGCTGCGTACGGTCCCGGTCGCCGTGGACGACGAGGGGATGCGGCCCGAACCGCTGCGGGAGGCTCTGCGGGCCGGGGCACGGGCCGTGGTGTGCAGCCCGCGCGCGCAGAACCCGTACGGCGGCTGCTTCTCGCGGCGGCGCCGGGACGATCTGGTGGAGGTGCTGCGCGGGGCGCCCGAGGTGCTGGTGATCGAGAACGACCACGCGGCGGAGATCGCCGGGGCGCCTCTGCACACCTTGACCGAAGGCGGGCGTCTGGCGCGCTGGGCGCATGTGCGGACGGTGACGAAGTACCTGGGCACGGACCTGCGGTGGGCGGCCGCCGCCTGCGACCCGGTGACGCTGGCGCGGCACGACGGCCGGCTGCTGCTGACCTCCGGCTGGGTCAGCCATCTGCTCCAGGGCACGGTGCTCGGGCTGCTCACCGACCGGATGGCGGGGGAACTCGTCCATCGCGCGCGTGACGCGTACGCGGAGCGGCGGCGCGCCCTGACGGACGAGCTGGAGCGGCGCGGGATCCCGTCGCACGGGGCGAGCGGGATGAACCTGTGGGTACCGGTGCGGGACGAGTCCGCGGTGGTGAACGGGCTGCGCTCGCGCGGGTGGTGGGTGGCCGCGGGGGCGCGGTTCCGGATCGCCTCGGGGCCGGGCGTACGGATCACCTCGGCGGGCCTGGAACCGGCGGAGGCGGTCCGGCTGGCTTCGGACTTCGCCGAGGTGCTGGGCGAGTCCGAAGCCACGTACGGAGGATGACGGACGGAAGCCGGCGCCCCTTCAGGCGCGCTTGCGGGCCACCGCCTCGTAGAAGCGCAGCAACTCCAGGTTGTCGACCGAGCCCGGGTTGACCGCCTTCTCCAGCGGGGTGCCCTGGAGCAGGCGCTTGACCGGCACCTCGATGCGCTTGCCCGTCAGTGTGTGCGGCACGCCGGGCGCTTCGATGATCTCGTCCGGCACATGGCGCGGCGAGAGCTGCTCGCGGATGGCCTGCTTGACCTTCGTACGGAGGGCGTCGTCCAGGACGGCGCCCTCCGCGAGGTGGACGAAGAGCGGCATCCAGTAGCCGCCGTCCGGCTCCTCCAGGCCGATGACCAGGGATTCGCGGATCTCCGGGAGGCGTTCGACGACTTCGTAGATGTCGGCCGATCCCATCCGGACGCCCTGGCGGTTCAGGGTGGAGTCGGAGCGGCCGTGGATGACGACCGAGCCGTGGTCGGTGAGGGTGATCCAGTCGCCGTGGCGCCAGACGCCGGGGAACATCTCGAAGTAGCTGTCGCGGTAGCGGCTGCCGTCGGGGTCGTTCCAGAAGCGGATCGGCATGGAGGGCATCGGGTTGACCACGACCAGCTCCCCCACCTCGCCCACGACCGGCTTGCCCTGCGGGTCCCAGGCCTGGAGGTCGGTGCCCAGACAGGGGGCCTGGAGCTCGCCGATGTGCACGGGGAGCGTCGGGACGGCCCCCGCGAAGCAGGAGCACACGTCGGTGCCGCCGCTGACCGAGGCGATCCACAGGTCCTCGCGGACCTCGTCGTGGAGCCAGCGGAAGCCGTCGGGCGGCAGCGGTGAGCCGGTGGTGGCGACGCACTTCACCCGCGAGAGGTCGTGGTCGCGCGAGGGCGTCACACCCGCCTTGCGGCAGGCCATCACATAGGCGGCGGACGTGCCGAAGAGGGTGGCGCCGGTCCGCTCGGCCACGCCCCACTGGGCGCCGGTCTCCGGGTAGCCGGGGCTGCCGTCGTACAGGACGACCGTGGTGCCGGTCAGCAAGCCGGAGACGAGGAAGTTCCACATCATCCAACCGGTGGAGGTGTACCAGAAGAACCGGTCCTCCGGGCCCAGGTCGCAGTGGAGGCCGAGCTGCTTGAAGTGTTCGAGGAGGATGCCGCCCTGGGACTGCACGATGGCCTTGGGCAGTCCGGTGGTGCCGGAGGAGTAGAGCACCCAGAGCGGATGGTCGAAGGGAACTTCCTCGAAGACCGGCTCGTTGTCACTCTCAGTGAGCGATGACCAATCCAGAGTTCCTTGGGGGGCAGGGGTGCCGAGCAGCGGGATGTGGACGACGGCGCGCAGGGTGGGCAGTTCGCGGCGGAGCTCCGCGACGACCTCGGTCCGGTCGTGCTCCTTGCCGCCGTAGCGGTAGCCGTCGACGGTGAACAGGACGACGGGTTCCACCTGCTGGAACCGGTCGAGGACGCTGCGCGCGCCGAAGTCGGGGGCGCAGGAGGTCCACACGGCGCCGACGGCGGCGGTGGCCAGGAGCGCGGTGACGGCCTGCGGGATGTTCGGCAGATAGCCGCTGACGCGGTCCCCGGGACGTACGCCGAGGGCGCGCAGCTCGGCGGCGAGCGAGCCGACCTGCCGGCGCAGCTCGGCCCAGCTGGTGGCGACCGGCTCGTGCGTCTCGTCGACGTGCAGCAGCGCGGCGTCCCCGGCGCGGGCCGGGTCCTCGGCGGCGCGCAGCGCGTGCTCGGCGTAGTTGAGCGTGGCACCCGGGAACCACTGGGCGCCCGGCATCGACCGGTCGGCGAGCACCGTCTCGTACGGGGTGGAGAAGCGCACGTCGAACCAGTCGGCGACGGCCTTCCAGAAGGTGTCGAGTGCGGTGACGGACCAGCGGTGCAGCGCCTCGTAGCCGCCCTCGGCGGGTGCGCCGTACCGCTCGGCGGCCCAGGTCTGGAACGCGGTGATCCGCGCCCCGGCGATGCGGTCGGGTCCCGGCTGCCACAGGGGCGCGGGCTGCGGCGCGGCGTTCGCTGGTGAGGTCATGGGTCGGCTCCCGGGCTGGTACGCGTGGTGTGCGTGTGCCGCGCGCACACGCGTAGGGGTGTGCGCATGCGGCGGGCTCACAGGGACGATGCCATGTGATCGTCTTGCGCACCAGGGTGTGCCGCCCATAGTCAGGCACCTGTCGATGTGGTGCCACCACGGGTGAACGGAAGTTGAACGGAGCACACGGCTCATGATCCGGATGGCAGGGTGAGCCGCATGGACGGCGATGACCTGGTGCGCTCGGTGAAGGCGTTCGGCTCGGTGCGGGGGTTGCGGGCGGTGCGCTCCGCGCTGCGCCGGCGCCGCGCGGACGGGTGGGGGCTGCCCGCGCGCGGCCCCGAGCGCGCCCGGGTGCCCGGTCGGGTCCAGGGCGCGGAGCCCCGGCCGGGCGGCGGAGTGGTGCGGTTCGCCCGCTCCGACCTGGAGGTGCGGGTGGCGGTGGGCGGCGCGGTGTTCTGGGGCTGGGACGGGGCAGGACCCGAGCCGTCCTACGCGCTCGCGGGCCCCGCGCCCGAGCCGGACGCGCGCGCCGTCCTGGAGCCCGACACGGACGGCGGCTGGCGGGTGGTCTCCGAGCGGGTGATGGTGGCCGTGTCACGGCACGGGGCCGTGGAGGTGCGCACCCCCGGCGGGCTGCTGCTGCGCCGTGAGCTGCCGCCGCGCTGGTGGGAGCCGGCCGACGGCGGCCCGGGGCGGTGGGTGCAGCGCTCCGAAGTGGCCGCCGACGCGCGCGTGTTCGGGCTCGGCGGACGCGCGCACGGCCCCCGGCTGCGCGACGGGACGTACCGGCTGTGGAACACCGACCCGCGCGGCGGCTTCGCCCCGGGCGACGACCCGCTGTACATCACGATGCCGGTGCAGCTGGTGGTGGCGGACGCCGGGACCCACCTGGCGTTCTACGACAACACCTGGGACGGCCGGGTCCTGCTGCGCGAGGGCGAGGAGGGCGCGGGTTCCGGCCATGACCGGGCCGGGTACAGCGAGCTGCGCATGGAGGGCGGCCCGCTGCGCTGCTGGGTGGTGGCGGGCACCCCCGCGCGCGTCCTGCGCGGGTGGACGGCGCTGACGGGCGCGCCCGCGCTGCCGCCCTCCTGGGCGCTGGGCCCGCAGCACGCGCGCTGGGGCTTCGGCAGCGAGGCGGAGGTGCGGCGGGTCGTCGCCGGGTACCGGGAGCACCGACTGCCCCTGTCCGCGCTCCATCTGGACATCGACCACTACGACGCCCACCAGGTGTTCACGGTCGACCGCGAGCGGTTCCCGGATCTGCCGGGCCTGGCCCGGGACCTGGCCGAGGACGGGGTGCGGCTGGTGTCGATCGTCGATCCGGCGGTGAAGGCGCGGCGCGGCAACGCGGTGTACGAGAGCGGCCTCGCCGCCGACGCGTTCGTGCGGGACGCGCGCGGCGGCGAGGTGCGGGGCGTGGTCTGGCCGGGTGAGTGCGTCTATCCCGACTTCACCGACCCCCGCGCGCGCGAGTGGTGGGGCGGCCTCTACCAGGAGCGGCTCGACCAGGGCTTCGCCGGGGTGTGGCACGACATGAACGAGCCGACGTCGTTCGCGCCCTTCGGCGATCCGACGCTGCCCCGCTCGGCGCGGCACGCGCTGGACGGCCGGGGCGGCGACCACCGCGAGGCCCACAACGTGTACGGCCTGGCCATGGCCCGTGCCGGGTACGAGGGGCTGCGCCGGCTGCGCCCCGACGAGCGGCCGTTCCTGTTCAGCCGCTCCGGCTGGGCCGGGATGCAGCGCTACGGAGGCACCTGGTCGGGCGACGTCAGCACCGGCTGGCCGGGGCTGCGCGCCTCGCTCGCCCTGGTGCTCGGTCTCGGGCTCTGCGGTGTGCCATACTCGGGTCCCGACGTCGGCGGCTTCGACGGCAGCCCCTCGCCCGAGCTGTATCTGCGCTGGCTCCAGCTGGCGGCCCTACTGCCGTTCTTCCGTACCCACTCGGCGCTGTGGGCCGGGCGCCGCGAGCCGTGGGAGTTCGGTCCGCAGGTGCTCGGCCACGCGCGCGCGGCGCTCCTCGAACGGGAGCGGCTGCGCCCGTACTTCATGACCCTGGCCCAGCTCGCCCGGCTGACCGGGGCGCCCTACGCACGGCCCCTGTGGTGGGGCGCCCCGGGCGACCGGGCGCTGCGGGACTGCGAGGACGCCTTCCTGCTCGGGGACGCGCTGCTGGTGGCACCCGTCTTCGAGCAGGGCACGGACCGGCGGGCGGTGCGGCTGCCGCGCGGGCGCTGGTACGACACGGCGACCGAGGAGCCCCACGAGGGCCCCTGCCAGGTGCTCCTGGACGCGCCCCTGGCCCGTATCCCGGTGCTGGCCAGAGCCGGTTCCGTCATTCCCGTGCGCGGCACGGACGGAGAGGTGGAGCTGGAGGTGTGGGCCCCGGCGGCCGGGCGCACCGGGGGCGGCCTGGTCGTGCGGGACGCGGGCGACGGGTGGGAGGCGGCCGTGGTGGAGCGCTTCACCACGCGGACGGCGGGCGGCCGGGTGGTGGTGGAGCGGACCACGCGCGAGGGGGCGACCCGGGAGCTGGGATACGCGGTGCGGGTGCGGGGTGGGGAGGGGTGAGCCGGACCGGGTCAGCGCCTCGCGAACCACTCCCGTACCACCTGGGTGTGCAGCGGGAACGCCAGCTCGCGCGGGCGGTGCAGCACCTGCCAGCCGGCGGTCTCGTCCGTCGGCGCGGGCGGCGGGAGCAGGGCCGCCGGGCGGGTGGGGAGCAGGCCGAACAGGAGCACGTGGTGCGGGGAGCTGAGCGCGTCGGCGAGCCGGACTTCGGCGGCGGAGGCCTCGATCCCGGTCTCCTCGTACAGCTCGCGGACGACCGCCTCCTGCCACAGTTCGCCGTCGTCGACGAAACCGCCGGGCAGCGCGAAGCGGCCGACGTGGGGTTCGACGGCGCGGGTGATGACGACCAGCCCCGTACCGCGCGCGTCCGTCACCGGGAGGAGGGCGACGGCGACGGGCAGCGGGTTGCGGTAGGTGATGGTCCCGCAGTCCGCGCAGGGGCGCGGCCAGCCGGCCGAGGCCGAGGGGTAGGGCGATCCGCACGCGGCGCAGTGCGAGTCCTTCACGGGCTGCTTCGAGGTCTTCGGGGTCCCGGTCACGCGCGGACTGTAACCGACGGTCTTCGGCCAATGTGTGACATTGCCCCAACTCCGCCTATCCGCAGCCGCGTTGTGTGCTGAAGGGTGTGCCCATGACGATTCGATCAACCGTGCGCGGCCTGGTCGCCGCTGCCGCCGCCCTGCTCGCCGTGACCGCCACCTCGTCCACCGCGCGGGCGACGCCCGAGCCGAAGGCGCCCGCCGAGTTCGTGGCGCTGGCCACCGTGGACCCGACGATCATCCAGGAGATGCGCTACATCACGCCGCACAACTTCGTGGGGCGGCCGATCGACGGCTACCGCCAGCCGGTGTGCATCCTGACCCGGCACGCGGCCCAGGCGCTCCACCAAGCGCAGCTGAAGCTCCTGCGCCAGGGCTACTCGCTGAAGGTGTACGACTGCTTCCGGCCGCAGCGGGCCGTCGACACCTTCGTGAACTGGGCGAAGGATCTCGACGATCAGAGAATGAAGACCGAGTTCTATCCGCTTGTCGACAAGTCGAGGCTGTTCGAGGACAACTACATCGCGGCCAAGTCCGGGCACAGCCGGGGAAGTTCGGTGGACCTCACCCTCGTCCGGCTGCCCGCGCGTCCGACGCGGCCCTACCACCCGGGGCAGCCGCTCGTGCCGTGCTTCGCGCCGAAGGTCCAGCGGTTCCCCGACAACTCCGTGGACATGGGCACCGGGTTCGACTGCTTCGACACCCTGTCCCACACCGACGACCCCCGTATCCAGGGCGTCCAGCGCGCCAACCGCCAACTCCTGAAGGGCACCCTCCAGACCGCCGGGTTCGTGGGCATCCCCGAGGAGTGGTGGCACTACACGTTCAAGCCGGAGCCGTTCCCGGACACGTACTTCGACTTCCCCGTGGCGTGGCGCTCGGTGGCCGGGCACCGCTGAGCGACGCCCCCTGCCGGAGCGCGGCCTGCCGTGGCACACTTCTGACGTCCCGTCAGAAACGGACCCGCGAACCGTGGAGGGGTTTTGACGCGCACGCGCACGCCCGTGGTGGCGGGCTGGTTCACACAGGCGCCGGACGAGGAATTCCGGCTGCTCGGCACCCGGTGCTCCGACTGCGCCCGTGTGTTCTTCCCCCGCGAGGACGCCTTCTGCCGCAACCCCGCCTGCGGCGGCGCCCGGTTGACCGAGGTGCCGCTGTCCCGGCGCGGGCGCGTCTGGTCGTACACCGACGGCCGCTACCGCCCGCCCGCGCCCTACCTCTTCGACCCCGAGGCCGTGTGGCAGCCGTACACGCTGGTCGCCGTGGAGCTCGCGGCCGAGCGGATGGTCGTCCTGGGGCAGGCCGCGCCGGGGGTGACCACCGCCGACCTCGCCGTCGGCAGGGAGGTCGAGGTGGTCCCGGGCGTGCTGCACGAGGACGCCCACACCGTCTGGACCACCTGGCACTGGCGGCCCGTGGAGGCGGGCGCATGAGCGGCGCCCACGACATCGCGGTCCTCGGGGCCGGTATGCACCCCTGGGGCAAGTGGGGGCGCCGCTTCGTCGAGTACGGGACGGTCGCCGCCCGGGCCGCGCTCGCCGACGCCGGCCTCGACTGGTCCGCCGTGGGGTCGCTGGTGGGCGCCGGCACCGTACGGGGCGGATACCCCGGATATGTGGCCGGGGCGACCTTCGCGCGGGCGCTGGGCTGGCAGGGCGCGCGCGTGACGAGCGTCTACGCGGCCTGCGCCTCCGGGGCGCAGGCGATCCACACCGCCCGGGCGCAGATCCTCTCCGGGCTGGCCGAGGTCGTCCTCGTGGTGGGCGCCGACGCCGCGCCCAAGGGGTTCTTCGCGCCCGCGGGCGGCGACCGGCCCGACGATCCTGACTGGCTGCGCTTCCGGGTGCTGGGCGCCACCAACCCGGCCTACTTCGGACTCTACGCCCGCCGCCGCATGGCCCTGTACGGCGACACGGTCGACGACTTCGCGCGCGTGAAGGTGAAGAACGCGGCGGCCGGGGCGCTCAACCCGTACGCGCGCTACCGCAAGGCGGTCACCGCCGAGGAGGTCGCCGGCTCGGCCGTGGTCGCCGATCCGCTGCGGCTGCTCGACATCTGCGCGACCTCGGACGGGGCGGCCGCCCTGGTGCTGTGCGGGATGGACTACGCGCGCGGGCGCGGCGTGGCGGACCCGGTCCGGATCCGGGCCGTCTCCACGGTCACGCCCACCTACCCCAACACCGTCCTGGACCTGCCGGACATCGCCACCGACTCGGCGCTCGGGAGCGAGCCCTCGCCGTACTCCTTCCGCGCCTCCATCGCCCGGGCCGCCTACGAGGAAGCGGGGATCGGGCCCGAGGACCTGTCGCTGGCGGAGGTGTACGACCTGTCGACCGCGCTGGAGCTGGAGTGGTACGAGGATCTGGGGCTGTGCGGCACGGGTGAGGGCGCGAAGCTCGTACGGGAGGGCGTGACCGCGCTCGGGGGTCGCGTTCCGGTCAACGCGAGCGGGGGTCTCGCATCGTTCGGCGAGGCGGTGCCCGCCCAGGCGATCGCCCAGGTCTGCGAGCTGACCTGGCAGTTGCGCGGTACGGCGGGAGAGCGGCAGATCGCCGGGGCGCGGGTGGGGATGACCGCGAACCAGGGCCTGTTCGGGCACGGCTCGTCGGTGATCGCGGTGCGCTGAACTCCGGGCACGGGCCGCCACGTACCCCCGGCGGCCGGTGCTGCCGGCAACCTTGACGGTCCGTCACGGCCGGTGAACACTTCCCGTTGTCTCCCGGCGTCGCCGTTCCCCGGCCCCCGGCCGCGTGCCCCGCACGCGACCGCCGGGCCGCTCCCCCACGGGCGATTCCGCCGGACGGGCACGCTCGTCACGCACGCCGGGCGGAGGCCGACGGGCCTCATCCCCCGGCCCCGCAGCCACGCACAGCGCCCACCCTGCACCCGGGGCCGGGGCCGTACCCCGGTCGGACCGGCCCGCGATCCCGGCCCGCGCAGCCTCCAGACCTAGGGGTAGCCATGACGGAGAAGTTCGTCGCAGCCATTGACCAGGGCACCACCTCCAGCCGCTGCATCATCTTCGACCGGAGCGGCGCCGTCGTCGCCGTGGACCAGCGCGAGCACCGCCAGATCTTCCCCAGGCCCGGCTGGGTCGAGCACGACGCCACCGAGATCTGGTCCAAGGTGCAGGCGGTGGTCGCGGGAGCGCTGGCCAAGGCCGGGATGCGCGCCGACGAGCTGAGCGCGCTGGGCATCACCAACCAGCGCGAGACGACCGTGCTCTGGGACCGGGCGACCGGCAAGCCGGTGCACAACGCCGTCGTCTGGCAGGACACCCGCACCTCCGCGCTCTGCGCCCGGCTCGGCGCCGAGGACGGTCAGGACCGCTTCCGGGACGCCACGGGGCTGCCGCTGGCGAGCTACTTCTCCGGCCCCAAGGCGGCTTGGCTGCTCGACGACGTACCCGGTCTGCGCGCCCGTGCCGAGCGCGGCGAGATCGCGTTCGGGACCATCGACTCCTGGCTGATCTGGAACCTGACCGGGGGCACGGACGGCGGGGTGCACGTCACCGACGTCACCAACGCCTCGCGGACCATGCTGATGAACCTGGAGACCCTCCGATGGGACCCCGCGATCCTGGCCGCGATGAACGTACCGGAGGCGATCCTTCCGGAGATCCGGTCCTCGGCGGAGGTGTACGGGACGGCGGTCGGGCGGCTGGCCGGTGTGCCGGTGGCCGCCGCGCTCGGCGACCAGCAGGCGGCGGTCTTCGGACAGGCCTGCTACGACACCGGCACGGCCAAGAACACCTACGGGACCGGGAGTTTCCTGCTGCTCAACACCGGCAGCCGTCCTGTGCCGTCCAAGAACGGCCTGATCACCACCGTCGGCTACAAGATCGGTGAGCAGGCGCCGGTCTACTGCCTGGAGGGCTCGATCGCCATCACCGGGGCCCTGGTCCAGTGGTTCCGCGACCAGCTCGGCCTCATCCGCACCGCCGCGGAGATCGAGACCCTCGCCGCGAGCGTCGAGGACAACGGCGGCGCCTACATCGTCCCCGCCTTCTCCGGCCTGTTCGCGCCCTACTGGCGCTCGGACGCGCGCGGTGTCGTCACCGGGCTGACCCGGTACGTCACCAAGGCGCATCTGGCCCGCGCGGTCCTGGAGGCCACCAGCTGGCAGACGCGCGAGGTGGTGGACGCGATGTACCAGGACTCCGGAGTGCGGATCACCGCGCTCAAGGTCGACGGCGGCATGACCGTCAACCGGCTCCTGATGCAGCACCAGGCGGACGTCCTCGGGGTGCCGGTGATCCGGCCGAAGGTCTCCGAGACGACCTGTCTGGGCGCGGCCTACGCCGCCGGGCTCGCCACCGGGGTGTGGGCGGGCCTCGACGAACTCAAGGCGCACTGGCGCCAGGACGTGGAGTGGCGGCCCGCCATGGAGGCCGGGGCACGCGAGCGCGAGTACGGCAGGTGGCGCAAGGCGGTGGAGCGGAGCCTGGGCTGGCACGAGGAGGACGCGCCCTAGCCGCCCGGGCTCCGGGGCCGCGGCCGCTCCCCCACAGCGCACGGCCCGTACCCCGGTCGGCGGGGGTACGGGCCGTGTCCACGCGTACGGGACGCGCGCGCGTCAGATCGAGACCGTACGGCGGCGGCGCTCGGAGAGGACCATCGCGTGCTCCACGACCGCGACCAGGACGTCCTTGACGGCCTCGCGGTCGCGCGCGTCCGTCATCATCAGTGGCACCTCGGGGTCGAGGTCGAGTGCGGAGCGCACCGCGTCGGCGGGGTAGCGGGCGGCCTCGTCGAAGCAGTTGACGGCCACCGTGAAGGGCAGCCCGCGGCGCTCGAAGTAGTCGATCGCCGCGAAGGAGTCCTCCAGGCGGCGGGTGTCCGCGAGGACCACCGCGCCCAGGGCTCCCTGCGCCAGCTCGTCCCAGAGGAACCAGAAGCGGTCCTGGCCGGGCGTGCCGAAGAGGTAGAGCACCAGGTCCTCGCGGAGCGTGATGCGCCCGAAGTCCATCGCGACGGTGGTGGTGCTCTTGGTCTCCACCCCCGCCACGTCGTCGACGGGCCGCCCGGCCTCGCTGAGCCGCTCCTCGGTGCGCAGCGGCCGGATCTCGCTGACCGCGCCCACCAGCGTGGTCTTGCCGACGCCGAAGCCGCCCGCCACCAGGATCTTCAGGGTCACCGGTTCGACGGGCCGCTTCCTGCGGCTAGAGCGCCCGAAGGCCATTGATCACCTCGCGGAGAAGGGACTCGTCCGGCAGCTCGGCCGGCGGAACGGGTCGGGAGACGTGCACCAGCTGATCCTGGACGAGATCGCCCACCAGGACGCGGACCACGCCGACGGGGAGGTCGAGTCCGGCGGCGAGTTCGGCGATGGACTGCGGGGTGCCGACGCAGCGTTCGACGATCTCGACGTGTTCGGGCGAGAGCGAGTGGTCCCGCCCCGGGTCGTCGGCGGCCGGTTCGGGCACCACCACCGCGATCAGGTCGAGCCGGTGCTGGCCGACGCTGCTGGTACGGCCGCGGGTCATCGCGTACGGCCGCACCACCGGTCCCGCGTCGTCGTCGAACCAGTGGTGCTGCCGGGGCGGCGACTGCTGCGGCACCCGGTCCGGCTGCTGCGGGCCGCCGGCCGGCGCCCGCTGGTCTGCGTCACTCATACCGTCGCGCTCACCCTGCGGTGGGCAGGCCGGTCCGTGGTGCCGTGGTGAGGTGGGCCCCGACCCGCTTGACCATCAGGGTCATCTCGTACGCCACCTGGCCGACGTCGGCCTCGGCGTCGGCCAGGACGGCCAGACAGCTGCCGTCCCCCGCGGCCGTCACGAACAGGAAGGCGTCGTCGAGTTCCACGACGGTCTGGCGGACGCCGCCCACGTCGAAGTGGCGGCCGACGCCCTTGGCGAGGCTGTGGAAGCCGGAGGCGACGGCGGCCAGGTGTTCGCCGTCCTCCCGCGTCAGGTCCCCCGACGTGCCGGTGGGCAGGCCGTCACTGGACAGGACGAGCGCCTTGCGGATGGAGCCGACCCGGTCGACCAGCTCGTCCAGCAACCAGTTGAGTTCCCCGGCGCCCTTCCCGATGACGTCGTGTGCTGCGGACTTCGGTGCGGTCATCGACCGTCCCCCTCCGATGTGTTGCGTCGTACGTCGCCGAGGGCCTGGTCGGGCCCGTCGGCTGTGGTCTCTGCGCTGGTCATCGCGTTGTGCCGACGCCCGCGCTGCCAGCCGCGCTGCATCGACGCCATACGGTCGCGCACTTCCTCGGCGTCGCGCTCGGGCTGCGGCTGAGCGCCCGGGCCGTGCGGCCCGGTGCGGTCCGCGGGCCGGGCGGAGGTCTCCTTGAGCTGCGGGGCGAGGCTGGCCTGGCGGACCCGGCGGGGCAGGGCGCCCTGCGCGGCGGTGCCGTCGGCGCTCTCGCGGCCGGGGGCGGGGACGGGCCGCCGCAGCGGCTCGGGCGCGGGGGCGGGGACGAGCCCGCCGGCGCGCAGCGCGTCGGCCCGCCGCCGCTCCAGGCCAGGACCGGCGCCCCGGAACGGCTCCGCCGCCGAGGAGGGGTGGTCGCGGCCCGGCTGGTCGTCGACCCGGCGGCCGTGGTCGCTGACCAGCGTCGGCGCGGGCGGACGGCGCCGGGGCAGCGGCACGGGGCCGGAGGCGTGGGCGGGCACGCCCTCGTCGGCCGTCTGCTGGTGCTGACGGCGCTCGCCCGGGAACGCGCGGGCCGCGCCGAGGAAGCCTCCGCGTACGGCGTCGCGCTCGCCCACGCCGTTCGGGGCGTCCAGCTCCAACGGGTCCACCGGAGCCTCCAGTTCCACCGGGCCGTCGAGCAGGGCGCGGTCGGGGGCGCCCAGCGGGAGCGGGGAGAGTACGCGGGGGCCGGCGTCCCGCTCACGGCGTCCGGCCGCGTCGCCCTGGGCCGCGGCCTTGCGGTCGAGGCGGAAGCCGGTGCCGTTGGTGTCCGGCGCGTCGGTGAGCAGGGCGGCCGGGATGAAGACGACGGCGGTGGTGCCGCCGTACGGGGAGGGCTGGAGCGAGACGCGGACGTTCTGCCGCTGGGCGAGCCGGCTGACCACGAACAGGCCGAGCCGGTCGGTGTCGGAGAGCTCGAACTCGGGGGTCTCCGCGAGGCGCAGGTTGGCGTCGAGGAGCGCTTCGGGCGTCATGCCCAGGCCCCGGTCGTGGATCTCCAGCGTGAAGCCGTTGGCCACCCGCTCGCCGTGCACCTGGACGGCGGTGTGCGGGGGCGAGAACACCGTGGCGTTCTCCAGGAGTTCGGCCACCAGGTGGGTGAGGTCGGCGACGGCCGGGCCGCCCACGCCGAGCCGGGGCAGCCTGCGGACCTCGATGCGCTCGTAGTCCTCGACCTCGCCCACGGCCGCCCGGACCACGTCCATCAGCTGGACGGGCTTGCGCCACTGCCGGGAGGGCGCGGCGCCGGAGAGGATCACCAGGCCCTCGGCGTGGCGGCGCATACGGGTGGTGAGGTGGTCGAGGCGGAAGAGGTCGGCGAGCTCGTCGGTGTCCTCGGTGCGGCGCTCCATGGTGTCCAGGAGCGTGAGCTGGCGGTGGAGCAGGACCTGGTTGCGGCGGGCCAGGTTGACGAAGACCTCGGCCACTCCGCGCCGCATGTCGGCCTGTTTGACGGCCGCCTCGACGGCGGCCCGCTGGAGGGTGTTGAGGGCCTGGCCGACCTGGCCGACCTCGTCCTTCTCGAAGTCCAGGCGCGGCGCCTCGGTCTCGACGTCGACGTGTTCACCGGCGGCGAGGCGGCGCATGACGCTCGGCAGGCGCACGCCGGACACCTCGTGCGCCTCCTTGCGCAGACGGGTGAGGTCGCGGATCAGTTCGCGGCCGATGCGGACCGAGAGGAAGAGCGAGAAGACGAGCGCGAGGAAACCGAGGACGCCCGCGACACCGGCCTTGATGAGGACGTTGAAGGCGACCGGGTGGACACGGTCGCGGTAGCGGTCGTCGGCGTCCGAGACGGCCTGCGAGAGACGGCCGAGGAGCGGGGTGGCCGTCTGCTGCCAGCGGGCCAGGTCGACGCGCGGGTTCTTGGTGGGGCCTGCGGTGATGATGCTCTGCTCGGCGGCGCGCAGCGACTCGGAACCGGCGGCGGCCCAGAAGCGCTCGAAGATCTCGCGCTCGCCGCCGGGCAGGTTCTCCAGGCTGATCTCGTACAGGAGCGTGCGGTTGGCCACCAGGTTGACCACCTCGCGCAGTTCGTTCCAGGTGAACTGGGGCGGGGCGACCAGCGCGGAGGCGACCAGGGCGTCCTCGCGGGCCAGCATCTCGCGGGCGCGGGCGAGGCCGACGACCGCGCGGCCCTGCTTGTCCATGTCCACGTTCTCGAGCGCGTGGAGGTTGGTGAGGAAGGTGTAGCAGGGTTCGATGACCCCGCTGTAGGCCTCCAGCGCCCGGGTGCGGTTGACGCTGCGCCGGTCGACCTGGCGGCGCAGGCCGCCGATGCCGTCGAACGCCTCGAGGACGGTCTTCAGCCGGGCCCTGGCCGCCGGACGCAGATCGTCGCGGACCTGGGAGTCACGGGCGGCGGAACGAATCTTCGCCACGGCGCGGTCGGTGTCCCGGCGCCGGCCCTGGAGCGCGGCGAGCGCGTCGGCGGCCCGCTGGTCGGCCAGGTAGACGAGCGTCTGGCGGCGTTCCTCCTGGATGACCTGGACGGTGTCCTCCATCGGGGAGCCGACCTTGTCCACGATGTACGTGACGTTCAGCAGCTCGTTGGCCTCGCGGCCGGTGATGTAGGTCGTGAATCCCCACAGGGCGGTGAGGGAGACGAGCGGCACCAGCAGCAACGCCACGATCTTCCTGCGGATGGACTTCCCGCGAAAGCGCATGGCCTCCCCCAGATCAACCGTCAACAAACGGCGTGAGCCTACTACTGCCACACAGCCGACTCGAAGGCACGTCCGGACGATTTTCGGCCGTGCTCAAGGGAGTTGACCATGGGTTGTCCTGGTATTACGGGAGATCACCTACCGGCTGTGGCCGAGTACGTCCCCCGGCCCGCTGGTTCCCCTACCGGGCCGGTTGGCTGGAATTCTGCCTTCCCCGCACATCCCGGGAATCTTGCGGCGGTTCCGTTCGTCCTTCTGTACGGGGGTTGAGACGGGGATGTACGGACCCGTGCGAATCGGCAGGCATTGATGCGCCGATGGTGGGGAGGGAGTATGCATGGGCACTGAAGGCATGTGTGCGGACGGTGAGGCGGCTCGGGGTGCGCGAGGGGGTGAACTGCCGCCGCTGTGGGTGGAGGAGCCCGCGGTGCGGCCACGGCTGCCCGACCCGATCAGGGACGCGGCCGTGCGGTCGGTGCTGATCGTCGCCTGCACCCTGATCCAGGCGGTGATCGCGTTCCTGTGCACGATGGCGGGCTCCTGGCTCGCCTTCCCGATGGTCCTCAGCAGTGTGGCGAGCACGGTCGTGGCGACCTGGGCGGTCCTCGACGTGTGGGTCACCCGCCAGGTGTGGAATCAGCGCAACGGCGTGGTGTCGGTGCCGAGCAGCACCGCGCGCGAGCGGCGCAGGGAGCGCAGGCGGGTGCGCCTGGCGGCCAGGTCGGCCGAGCCGTCGGGGACCGGCCGCATACGGCAGCACAAGGCGGGCAGCCTCTCCCGGGCATAGCGGCCCCGAGGAGTGCGGGTGGGTGAGGTGCGGGAGCCGGACGCGGCCGCGGGCAGACGGCGGGGCGGCGCCGGGTCGCTGCGGTCGGTCGACCGCGCGGTCAGCGTGCTGGAGGCGCTGGCCCGGCTCGGCGAGGCCGGAGTCACCGCAGTCGCCGATGAGTTGGGGGTGCACAAGTCCACCGCGTTCCGGCTGCTGGACGCGCTGGAGAAGCGCGGCCTGGTCGGCCAGGAGAAGGAGCGGGGGAAGTACTTCCTGGGGACCGGGGTGCTGCGGCTGGCCGGGGCGGCGGCCGTGCGGCTGGACATCTCGCAGGAGGCCGTGCCGGTCTGCCGCGCGCTCGCGGAGGCCACGGGCGAGACCGCCAACGTCGCCGTGCTCGACGGTGACGCGGCCGTCAACATCACGCAGGCGAGGGGCGCGGCGGCCGTCACGGCCTTCGACTGGCTGGGCCGGCGCACCCCACTGCACGCGACGGCGAGCGGCAAGGCGCTGCTCGCCCACCTTCCCGAGGAGCGCCGCGAAGCCCTGCTCGGCCAGGGGCTGGCGCGCTTCACCGCGCACACGGTCACGGATCCGGCCGTCCTGCGCGCCGAACTGGCCGAGGTGGTGGAGCGGGGGTACGCGCGGACGGCCGAGGAGCTGGAGGACGGGCTGAACGCCCTGGGGGCGGCGGTGCGCGGCCACGACGGCTCGGTGATCGGCGCGATCGGCGTCTCGGGCCCGGTGTACCGGCTGCCGAAGAGGGTGCTCCCGGAGATGGCCGAGCACGTCCTGGAGGCCGCCCGGGACCTCTCGCGTCGCATGGGTCATCCCGGGTAACACCGGCCCTGACCCCACGTCATATGTGTTTCTGGCCAGGCGGATTAACCCGTCACGGGCCCCTGGGCCACGGCCGGTCCGTCCCTCTTGACGCTCTCCTGGGCCGTCCTCAGGATGTCTCACATCGCGCAACCGGTAGTGCTCTGCGCAACAGGAGGGTGAGGCCGTGTCCCACGAGGTCCGCACCACCCCCGCCCCCGACCCCGCCCACGCGCGCGTAGTGATCATCGGCGCCGGGATCGTGGGCTGTTCGCTCGCCGACGAGCTCACCGCGCGGGGCTGGTCGCACGTCACCGTCGTGGAGCAGGGGCCGCTGCCCGCGCCGGGCGGTTCCACCTCCCACGCGCCCGGTCTGGTCTTCCGGACGCATGTCTCGCGGACGATGACGGCCTTCGGCACGTACACGGCCGACACCCTCCGCGGGCTCAGCGTGGCGGGCGAGCCCTGCTTCCGGGCGGTGGGCGGCCTGGAGGTCGCCACCACACCGGAGCGCTGGGCCGATCTGCACCGCAAGGCGGGACTCGCCACCTCGTGGGGAGTGCGGGGCGCTCTGCTCACCGCGCACCAGTGCGGGGCGCTGTGGCCGCTGCTCGCCGGGGAGAAGGTCCTGGGCGGCTTCCACACCCCCGACGACGGGCTCGCCGACGCGGTGCTCGCCTGTCGGGCGCTCCAGGCCCGCGCCCGGGCCCGAGGCGCCCGGTTCCTGGCGCGCCACACGGTCACCGCCGTCGAGCGGGAGGACGGCCGGGTCACCGCGGTCCTCACCGACCGGGGCCGCTTCCCGGCCGATCTGGTGGTCTCGGCGGCCGGCTTCTGGGGCCCGGTGATCGGACGCCTGGCCGGCGTGGCGGTGCCGCTGCTGCCGCTCGCCCACCAGTACGCGCGGACCGCCCCGCTGCCCGGGCTCGCCGAACGGGCGGCCGCCGCCCTGCCCATCCTGCGCCACCAGGACCGCGACCTGTACTTCCGTACGCACACGGACGCGGAAGGGGTGCGGCTGGGGATCGGCTCGTACGCCCACCGGCCGCTGCCGGTGGACCCGTGGGCGGTCCCGGCGTACGACGACGCGCCGGTCATGCCCTCCTCGCTCGCCTTCACCCCCGAGGACTTCGCCCCGAGCTGGCAGGACGCGGCGGCGCTGCTGCCCGAACTCGCGGACAGCGCGGTCGCGGACGGCTTCAACGGCGTCTTCTCCTTCACGCCGGACGGGATGCCGCTGCTGGGCGAGTCCCGCGAGCTGCGCGGGTTCTGGCTGGCCGAGGCGGTGTGGGTGACGCACGCTGCGGGAGCGGCCAGGGCGGTCGCCGAGTGGATGACGCACGGCCGCCCCTCGCTCGACGTGCACGCCTGCGACATCCGGCGCTTCGAGGACGTCCAGCTCACGGACCGGTACGTCGAGGAGCGCTCGGCGCGGAGCTTCGTCGAGGTGTACGACGTCGTCCATCCGCTCCAGCCGCCGCAGAGCCCGCGCCCGCTGCGGACGAGCCCCTTCCACGGACGCCAGTGCGCACTGGGCGCGTACTTCCTGGAGGGCGGCGGCTGGGAGCGGCCGCACTGGTACGAGGCGAACGCTCCCCTGGTGGACGGGCTGCACCTCCCCGTACGCGACGCCTGGTCCGCGCGGTACTGGTCGCCAGTGGCGGCGGCGGAGGCCAAGGCGACCCGGGAGCGGGTGGCGCTCTACGACATGACGCCGCTGCGGCGCCTGGAGGTGACCGGACGCGGCGCGCTCGCGTTCCTCCAGCGGATGACGACCAACCAACTGGAGAAGAAGCCCGGTTCGGTGACGTACACGCTCATGCTGGACGACGCGGGCGGGATCCTCTCCGATCTGACCGTGGCGCGGCTGGCTCCCGACCGCTTCCAGGTGGGCGCCAACTCCCCCGCCGACCTGGACCGGCTGCTCGCGCACGCGCCGGACACCGTCACCGTCCGGGACATCACCTCCGGCACCTGCTGCGTCGGCGTGTGGGGCCCGCTCGCCCGCGACCTGGTCCAGTCCCTGACCCGCGACGACTTCTCGCACAGCGCGTTCGGCTACTTCCGGGCGAGGGAGACGGTCCTCGGAAACGTCCCGGTCACGGCCCTGCGGCTGAGCTACGTCGGCGAGCTGGGCTGGGAGCTGTACACGAGCGCCGACCTCGGGCTGCGGCTGTGGGACACGCTCTGGGAGGCGGGGCAGCGGCTCGACGTGGTCGCGGCGGGGCGCGGCGCG
Organism: Streptomyces sp. NPDC005878; assembly: GCF_040629815.1. Lineage (NCBI taxonomy): Bacteria > Bacillati > Actinomycetota > Actinomycetes > Kitasatosporales > Streptomycetaceae > Streptomyces > Streptomyces sp. NPDC005878. Next base: position 24,367 of record NZ_JBEXWK010000041.1, read on the forward strand.
TTCGAGTCGCTGCGCCTGGAGAAGGGCTACCGCGCCTGGGGCCGTGACATGACGAGCGAGCACACCCCCTACGAGGCGGGGCTGGGCTTCGCGGTCCGGCCGGGCAAGGGCGAGTTCGTCGGCCGCGCCGCGCTGGGCGATCCGGCGGCGCTCCCCCGCAAACTCACCTGCCTGACCCTGGACTCCCGCTCGGCGGTGGTCCTCGGGAACGAGCCGGTGCTGGTCGACGGTGTGCCCGCCGGTCACGTCACCAGCGCCGCCTACGGCTACACGGTCGGCAGGTGCGTGGCGTACGCGTGGCTGCCCGTGACGGCACCGGGCACGGCGGTCCAGGTGGAGTACTTCGGCGAGAAGGTGCCCGCGACCGTCGCCGAGGAGCCCCTGTTCGACCCGCGGATGACCCACCTCTTGCGGTGAGGGCCCGCGCCCGGCGGTTCCGGGCGCCGAAGGGCTCATCCGTGGAACGGCACCGCGCCGGCCGGTATCCCGCACGGCGGGTCCGGCCGGACACCGACTCTCCGGGAGGAAGCATGGCTCCGACGTACGACGTGATCGTCCTGGGCCTCGGCGGCATGGGTTCCGCCGCGGCCCGGCACCTCGCCGCGCGCGGGGTGCGCGTCCTCGGCCTGGAGCGGTTCGGCCCGGCGCACGCGCACGGCTCCAGCCACGGCGGTTCGCGGATCACCCGGCAGTCCTACTTCGAGGACCCGGCGTACGTACCGCTGCTGCTGCGGGCGTACGAGCTGTACGAGCAGGTCGAGCGGGACTCCGGGCACGAGATCGCGCTGCTGTGCGGCGGGATGATGGTGGGCCGTCCCGACTGCCGGACGGTCGCGGGCGCGGTGCGCTCGGCCCGCGCGTGGGACCTGCCGCACGAGATGCTGGACGCCCGCGAGATCCGGCGCCGCTTCCCGGCCATGAGCCCGCTCGACGACGAGGTGGCCCTCTACGAGGCGCGGGCCGGCCTGCTGCGGCCGGAGGCCACGGTGGCGGCGCATCTCCACCTCGCCGCCAAGGCGGGGGCCGAGCTGCGCTTCGAGGAGCCGGTGACCGGCTGGGAGGAGCTGCCGGGCGGGCGGGGGGTCCGCGTCCACACGGCCGGGCGCCATTGCACGGCGGGGCAGTTGGTGGTCTGTCCGGGGGCCTGGGCGCCGGAGCTGCTGGCGGACCTCGGGGTGCCGGTCCGCGTCGAGCGGCAGGTCATGTACTGGTTCGAGCCCCGGGGCGGCATCGGGCCGTTCCTCCCCGAGCGCCAGCCGGTCTTCGTGTGGGAGCAGGCGGACGGCGTCCAGGTGTACGGCTTCCCGGCCGTCGACGGGCCCTCCGGCGGCGTGAAGACCGCCTTCTTCCGCAAGAACGGCGCCCCCTGCACCCCGGCGACCATCGACCGTACGGTCACCGCGGCCGAGGCCGAGGACATGGCAGCGGCCATGCGCCGGGTGGCCCCCACCCTGCCGGGAACGTTCCTGCGGGCCGTGACCTGCATGTACTCCAACACCCCGGACGAGCACTTCGTGATCGCCCGGCACCCCGCCCACCCGGAGACCACCACCGTGGCCTGCGGTTTCTCGGGGCACGGGTTCAAGTTCGTCCCGGTGGTCGGCGAGATCCTCGCCGATCTGGCCCTGGAGGGCGCCACAGCCCATCCGATCGGGCTCTTCGACCCGCTCAGGTTCGCCGCCGGCACGCCCGCCGGGGCCGGCCAGGGCGCCGGAGGCGGCTCGCGATGACCGCCGAGGCCACTGAGTCCACCGAAGCCGCACCGAGCCTCCTGCGAACGCTGCCCGGACGCTTCTACTGCGACCCGGCCGTCTTCGCCCGAGAGCAGGAGCGGATCTTCGAGGCGCTGTGGTTCTGCGCGGTGCGCGCCGCCGACCTCGACCGGCCCGGCGCCTTCCGCACGGTCCAGGTGGGCCGCGAGAACGTGCTGGTGGTGCGGACCCGCGAGGGCGCCCTGCGCGCGTTCCTCAACGTGTGCCGGCACCGGGGCGCCCGGGTGTGCGCCGAGGAGAGCGGTACGGTCCGGCGCACCTTGCAGTGCCCGTACCACGCGTGGACGTACGACCTGGACGGCCGGCTGGTGGCGGCGCCGAACCTGGCGCGGATGCCGGACGTGGACCGCGGGGAGCGCGGGCTGCTGCGGGTCGCGCTGCGGGAGTGGCTCGGCTACGTGTGGGTGTGCCCGGCCGACGAGCCGCCGTCGTTCGAGGACACCGTGGTCGGCGCCGCCACCGAGCGCCTGGGCGACCCGGCGGCGGTGGAGCGCTACGGAGCCGCGGGCCTCGCGCTGGGCCGCCGCGTCTCGTACGACGTGGCCGCCAACTGGAAGCTGATCGTCGAGAACTTCATGGAGTGCTACCACTGCGCGACCATCCACCCCGAACTCACCCATGTGCTGCCGGAGTTCGCCAAGGGATTCGCCGCGCAGTACTACGTGGGCCACGGCGCGGCGTTCGCGCGCGGCGCCGAGGGGTTCACCGTGGACGGCGGCGCGGGCTTCGCGCGCCTGGCGGGCCTCGCGGACGAGCAGGACCGCCGCTACTACGCGATCACCGTGAAACCGCAGGTGTTCGTGAACCTGGTGCCCGACCACGTGATCGTCCACCGGATGTTCCCGCGGGCCGTGGACCGCACGGTCGTCGAGTGCGACTGGCTGTACGCGCCACGGGTGGTGGCGGACGGCGCCGATGTCTCCCGGTCGGTGGAGCTGTTCCACCGCGTCAACCTCCAGGACTTCGAGGCGTGCGAGCGCACCCAGCCCGCCATGGACTCGCGGGCGTACCGCGACGGAGGCGTCCTGGTGCCCAGCGAACACCACATCCGTGCGTTCCATACCTGGGTCCTCGACCACTTGGGCGCGGACCCGGGCGGCCCCTGAAAAACCGCGGCTCACGCGCTGTTCCGCCGCCCAAACTATCGGCATCGTCACAGGCCTGAAGTGTGCCCGCCTGGGTAGCGGCGCCTCTGTTCGTGACCAGAAGTCGAGGAGCGTCATGCCTGATTTGTTCATCGGTGGCCGGTGGAGCGCCGCCGTCGACGGGGAGACCCGCGAGATCCGCTGTCCCGCGGACGGCTCGCCGGTCGCCGTGGTCGACGAGGGGGGTCCCAAGGACGCGGCCGCGGCGGTGGCCGCCGCCCGCGAGGCCTTCGACCGCGGCCCCTGGCCCCGGACGACGGCCGCCGAGCGGGCCGCGCTCCTGCTGCGCGTCGCCGGGCTCATCGAGCGTGACGCGGCCGCGCTGGCCCGCGCCGAGTCGCTGGACACCGGCAAGCGGCTGGTCGAGTCGGAGTACGACATGGCCGACATCGCCAACTGCTTCCGCCACTTCGGCCACCAGGTCGCCGCCCAGGACCCGGGCCGGGTCGTCGACACCGGCAACCCCGAGACCGACAGCCGTACCGTCGTCGAGCCGGTGGGCGTCTGCGCGCTGATCACGCCGTGGAACTACCCGCTGCTCCAGACCGCGTGGAAGGTCGCCCCCGCCATCGGCGCGGGCAACACCTTCGTCCTCAAGCCCAGCGAGCTGACCCCCCACACCGCGATCATCCTGATGCGCCTCCTCACCGAGGCCGGGCTGCCGGAGGGCGTCGCCAACCTGGTCCTCGGCACCGGCCCCGCGGTCGGCGCGCCGCTGACCGAGGACGCGCGCGTGGACCTGGTGTCGTTCACCGGCGGACTGTCCACCGGGAAGCGCGTGATGGCGTCGGCCGCGGCCACCGTCAAGCGCACCGCGCTGGAGCTCGGCGGCAAGAACCCCAACATCGTCTTCGCCGACGCCGACTTCGACACGGCTGTCGACTACGCGCTGACCGCCGTGTTCCTGCACTCCGGCCAGGTCTGCTCGGCGGGCGCGCGCCTGCTGGTCGAGGACTCGCTGCACGACCGCTTCGTCGACGAAGTGGTGCGCCGCGCACGGCAGATCAGGCTCGGCGGCCCCTTCGACGAGCAGGCCCGCTCCGGTCCGCTGATCTCCGCCGCCCATCTCGCGAAGGTGGAGGCGTACGTCGCGGACGGGCTCGCCGAGGGCGCGGTGCTGCGCTGCGGCGGCGCGCGCCCCGACGACCCGGCGCTGGCGAACGGCCACTACTACCTGCCCACGGTCCTGGACGAGTGCACGGCCTCGATGTCCGTGGTCCGTCAGGAGTCGTTCGGGCCGGTGCTGACCGTGGAGCGGTTCCACGACGAGGACGAGGCCCTCGCCCTGGCCAACGACACGATCTACGGCCTGGCCGGAGCGGTGTGGACCCGCGACGAGGCACGCGCGCGACGCGTGGCGGCCGGACTGCGCACGGGCACGGTGTGGATCAACGACTTCCACCCGTACGTCCCGCAGGCCGAGTGGGGCGGGATGAAGCAGTCGGGGACGGGCCGCGAGCTCGGGCTCGCCGGGCTCGCCGAGTACCAGGAGATCAAGCACATCTGGCGCAACACCGACCCGCGCCCGCAGCGCTGGTTCGACTGAACGGCCCCGCCCCCGGCACCGGACGGCCCCGCTCACCGCGGCCGTCCGACCGGTACGCCCCCCGTCCCACCGCCGCGCGATCCCGTACGAGGAGTGATCCCCGATGACCGCCACCAGTCCCCCGCCGCCCTCTCCCTCCCCAGCCCGGGCGGGCGCCGACGCCGATGACGCCGCGCTCGCCGAACTCGGGTACAAGCCGGGCCTCAAGCGCACCCTCGGCAACTTCCACACCTTCGCCGCCGGAATCAGCTACATCTCGATCCTGACCGGCACGTTCCAGATGTTCTACTTCGGCGTCAGCCTCGGCGGCCCGGCCTACTGGTGGTCCTGGCCGCTGGTCTTCGTCGGTCAGCTGATGGTCGCGCTCTGCTTCTGCGAGCTGGCCGCCCGCTACCCGGTGGCCGGATCGGTCTACAACTGGGCCAAGAACCTGGGCGGCCCGCACGTCGGCTGGCTGGCCGGCTGGATGATGACGCTGGCGAGCATGGTGTCGCTGGCCGCCGTCGCCCTGGCCCTCCAGCTGACGCTCCCCCAGATCTCCTCGTGGTTCCAGTTCGTGGGCGACGGCAGCGGGAAGTACGACGCGGCGGCCAACGCCGTGGTGCTCGCCTGCGGGCTGATCCTCTTCACCACGCTGGTCAACGCGTTCGGCGTCAAGCTGATGGCCCGGATCAACACCGCCGGCGTCTTCATCGAGCTGGTCGCCGCCGTGATCCTGGTGATCCTGCTGGCCGCGCACATCACCCGGGGTCCCAGCGCCATCGTGGAGACCCACGGCATCGGCGCCGGCCAGAACCTGGGCTACTTCGGCGCCTTCCTCACCGCCTCGCTCGCCTCCGCGTACGTCATGTACGGCTTCGACACCGCGTCCTCGCTCGGCGAGGAGGCCGTCGACCCCAGCCGCAACGCGCCGCGCGCGATCCTGCGGGCGCTGATCGCCTCGTTCGTCATCGGCGGCCTCATCCTGCTGTGCGCCCTGCTCGCCACCCCCGACCTGAGCGCGCCCGAACTCTCCGTGGACGGCCTCCAGTACGTGGTCCTGAGCACGCTCGGCGACACCATGGGCCAGGCCCTGCTGTGGTGCGTGGTGATCGCGGTCGTCGTCTGCGAGCTCGCCGTGCACACCGCCGGCATCCGGCTGATGTTCGCGATGGCCCGGGACAACAACCTGCCCGGCGGCAGCCGGCTCGCGCGGATCAGCCCGCGCTTCCAGACCCCGATCGCGCCCGCCGTGGTCTGCGGGGTCGTCGCCATCGGCATCCTGCTGGTCAACATCAAGCAGCCGCAGATCTTCTCGGTCGTCACCAGCATCGCGATCATCATGATCTACGTGGCGTATCTGCTGGTCACGCTGCCCATGCTGGTCCGCAGGCTGCGCGGCACCTGGCAGCCCGCCCCCGGACGCTTCTCGCTCGGCCGCTTCGGTCTGCCCGTCAACATCCTCGCCGTGCTGTGGGGCACGGGCATGACGATCAACCTGCTGTGGCCGCGCGCCGCCGTCTACAACGCGGCCGCCCCCTACCACTGGTACCTGCGCTGGGGCGGTGTGCTGTTCGTCGGCGCCGTCACCGTCGGCGGGTTCGCCTACTACTGGTTCGTCCAGCGCCACCGCACCGGCGTCCTCGCGGACCACGCCGCCGAGAAGCAGGACACCGACCCCGCCACCACCCCCGGCAACCCCGCCGCCGCCACCGGCTGACGCAAGGAGCGAAGCAATCATGAACGAGGCCAACACCCCCGTGGCCATGGACGAGTTCGACTACGTCGTCGTCGGCGGCGGCACCGCGGGCAACGTTGTCGCGGCCCGCCTCAGCGAGGACCCCTCGGTGACGGTGTGCGTCCTGGAAGCCGGCCCCTCGGACGTCGGCGACGACAACGTGCTGCGCCTGGAGCGCTGGATGGGGCTCCTCGAATCCGGCTACGACTGGGACTACCCGGTCGAGCCGCAGGAGCGCGGCAACAGCATGATGCGCCACGCGCGCGCCAAGGTGCTCGGCGGCTGCTCCTCGCACAACTCCTGCATAGCCTTCTGGGCGCCCGCCGAGGACCTGGACGGCTGGGCGGCCGAGGGCTGTACGGGCTGGGGCGCCGAGGACGTCTTCCCGCTCTACAAACGGCTGGAGAACAACGACGCGCCGGGCGAGCACCACGGCCGCAGCGGCCCGGTGAAGCTGCGCACCATCAAGGGCGAGGACCCCTGCGGCAGCGCCCTGCTCGACGCGTGCGCCCAGACGGGCATCCCCACCACGCCCTTCAACACCGGCCGTACGGTGATCAGAGGCGCCAACTGGTTCCAGATCAACTCCGACGAGAACAACATCCGCCAGTCGTCGTCGGTCGCGTATCTGCACCCGATCATCGGCAAGCGCCCCAATCTGACCGTACGGACCGGGATCCGCGCCAAGCGGCTGGTGATCGGCGAGGACCGGCGCTGCACGGGCGTGGAGTACCTGGACCCGGACCTGATCCACACCCGTACCGTCTCCGCCCGGCGCGAGGTCGTCGTCAGCTGCGGCTCGATCGACACGCCCAAGCTGCTGATGCTCTCCGGCATCGGCCCCGCCGACCATCTGCGCGAGGTGGGCGTCCCGACGCTGGTGCACTCCCCCGGCGTCGGCGAGAACCTTCAGGACCACCCCGAGGGCGTCATCATGTGGGATGCCAAGCGGCCGATGCCGACCCGCTCCAACCAGTGGTGGGAGATCGGGATCTTCGCCGACACCGAGCCGGGCCTGGACCGGCCGGACCTGATGTTCCACTACGGCTCGGTGCCGTTCGACATGAACACCACCCGCCACGGCTACCCGACCAGCGAGAACGCGTTCTGTCTGACGCCCAACGTCACGCACGCCAAGTCGCGCGGCACGGTGCGGCTGCGCACCCGCGACTACCGGGACAAGCCGATGGTCGACCCGCGCTACTTCACCCATGAGCACGACGTACGGGTGATGACGTACGGGCTGAAGCTCGCCCGGCAGATCGTGGCGCAGCCCGCGCTCGCGGACTGGGCGGGCGCGGAGCTGGCGCCCGGACCGGACGTGCGCACCGACGACGAGCTGTTCGAGTACATCCGCACCACGCACAACACCGTCTACCACCCGGCGTGCACGGTGAAGATGGGCGCCGACGACGACGCGATGGCGCCGCTCGACGCCCGGCTGCGCGTCAAGGGCGTCAGCGGACTGCGCGTCGCCGACGGTTCGGTGATGCCGGAGCTGGTCACCGTCAACCCGTGCATCACGACGATGATGATCGGCGAGAAGTGCGCGGACATGATGAAGGCCGACGCGACCTGAGCGGGTCCGCGGGAGCGTGAGGAAAGGGGGGCGCCTCGGCGCCCCCCTTTCCTCACGCCGGCTTCCGGAACATCCGGGTCGCGGTGATCTCCCCGTGCACCGACCCGTCGGGGTCGGCGGGCAGGCCCGGCCGCAGGTGCTCCTCGACGCTGATGTACTTCAGTCCCGCCCGCAGGTCCGCGTCATTGCGCAACCGGATGACCAGCGGGAACTCCGCGAGCGCCGTGGTGTCGAACAGGCCCGTGGTGTACAGGAGCTGCACGCCCAGCGCGTCCGACACGGCCCGCTGGAGCTCCAGGAGGTACGTGGCGTTGGCCCGGCCGATGGGGTTGTCCAGGAACAGCGTGCCCGCGTGGCGGTGCTTGTCGCGGCCCCGGTCGTTGCTGCGCAGGGCGGCCATCGTGCAGTACAGCGCGATCGCCGCGGTGAGCAGCTGGCCGCCGGAGAACACATCGCCCATCTGCCCGACCGGGACGCGCTCGGCGCGCAGCACCGCGTCCGGCTTGAGGATCTCCACGGCGATGCCGCGCGGTTCGAGGGCGGCCTGGACTCCCCGCAGCAGCAGGGACATTCCGTCCCGGCGCATGTCCGCGTTCTTCTTCACGGCCGCGCGCGTGGCCTCGTCGATGACCTCGCCCAGGCGCTCGGTCAGCGTCGCCTGGTCGGGCTCCTCGAAGCGGATCCGCAGGAACTCCTGCCCGGACCATTCGCCGAGGCCCTCCGGCAGCTGCGAGAGCCGCTGGGCCGAACGCAGCGTGGTGAGCGCCGACTCCACGAGCCCGCGCAGCCGGTCCACGATCGAGTCCCGGTTGCGCTCCAGCTGCTCCAGCTCGTCGGTGAGGACCCGCAGCCGGGGCGCGAACGCCGCCGCCCACGCCGCCGCGTGCTCGGGCAGCGCGGCGGCGGGCAGTTCGCGGATCTGCTGGCGGGCGGGGGTGCGCACCTGCTCGTAGCGGGTCGCGTTCGCGTGCCGGACCAGGATGTCCGAGGACTCGCGGACGGCGGCCTCGGCGGCCGACAGGTCTCCCGCGCAGCCGCGCAGCGAACGCCGCGCCTCGGCCGCCGACTGCCGCGCCTCGGCGAGGTCGCCGGGGAACGGCTCGGGCTCCTGCTCGTCCTCGTCCTGCTGGTGGTCGCGGAGCAGGTCGCGCAGGAGCGCGGCCGTCTCCTCGAAGCCCCCGGCCGCGTCCTCGGCGGCGCGGTGGGCCGTCAGGAGCTCGGCGTGCGCGGCGCGCGAGGTCTCCAGCGCGTCGGTGCGCGCGGCGAGTTCCCCCGTGGCCGTACGCAGCAGGGCCTGGGCCTGCTCGGCGTCGCCGGGCACCAGCTCCTCGGGCAGCTCGGTGTGCGCCGCGCCGTCCTCGGGGGCCAGGCGCTCGGCCTCGCCGCGCAGCCGGCCCAGCTGCTCGCTGGCCGCCGACGCCCTGGTCTCCAGGAGCTGTACGAGGGACTCGGCGCGGGCGGCGGCGGCCTGCCGGGACGGGCCGTCGGCGCCGTCGGTGCCCTCCAGGAGCTGGGCGGCGCGGGTGCGGACCTTGTTGGTGAGCCGGTCCAGTTCGGCGAGCGCGGCGCTCTCGTCGCTCTCCGCACGGGCCTGCTCGGCGCGCAGGTCGGCGCCGACGCCGACCTTCTCGTACAGCTGGGACGCGGCGCGGTAGGCCTCGCGCAGGGCGGGCAGCGCGGTCCTGGGCGCGTCCGCGTCCGGCTCCGGCAGGTTCTCCGGGGCGCCCGCGATCTCGGCCCGCTCGGCGCGCAGCGCGCGGGCCGTGCGGTGGGCGTCGTCGGCGGCGCGCTGGGCGCCGCGGCGGTCCTCGTCGGCGGCCCGGGCGCGCTCCAGGAGGGACTGGGCGCGGGCCTCGGACTCGGCGGCCTCGTCCACCAGCTCGCGCAGGGTGGCCTGCCAGCCCGCGCGCTCGCGCAGCCGGAAGGCGAGCCCGGCGAGCGCGTCGGCGGCGCGGCGGGCACGCTGGGCGGCCTCCTGGCGCTCGTCGCGCACCCGGGCGGCCTCGGCTGCGGCCTCCTCGGCCTCCGCCCGTGCCGTACGGGCCTCGGTCAGCTCCTCCAGGGCGGTCCTGGCCGCTTCGCGCGCGCCGTGGGCGGCCGTGGCGAGCTCGTCGAGCATCCCGGGCGGGCAGTCGGCGCGCCAGGAGCCGAGCCGCGCGGCGATGCTCCGGTCTCCGGCGAGGCGGGCGGCCAGGGCGCGGATCTCCTCGTCGCGGGCGGCGGCGCGGGTGCGCAGCGCCTGCCGTTCCTCGTCGGCGGCGTGCTCGTCGTGCATGGCCGGGTTCGGCGGGACGAGGAAGACCTCGCTGTCCGCCGCGCCCTCGCCCTGCCGGGGCACCGGGGCGAGCAGCGCGGCCGCGGTGCCGACGGCGACCGCCGAGCGGGGCAGCAGCGCGGCCCCGGCCAGCACCTCGCGGGCCCGGACGTGCGAGGCGGGGTCGGTGATCACCACACCGTCGACCAGCTCGGGCCGGGCCGCGAGCACCGCCGCGTGGTCGGCGGGGTCGACGGCCTGGGCGAGGTAGCGCCAGCCCGGCAGGGCCGGGATGCCGTGCTCGCCCAGGTACTCCACGGTGGCCAGCACGTCGGGGCCCGGCGGCAGCAGGCCGCCGTCGCCGAGCGCGCCGAGGATGCGGGAGTCGTCGGCGGCGGCGGTCCGCAGCTCGAAGAGCTGCCGCTCGGCGGAGGCGATGTTCTGGTCGAGGAGCCGGCGCAGCTCGTCGGCCTGGCGGTCCAGCTCCTCGGCGGTCAGCGGGGTGTCCGCGCCGTCCGGGGCGAAGGAGGCGGGCGTGCCGCGGACCGCCGCGTGGACGGCCTCCGCCGCGTACATGGTCGCGTTGCGCGGCTGCGGGACCCCGGCCGCCGGGGCCGACGGCAGGCCCAGGAGCTCGGCGAGGCGCTCTTCGGAGGCGATGGACTCGGCGGCGCGGCGCTCGGCGTCGTAGGCGTTGCCCGCCGCCTCGGCCGCGTCCTGGGCGCGGGCGGCGGCCAGTTCGGCGCGCGCCTCGGTGGCGGCGGCCTCGCGGGCGCGGTCGGCGGTCGTACGGGCGCTCTCGCGGGCCGTGTCCCAGGCGGCGACCGCGGTCTTCTCGGCGTCGCTGGCGGCGAGCGCGGCCCTGGCCGGGTCGGCGTCGGGGGCGCTGTCGTCCAGCCAGCCCGCGCGCACGGCCTCGGCGGTCTCCTGCTCGACCTCGGCCAGGCGCTGGCGCAGATGCCCGGCCTCGCTGCGGGCGCGCTGGGCGTCGGTGGCGGCGGCCGTGGCGTCGCGGTGGGCCGCCTCGCTCGCCTCCTGGAGCGCGGCGGAGCGCTCCTCCTCCTCGGCCGCGACCCGCTCGCCGTCCTCGGCGGCGGTGTGCAGGGCCCGGACGAGATCGGCGGCGGCGGTGGCGCGGGCGGCGAGCGCGGGCGCCGCGTCCCGCTCGGCCTCGCGGATGGCGGCGGCCACGCGCGCGGAGCGGTCGGCGGCGGCCCGGTGCCGCAGCACCGCCTCGGCGGCCTGCCAGGCGGAGTGCAGCGTACGGGCGTCGGCCAGCTCGCGGCGCTGGGCGGTGGCGGCCTTCTCGGCGACGGCGAGCGCCAGGGAGGCGTGGCGGTAGGCGAGTTCGGAGGCGATCAGGGCGCTGCGGCCGCGCGCCTGCTCGGCCTCGGTGACGGTGTGCGCGGCGGCGGTGACCCGGCCCGCGAGGTCGGTGGCGCGCCCGCGCTCCTGGGCGGCGCGCGCGGAGAGCCTGCGCGCGAGCGTACGGGTACGGCGCTCGGCGCCGGCGTGAACGTCGCGCGCGCGGGAGCGGGCCTCGGCGGCCTCGACGATCTTGGTGAGCAGGTCCACCGAGCCCGCGGTGAAGTCGCGTTCCGCGGTCAGCTCGGCGCGTCGGCCCAGCTTGTTGCCGAAGCCGCTGACCAGGTCGGCGAGGCCGTCGGTGTCACGGGTGTCGGTGACCGCGCGCAGCAGCAGGTCGGTGAAGTCGGAGTCCTTCTTGACCGCGAAGAGACCGGCCGCCTCGCCCTCGTCCGCGTTCATCTCGCGCTGGTAGCGGAAGAGTTCGGGGTCCAGGCCCAGGTCGCCCAGGTGCTCGTTCCAGCGGTCGTGGATCTCCTCCCACACCACGTCGAGGTGGGGATAGGCCTTGCCCGCCTCGGTGACCGCGTCGCGGAAGCCCTTCATGGTGCGGCGCCTGCCCTGGGCGCCGGACGCGCCCTCGGCGGAGGGGCGCATCGCGCTGGACTCGGCGACCGGCAGCGAGTCCAGGCTGAGGCCGGGGCCGGGCCGGAACGAGTACCAGGCCTCGGCGAACTTCCGCGGGTCGTTGGAGACCTGCCGGCCGCGCCACTCGCTGACCTTGCCGACGACGACCAGCTCGCCGGTGAGGGTGTGCTGCCACTCCAGGGCGACGTGGCCGCAGTCGTCGGCGAGCAGGAACTTGCGCAGCACGCCGGAGCTGGCGCCGCCGAGGGTGTTGCGGTGGCCGGGCAGCATCACCGAGAAGATCAGCTTGAGCAGGACGGACTTGCCGCCGCCGTTCTCCAGGAAGAGCACGCCCGCGGGGGCGGGGCGGCGGGGCGGGCCGACCGGCTCGTCCTCGAAGAACTCCGCCTGGGCGGGCGCCGGGTGGGGCACGGGCGCGCCCACGCCCCGCAGGTCCAGCACGGTGTCGGCGTAACGCGCACCGGCGGGACCGATCGAGTAGAGGCGGACCCGGGACAGCTCGTACATGGCGGACTCTCGTGGATGTGGCGGTGGATGGGCGTGGGGGGGCGTACGGGTGCCGGTCAGGCGTGGAAGGGGAGCCCGGCATCGGCGGCCAGGTCGAGGTCGTCGCCGTCCGGGGGCGGCAGGAGGGTCGCGCTGCCGTCGCTGACCGCGACGACGCCGAGGTCCAGGAGCTCGGCGAGGGCGGCGCTGCCGGCCATGTCGCGGACCTGGAGCTGGTAGCGGGCGGTGGTGCGGTAGGCGCCGCCCGCGTCGTCGCCGGTCCGCTGGAGGAAGCCGGACTCGGTGAGGAACGCGACGGCCTTGGCCACGATGCCGGTGGTGGAGCCGGCCAGGCGGCGGGCGTCCTTGGTGGCGCCGGTCGAGCTGCGCCGGGCGTAGATGCGCCAGGCGGCCTCCAGGCCCGGGGCACCGGTCTCGGGGTCGGTGTTCTCGCCCTGCTCGGCGGCCTTCTCCTCCAGCCGGCGGCAGGCCTGGCGGACGAACGCGTCGACGCCGTTGACGGTGATCCGCCCGATGTAGCCGTCGTCGGCCAGGTCCTCGGGGCGGGGGAAGGCCATCGCGGCCACGGCGAGGTGCGCGAGGCCGTGCAGGAAGCGGTCGGCGGCGTCGGTGGCGGCGCGGCGGGCGTAGTCGCCCATGCGGACGGCGAAGACGGAGTCCTCGGCGGCGGTCACGGCCATGCCGGCGCGGGGGGAGACCTCCAGGACGACGAGGCCGAGCCCGGCGGCGACGGCGTCCGCCAGCCGCGCGAACGCGGGGTCCTCGCGGTGGCGGCGGAGCAGTTCCGCGTACTCCGCGTCGCGGGCGGGGAGCAGTTTGGGCTGGAGGCCGAAGGCGACGAGGCGGGCGGCGTCGGCGGCGTCGCCCGGAGTGATCCGCCGCTCGTCCCCGTCCCGGGGCACCTCGACGGGACCGTCGCCGGCCTCGGGCTCGTGCTCAAGGTGGTGGTCGGTCACGGGTCTGCTCCTTGGGGGGGTGGGTTGTGCGGTGGGGGCGCGGTGCGGGGTGGGGGGCGCCTGCGGCGGGCGGGCCCGATGTTCGTCTGCGGGTCCGGTGGGGGCCGGTCGCGCAGTTCCCCGCGCCCCTGGAGGAACGGGGCTCCGCCCCGGTCCCCGCTCTTCGAACGCCCGAGGGGGTGGAGGTGGCTGGGGCCGCAGCTACCTACGGGGCGCGGGGAACTGCGCGGCCAACCCCCACCGGCCCGCAGCCCGGCACAGGAGCGGGCCGCAGGCCCCGCAACGGGGTCCGGGCGCGAAGCCCCCGGGGAACCGCCCTCACCCGCCCCCGGAGGGTCTCGGGAAGGGGCGGGGCGGGGGACGTCACGCCGCCTCCCGGTCCGCCGCCATCCCCGCCGCGTCCAGCCGCGCCGTCCCCACGATCAGATCCGCCCCGCCGAACTCCGGGTCGTCCAGCAGCGTCCCGTCGTCCACGGCGAACAGCAGGCGCTCCTCGCCCTGGCGGTACGCCGTGCCGACCGGGGGGCTCGCCGCGTGGACCGCGAGCAGGGCGACCAGGTACGGCAGGTCGGGGTCGAGGGCGCGCGCCTCGGCGAGGAGGCCCGAGAGGCGGCGCGGCGCGTCGTGTTCCAGGTCGAGCAGCTCCATCGCCGCCGCCAGCTGCTCCTCACTGAAGCGGCTGTCGTCCGGCGTGGCGATCAGATCGGGCTCGGGCATCTCCGCGCCGAGGTGCTCCCGCTCCATCGGCGGCGTCAGCAGTATGTCGACGAGGTCGGCGACCCGCACGGAGACCGGCGTCCGCAGCCCCGTCCCGCGCGCGAAGAAGGCGTCCGTCACCCGCGACGCGTCCTCCACCGGCAGCGGCAGCAGGGGCGCGACCAGCTGCCCGTACAGGTCGAGGCCGGTGCGGGCGGCCGGGCGCGCGAACGCCTGGCGGTCCTGCTCGGCCCGGAACAGCGGGCCGGCCTCCAGCAGCCGCGACTGCAACTGCGTATGGCGCCGGATGCAGTCCTTGACGATGTCGACGAGCTCGGCGGCCCGCCGCTTGTTCTCGGGCTCCTCCGCCTCGTCGCGCGCCTTGCGGATGTTGGTGAGGATCGCGTTCTCGTGCCGGTAGCGGTCGGCCACGTGCTCCAGCGCCTCCGCGATCATGTCCGGGACGGCGTTGAGCCAGTCGACCGCGCGGACGTTGCGCCGCGTCGCCTCCAGGGTGCGGCGCAGGGTCTCCGCGTACTGCACGGTGCGGTAGCGGGCCTGCTCGGCGGCGAGCTGGGCGTCGGCGAGGCGGCCCCGGCTGATCAGCACCTCCAGCTTCACCTCGGCGGCGATCTGGGCGCTGGTGACATCCGTGTCGAGCGCGCCCACCAGCACGTTCACGGCCTCGTCGGTGGTGCGCAGATAGACGCTGCCCCCGTATCCGGGGACCTCCTCGATCAGCTTGAAGTCGTAGTCCCGGCGCACATAGACGCCGTCCTGGCTGAACGTCCCGTACACCGCGCGGAAGCCGCGGTCCACGCTGCCGACGTTGATCAGGTTCTCCAGGACCCAGCGGGCCACCCGCTCGTGCTCCGCGGCCGGGCGGCCCGGCGCCTGCGCGGCGACGCGCGGGATCAGCCGGGCCACGATCTGCTCGTGGTCGGCGCCGGTGTCGAAGTCCATGTTCAGCGTGACCAGGTCGATCGAGGCGAGGGCGACCTCGGCCATCGCGTAGACCGAGTACTCACCGGCCAGGTTCGCCTTGCGCACGTCCAGGTCGTGCAGCGGGGCGGTGCAGGCGAGCGCGCGCAGCCGACGCGCCAGCCCCTCGTCGGCGGCCGGGCCCGGTGCGGGGCGCGGCCCCGCGCTGAGCTGGGGCGGAACGGGTTCCGTCGAGGCAGGCGAAGTCACGCTGCACAGATTAGGTCCTCGCACTGACAACGGTCGAAACGGCGCAGATACGACCGCCGGCCGCCCCCGCGCCGCCGGGTCACCGCTCGGCCCCGCCGTCACGCGCCGTCCGCCACCACCCCCGCGTACGCCTCCACCAACTGCTCGCGGGAGTCGTCGAGATAGTCGGCCAGCAACCGGACCGCGCCGGTCCGCTCGCCCGCCCGCAGCGCTTCCAGAATCTCCCGGTTCCGTATGAGATAGGGCTGATGGAGCAGTTTCGGGTCGTCCACCACATGGAAGGCGAGCCGCAGTTCGGCCAGGACCCCGCGCATCAGCTCGTCCGTGCGCGCGCTGCCCGCGAGGGCCACCAGCTCCCGGTGGAAGTGGATGTTGGCGGTGGAGACGCCCCGCCAGTCGTGGCGGCGGGCCGCCCGCTCCCCGGTCGCCACCGCCGCGTCCAGTGGTCCGAGCGCGTACGGAGGCGCGCCGAGGCCCCGGACGACGGCGCACTCGACCAGGCGCCGGGTGCGGTAGATGTCCTCGACGTCCTCGACGGCCAGGATCCGTACGAACACGCCCCGGTTGAGCTCGTGGACCAGCAGCCGCTCGTGGGTCAGTAGCCGGAACGCCTCGCGCAGGGTGTTGCGCGAGACCCCGAGGGCCTTGCCGATGGCGTCCTCCGCGAGGCGTTCGCCCGGCGGGAAGTAGCCCTCCGCGATCCGGCCGCGCAGGATGTCCGCGACCCGCTCGGCGGTACTGGTGCGGCCGAGCAGCGGGCGGTCGTCCGCCAGCCCGCCGGCCCCGGACCCGGTGGTCCCCACGGCAACCTCACTCCCCCGCCGGGCTTTCCGGCGGCGCACTGCCCGCCATCGTAGAAGCGCCGTCGCGGAAGAACGGGCCGACACGGCTCTTGTCGGATTGTTCAACGATCCTCTAGCTTGGGCGTCACCCCGGAGCCCCCCACCCCTCCGCTCTCGACCGCACCCTCCCCCCTCCCCCTGCGAGGTGCAGATGAGCACGACCCAGGACCGGCCGAAACAGGACGAACTGCCTGCCGGCGGCGGCCCGTTCGGCTGGCTGCGCGCCCTCGGCCCGCGCGGCCGGCACGCCTTCGGCGGCGCGTTCGGCGGCTACGCCCTCGACTCCTACGACTACTTCACGCTGCCGCTGAGCATGGTCGCGATCGGCGCGTACTTCGGCCTCGACCACGGCCAGACCGGTCTGCTCACCACCGTGACCCTGGTGGTCTCGGCGGTCGGCGGCGCGCTCGCGGGGATCCTGGCCGACCGCATCGGCCGGGTGAAGGCCCTGATGATCACCGTCATCACCTACGCGGTGTTCACCGTGGCCTGCGGCTTCGCGCCCTCGTACGAGACGCTGATGGTCTGCCGCGCCCTCCAGGGCTTCGGCTTCGGCGGCGAGTGGGCGGTCGGCGCGATCCTGGTCGCCGAGTACGCCTCGGCCAAGGACCGCGGGCGGACGCTGGGCGCGGTGCAGAGCGCCTGGGCGGCGGGCTGGGCGCTGGCCGTCCTCGTCTACACCCTGGTCTTCCACTACGTGGACGCCGACACCGCCTGGCGCGTGATGTTCTGGACGGGCGCGCTGCCCGCCCTCCTGGTGATCTACATCCGGCGCAACGTCAGCGACGCCCCCGAGGCCGCCGCGCGGCGCGCCGCCGACTCCACCCGCGGCTCCTTCTCCGCCATCTTCAAGAAGGACCTGCTGCGCGCCACCTTCTTCGCGACGCTGCTCTCCACCGGGGTCCAGGGCGGCTACTACACGCTCGCCACCTGGGTGCCGACCTACCTCAAGACCGACCGCGGGCTGACCGTCGTCGGCACCGGCGGCTATCTGACGTTCCTGATCTCCGGCGCGTTCCTCGGCTACCTCACCGGCGGCGTCCTCAGCGACCGGCTGGGCCGCAAGCGGAACATCCAGCTCTTCGCGGTGCTGTCCGCGCTGTGCATCCTGGTCTACACGCACATCCCGTCCGGCGCGAACACCCTGCTGCTCGTCCTCGGCTTCCCCCTGGGGTTCTGCATGTCCGCGATCTTCAGCGGGTTCGGCTCGTTCCTCAGCGAGCTCTATCCGACGGCGGTACGCGGGACCGGCCAGGGCTTCACGTACAACAGCGGCCGGGCCGTCGGCGCCTTCCTGCCCACCTTCGTGGGCTACCTCTCCGACAGCTGGGGCGTGGGCGGCGCGCTGACCCTGGGCGCGGTCGGCTACGCGCTGGCCGTCGTCGCCCTGTTCGGGCTGCCCGAGACCCGCGGCAAGGAGCTGCTGTGACCCCGACCCCGTCCCGTATCGACCTCAACGCCGACCTCGGCGAGGGCTTCGGTCGCTGGCGCCTGACCGACGACGAGCAGTTGCTGTCCGTCGTCACCAGCGCCAACGTCGCCTGCGGCTTCCACGCGGGTGACGCGGCCACCATGCGGCGCGTGTGCGCGCTCGCGGTCGAGCGCGGGGTGCGGATCGGCGCCCAGGTCTCCTACCGCGACCTGGCCGGTTTCGGCAGGCGCAGCATGGACGTGCCGCCGGACGAGCTGGCCGCCGAGGTCGCCTACCAGATAGGCGCGTTGGAGGTCTTCGCGCGGGCCGCCGGCAGCCGGGTCTCCTATGTGAAGCCGCACGGCGCGCTCTACAACCGCGTCGTCCACGACGAGGAGCAGGCGGCGGCCGTCGTCGAGGGGGTGTGCCTGGCGGCGGGCGCGGTGCCGGTGCTCGGGCTGCCCGGCTCGCGCCTGCTGGAGCGCGCCGCGAAGGCCGGACTGCCGGTCGTCACCGAGGCGTTCGCGGACCGCGCCTACACCGCGCGCGCCACCCTCGTCCCGCGCGGCCAGGAGGGCGCGGTCATCACGCACCCGCGCGCGGTCGTCCAGCGCGCGCTCGCGCTGGCGGGCAGCGGGACGGTGGTCGCCGTCACGGGCGAGAGTGTCGAGGTACGCGCGCGTTCGCTCTGTCTGCACGGCGACACCCCGGGCGCGGCCTCGCTCGCCCGCCGGGTGCGGGCGGAACTGGAGGGCGCGGGCGTGCGGGTGGAGGCGTTCGCGTGAGCCGTGCCCTGCCGATGCGGACGCTGCCGGTCGGCGACCGCGCGCTCCTCGTCGAGCTGGAGAGCGGTGAGGACGCCGAGGCCCTCCACGCCGAGCTGCTGCGCCGCCGCGCCGCCGGACGACTGCCTCCCGTGCGGGAGATCGTCCCGGCGGCCCGTACGGTCCTGCTCGACGGCCTGGACGACCCGGAGCGGCTCGCGGCGCTGCTGCCCGGCTGGGAGGTGGCCCCGCCGCGCGCGGACGCGGGCGCGTCGGTCGAGATCCCGGTCCGCTACGACGGCCCCGACCTGGCCGAGGTGGCGGCGGAGTGGGACGTCTCGCCGGAGGCCGCGGTACGGATCCACAGCGCGACCGCCTTCCGGGTGGCCTTCTGCGGGTTCGCGCCCGGCTTCGGCTATCTGACCGGGCTGCCCGAGCGGTACGCGGTCCCCCGCCGGGCCACGCCGAGGACCGCCGTCCCGGCCGGGTCGGTCGCGCTGGCGGGCCCGTACACCGGCGTCTATCCGCGCTCGTCCCCGGGCGGCTGGCAGCTCGTCGGCACCACGGACGCCGTCCTGTGGGATGCGGGCCGGGAGCCCGCCGCGCTCCTGGCGCCGGGTACCCGGGTGCGTTTCGTTCCGCTGGGCGCGGCATGACGGACCGGGCCTTCTGCGTGGTGCGGGCCGGCGCGCTCACCTCGGTCCAGGACGAGGGCCGACCCGGCCACGCCCACCTCGGCGTACCGCGCTCGGGGGCGCTCGACCTGCCCGCGAGCCGTCTCGCCAACCGGCTGGTGGGCAACCCCGCCGGCGCCGCCGTCCTGGAGACGACGCTGAGCGGATGCGCGGTGCGCCCCCGCCGCGCCGTGACGGCCGCGGTGACCGGGGCGCCCTGCCCGGTGACCGTCGACGGGCGTCCGGCGGCGTGGGGCGCGCCGGTGCGGGTGCCCGCCGGAGCGGTCCTGGAGGTGGGCGCCGCCGTACGGGGAGTGCGCTCCTATGTGGCGTTCGCCGGGGGGATCGCGGTCGATCCGGTCCTCGGCAGCCGCTCCACCGACCTGCTCTCCGGGCTCGGACCGCCTCCGCTCACGGACGGCGCCGTGGTGCCCCTGGGGCATCCGGCCGGGCGCCACGCGCGCGTGGACGCGGCCCCCGCGCCGGGACCGCCCACCGAGCTGGTGCTGCGGGTGCTGCCGGGGCCGCGCGCCGACTGGTTCACGCCAAACGCCTTCGACGTTCTGGCGCGCGGGCGCTACCGGGTCTCCGCCGCCGGCAACCGCATCGGTCTGCGCACCGAGGGCCCGGCGCTCGAGCGGGCCGTCCACGGCGAGCTGCCGAGCGAGGGCATGGTGTGGGGAGCGGTCCAGGTGCCGCCGGACGGACGGCCGGTGGTGTTCCTTGCCGACCATCCCACCACCGGCGGCTATCCGGTGCTCGGCGTGGTCGCCGGGGCCGATCTGGCCGCCGCCGCGCAGGCCGCGCCCGGCACCCCGCTGCGGTTCGTGCCCGTCCGCCGGTCCCCCGCGCGCAGCCGTCAGCAGCCGTAGCCGCCGCCTCCGGGTGTGCGGACGACCAGGACGTCCCCGGGGCCCATCTCGACGGTGTCCACACCGGCCAGCGGCTCGCTGCGGCCGTCCGCGCGCTCCACCAGGTTCTCGCCGAGCGCGCCCGGCCCGCCGCCCGCCATGCCGTACGGCGGGACGCGCCGGTGGCCGGTCAGCAGGGCCACCGTCATCGGCTGCAGGAAGCGGATCCGGCGCTCGGCCCCGCGGCCGCCGCTCCACCGGCCCGTCCCGCCGCTGCCCTCCCGTACGGAGAAGGCGTCCACGCGCACCGGGTAGCGCCACTCCAGCACCTCGGGGTCGGTGAGGCGCGAGTTGGTCATGTGGGTCTGCACGGCGTCCGCGCCGTCGAAGCCCTCCCCCGCGCCGGAGCCGCTCGCCACCGTCTCGTAGTACTGCACCCGGTCGTTGCCGAAGGTGACGTTGTTCATCGTGCCCGAGCCCTCGGCCTGGACCCCCAGGGCCGCGTAGAGGGCGCCGGTGACGGCCTGCGAGGTCTCGACGTTCCCGGCCACCGTCGCGGCCGGGTAGCGGGGTGCCAGCATCGAGCCGGGCGGCACCCGTACCTCCAGCGGCTCCAGACAGCCGCTGTTGAGCGGGATGTCGTCGTCCACCAGCGTCCGGAAGACGTAGAGGACGGCCGCCATCACCACCGACCGGGGCGCGTTGGCGTTGCCGGGCTGCTGCGGGGAGGTGCCGGCGAAGTCCACGACGGCGCCGCGCGCCTCGCGGTCCACGGTGACGGCGACCCGGATCACCGCGCCGCTGTCCGTCTCGTACGCGTACGAGCCGTCGTTCAGCCCGGCCACGATCCGGCGCACGGACTCCTCGGCGTTGGCCCGCACATGACCCATGTACGCCTGGACGACGTCGGGGCCGAACTCCTCGCTCACGCGCCGCAGTTCGGCGATGCCCTTCTCGTTGGCGGCGATCTGGGCACGCAGGTCCGCGAGGTTGGTGTCCGGGTCGCGCGAGGGGTGGGCGGCGCCGGTCAGCAGCTCCCGCGTCTCGGCCTCGCGCAGCCGGCCGTCCCGGACGAGCAGCCAGTTGTCGAAGAGCACGCCCTCCTCCTCGATCGTGCGGCTGAAGGCGGGCATGGAGCCGGGCGTGATGCCGCCGATCTCGGCGTGGTGGCCGCGCGAGGCCACCAGGAACCGCAGCTCGCCGCCGTCGAAGACCGGGGTGATGACGGTGACGTCGGGCAGGTGGGTGCCTCCGTGGTACGGGTCGTTGACGGCGTAGACGTCACCGGGCCGCAGGGCGCCCTCGTTGCGGCGCAGCACCTCCTTGATGGACTCCCCCATCGAGCCCAGGTGCACCGGGATGTGCGGGGCGTTGGCGATCAGGTTGCCCTCGGAGTCGAAGAGCGCGCAGGAGAAGTCGAGGCGTTCCTTGATGTTGACGGAGTGGGCGGTGTTCTCCAGGCGTACGCCCATCTGCTCGGCGATCGCCATGAAGAGGTTGTTGAAGACCTCCAGCATCACCGGGTCGACCTCCGTGCCGACGGCCGTGCGGGCCGGGCGGGGGCGCGACCGGGTCAGCAGCAGGTGCCCGAGGTCCCCGGCTGCGGCCTGCCAGCCGTCGTCCACCACGGTGGTGGCGTCGGCCTCGGCGACGACGGCGGGTCCGGTGACGGCGGCGCCGGGCCGCAGGGCGGCGCGCCGGTACAGCGGGACCTCCCGGCGCTCGCCCGCCACGACCATGGGCACGGTGGCCGCGGGCCCGGCCGCCTCCTCGCGCGCGTACTCCCCGGCCCCGGGGGCGCCGTGGGGCCCGGCGGCGCCGACCGCCTCCACCGACACCGCCTCCACGACCAGCGGCTTGTCCATGGTGAAGGCGTACCGCGCGCGGTGTTCGGCTTCGAAGGCCGCCTTCATGGCGTCCGGCGCGTCCAGGTCGACGGGCAGGCTCGCGTCCGTGCCGGCGTAGCGCAGCAGGACGCGCGCGTGGGTGGTGACCGCCTCGTCGGGGAGGCCGTCGGCGCGCAGTTCGGCGCGCGTGTGAGCCGCGAGCTCCGCGCACACCTCGCGCGCCCGACCGGCTCCGGCCCCGTCGAGCTCCGCCTCCACGGACCGCTCGCGCATCGCGGTCGCGTCCGCGAGACCGATCCCGTACGCGGAGAGCACCCCGGCCAGCGGGGGGACGACGACGGTGGCGATGCCGAGCGCGTCCGCGACCGCGCAGGCGTGCTGGCCCCCCGCGCCGCCGAAGCTGGTCAGGGCGTAGCGGGTGACGTCGTGGCCGCGCTGCACGGAGATCTTCTTGACCGCGTTCGCCATGGTGAGGACGGCGATCTCCAGGAATCCGGCGGCCACGTCCTCGGCGGTGCGCCCGCCGCCGGTGCGCCGGGCGAGGGCGGCGAACCGCTCCCGCACCACCTCGGCGTCGAGTGGCTGGTCGCCGTCGGGGCCGAACACGGCCGGGAAGTGGGCGGGCTGGATCCGGCCGAGCATCACGTTGGCGTCGGTGACGGTGAGCGGGCCGCCGCGCCGGTAGCAGGCGGGTCCGGGGGAGGCGCCCGCCGAGTCGGGGCCGACCCGGTAGCGCCGGCCGTCGAAGTGGAGCACCGAGCCGCCGCCCGCCGCCACGGTGTGGACGGTCATCATGGGGGCGCGCATCCGCACCCCGGCGACCTGGGTGGCGAAGTCCCGTTCGAAGGCGCCCGCGTAGTGCGAGACGTCGGTGGAGGTGCCGCCCATGTCGAAGCCGATCACGCGCGCGTGGCCGGCCTGTGCGGAGGTGCGGGCCATGCCGACGACGCCGCCCGCCGGGCCGGAGAGCACCGCGTCCTTGCCCCGGACGTGCGCGGCCTCCCGCAGCCCGCCGTTGGACTGGAGGAACATCAGCCGTACGCCGTCGAGTTCCCGCGCGACCTCGTCGACATAGCGGCGCAGGATCGGCGAGAGGTAGGCGTCCACCACGGTGGTGTCGCCGCGCGGCACCAGTTTGATCAGCGGACTCACCTCGTGGGAGCAGCTGACCTGGGTGAAGCCCAGCTCCCTGGCGGCCCCGGCGACGGCCGTCTCGTGGCCGGGGTGGCGGTAGCCGTGCGTCAGGACGACGGCGGCGCTGCGGAAGCCCTCCGCGTGGGCGGCGCGCAGCCGCCCGGTCGCGGCCGCGAGGTCGAGGGGGCGGACGACGGCGCCGTGCGCGTCGACCCGCTCGGGCACCTCCACGACCTTCTCGTACACCGCGTCCGGCAGCTCGATGTGCCGGTCGAACAGGCGCGGCCGGTTCTGGTACGCGATCCGCAGGGCGTCCCGGAAGCCCTCGGTGACGACCAGGACCGTCGGCTCACCGCGCCGCTCCAGGAGGGCGTTGGTGGCGACGGTGGTGCCCATCTTGACGACCGCGATCCGCTCGGCGGGGACGGGCTCGCCGGGCCCGAGCCCCAGCAGGAGCCGGATCCCGGCGACGGCCGCGTCCCGGTACCGCTCCGGGGCGTGGGAGAGGAGCTTGTGGCTGACCAGGCGCCCGTCCGGCCGCCGGCCCACCACGTCGGTGAAGGTGCCGCCCCGGTCGACCCAGAACTCCCAGCGCCCTGTCATCCCTCCATTCTGGCAAGGAGGGGCGTGCCCGGGGGCGCGCCGAGCACCACGTGCGCGGCGCGGGTCCCGCCCGCTCCGTCCGGAAGGCGTCCCCCGGGCTCTTCGGAGAGGGTGTTCCGCCGCCGGGGCTCCCGGCCCGTCCGGACGGAGCCGCGGCTCATAGAGCGGGTGCGTCGGGGCCCATCCGGTTGTGGATGGCGCTCTGTACCTCGGCCTCCTCGGCCGGGTCGTCGGCCAGGCGCCGCAGCCGCTCCGCCACGCGCGCGTCGACCAGCTCGGCGTACTGCGCGGCCACCTCGCGGGTGGTCTCCTCGCAGTCCCACAGGCACTCGACGGCGAAGCCGGTGGCGAAGGAGGGGTCGGTGGCGGCGAGCGCGCGGGCGGTGCGGCCGCGCAGCTCGGAGGAGGCGGTCTCGCGGTAGAGGTGCCGCAGTACGGGGGCGGCGCAGCCGATGCCGAGCCGTCCGGTGCCGTCGACGAGGGGGCGCAGCAGGGGCGCGTCGGGCCCCTCGGAGCGCACGCACTCGCGCAGCGCGCCCAGCACCAGCTGGGCGTCGTCGGCCTCGCCCCGGCAGGCGAGAACGCCCGCGGCGGCGGCGCCGAGCGCGTCGGGCCGGTGCACCCAGCCGCGGGCCCGGTCGACGGCCGCGGGGCCGCACATCCGCTCGAAGGCCTGGACAGCGGCCTCGGCCACCGTGCGGGAGCCGCCGCCGACGGCGGCCTCGATGAGGTCGAGGACGCGCGGGTCGCGTGACTCGGTGAGGTAGTGCAGGGCGGCGCAGCGGGCGCCGTCCGCGCCGGCGCGCGCGGCCTCGACGATCATTTCGCGGTCGTCGGGCCCGGCGACGGCGCCCAGGCAGCGGGCGGCGGGCAGGGTGAGGTCGGCGCCGCGGTCGAGGCCCTCCTGGGCCCAGTCGAAGACGGCCTGGACGCTCCAGCCGGGGCGCGGCCCGGACGGCCTCAGCTGACGCTGCCAGCGGTCGAAGGAGCCGGCTTCCCGGGCGGCGCGCACCCGGGCGCCGACCGAGGCGCGGGTGTCCTCGGCCCACAGCCGCCAGGGCCGGGGTTCGAAGGCGTCGCGGACGGTGGCGGCCAGCTCGGCGTCGCCCTCGGGGGTGCGGGGGAAGCGGGCGAGGACGGGCTCGGCGAGGGCGCGCAGTCCCGCGTCGTCGTCCCGCAGCGCGAGCTCGTCCAGGGCCCAGCGCCAGTTGGCACCGCCCGCGGCGTAGCGGCGCAGCAGCAGCAGCGCGTCGTGCCTGCCGTAGGAGGCGAGGTGGCCGAGGACCGCGAGCGCGAGGCCGGTGCGGTTCTCGTCGGCGTCGAGAACGTCCTCGGCGCTGAGGAGATGGGCCTCGATCTCGTCGAGTCCGCCGTCGAGATCCAGGTAGAGGCGCGCGTAGTACAGGGAGCGGTTCTCCACCTGCCAGTCCTGGCGGGGGTCGCTCAGTACACAGTGGTTCAGGGCCGCCAGGGCTTCTGGGCGCGGGGCGGCGAGCGCGTGCAGGGTGCCGTCGCCGCGGCCCCGCTGCAGCAGGCCGAGCAGCGTACCGCTCGGCGCTATGACCGGATCAAACATGGAAGTAGCCTCACATCAAGCTGTCGACGCAACCGGGATTCGTGCCGTGCCCTAGTAGGCCGCGCGCCAACATGTTCGGCCGTCCGCCGTCTTCCGCTTGCTGTGGACCATCTTCCTGCCTCTCGTCGTGTGGCCCCCGATGTAAGGACCCTGCCCCTGATGAAGGGGCTCGTCGTCATGATGACCCAGGCATTTCGCCACCGCGACCACATTTACGAGCCTCTCCCACCAGGTAGGCGGGGGTACCCCGGCACAAACCTCAGCGGTCGCCGAAGAGTGCGAGCAGTTCCGTCTTGCCGAACATCCGTGCGGTGTCCAGCGCTGACGGCGTCCCGGCGGAAGGATCGGCTCCGCCTGTGAGCAGCGCCTTCACGACCTCCTGCTCGCCCTTGAAGACCGCTCCCGCGAGCGGGGTCTGGCCGCGGTCGTTGGCGCGGTCGGGGTCGGCCCCGCGCGCGAGGAGCGCGGAGACCGCCTCCGCGTGCCCGTGGTAGGCGGCGAGCATCACCAGGGTGTGACCCTGGTCATTGGTGAGGTCGGGCGAGACCCCGGCGTCCACGTACGCGGCGAGCGCCTCCGCCTCTCCCCGGCGGGCCAGATCGAAGATCCTGCTCGCCAGTTCGACCACCTCGGGATCGAGGGCATCGCTCATCGCGCGGACCGCCTTTCTTCGGGTGCGGCGCTCCTCGGAACGCCTGTGACCTGGCCCGTACGGCGTCGGGGCCGTACGAGTGAATCGACAGGGTACTGCCCGCCGGCCGACATGGACCGGTCCGCCCGGGGCAAAGCTCACCGCGAGTAACAGCACCCGGTCCACCGGGCGCGCAGTGTCCCTCCCGCGGCCCGGATCCCTGTCCGCCACTCCAGTGAAAATCAGAGGATTTCACTCGATTGCACCTTTTATCACATAGATACTTCCCGTGATCATGGAAGAACTCATGGTGACTGTCCCCCCACCCAGGAGAACTCCTCATGATCCTGTCCATCTCAGGCGTCGTCCTGCTCGGCATCATCGTCTTCCTCTTCTTCCGGAAAGACGGCCTCAAGGCCTCGCACGCCATGGTCTGCGCCCTGTTCGGTTTCTACCTCGCGGGCACGGCGATCGCCCCGAGCATCAAGGCCGGGGGCCAGAGCCTGGCCAGCCTGCTGGGCGGGATCAAGTTCTGACCTCCCGCAGCCCCGACCACCCCCACAGGAGACCGACGTGGCCCGGCGACCACTCCCCCGCATTCTGAGCAGCACGACCGCGCCGATCGCCCGCAGCCGCGAGCTGGCGCGCACGGCCGCCGACAGCGCCACCGACGTCCTCCATCCGCTCATCACGATCACCCGCGGCCTGCGGCTGATCCTCGTCGCCCTGGGCGGCAAGTGGACCGCCACGCCCAAGGAGCGGCGTGGTCCCGCGCTGTTCCTGGCGGCCGCCGTGGTCCTGGTGGTCGCGCTCATCCCGTACGGGCCGCTGCTCGCCCTGATCACGGTGATGGCCGCGGCCGCCTGGAAGGGCCGCGTGCGCGTCCCCGTCAAGACCGGCCCCGACGAGGCGGAGGCCGGCCGCCTCCAGGCGCTCTACGAGGCGCTCGTGCCGTACTTCTCGGTGCCGGAGGACCCCGGTCCGCTCTTCACCCACGGCGGTGACTGGACCGCCGTCTTCAGCGAGTACGCGTTCGACGACACGGGCCGGGTGGCCCGCCTCCTCATCCGCTACCCGGCGTACTTCACGGACGGCGAGCCCGAGGCGCGCGCCCGTATCGAGCAGTTGCTGCACACCAAGTCCGGGCGCGGCCGGGAGTACCGGTTCGAGTGGGACGAGGAGGCCAACCAGCTCGTGATGCGCGTCCTCGGCGCGCTCCCCACCGCGATCGCCGCCCAGCGGTTCGTGGCCGGGCCCGGCGAGACCGTGCTCGGGTTCACCGACGCCGACGCGGTGCAGCGGACCGTGCCGGTCGTCGAGGGCGAGGACGTCCGCGACGCGCCCCCGGTCGTCTGGCGCACCGGGCCGCGCTCCACCGAGCCGCACCTGCTGGCGGTCGGCGAGCCCGGCAGCGGCACCACGACCCTGCTGCGCTCCATCGCCCTCCAGGCGCTCCAGTACGGCGACGTGCTCATTGTCGAGGGCAGCGGCACCGGGGAGTACGCGTGCCTGGCCGGGCGCCGGGGCGTGCTCGCCGTCGAGTGCGGCCTCGCCGGGGCGCTGGCCACGCTGGAGTGGGCCGCGCACGAGACCGAGCGCCGCCTCATCGCCGCCAACCGCGCCCGCCAGTCGGGCCACCCGACTCCGGACGACGTCAAGCGGCCGCTGTGGATCCTGCTCGACCGGCCGAGCGTCTTCGGGCACCTGGCCGCCGCCGACGGGCGCCCCGAGCCGCAGCAGCTGCTCCAGATCCCGCTGCGGCACGGCCGGGCGGCCGGGGTGACGGTGGTGGTCGCCGAGCAGTTCGACTGCCTGGAGGCGCTGACCGAGCCGGTCCGCACGCACACCCGCGCGCGCGTGGTGCTCGGCCCCGCCACCGCCGCCCAGGCCGCGTGGGTCCTCGGCGTCCCGCCGCACACCACCCCGACCGCGCTCGTCCCGCCCGGCCGCGGCTACGCCCGGCTGGGCACCGGGCCCGTCCTGCGCCTCCAGGTCCCGGCGACCCCGGACCCGTACGACGAGGCGACCAGCGAACAGCACCGCCAGGCGGTCCTCGACCTGCTCCCGGAACGCGACCTGCCGGTGGAGGCGGCCCCGCACGCGCAGGCGGTACCGGCGGAGGGGTGAGCCACCGCACCGGCGGACGGAACGCCTGAACGCCCGGGGCACCACGGCGAGCGCCCGTCAGCCCCGGGCGCCCCGGCACCCTCGGGGGCCCCGGCACCTCTCGGTCCTGGGCGCCCGACACGTCCCCCAGGTGCCCCGAACGTCCCTCGGTCCTGAGTGCCGCAGCTCTGGGCCCCGGGCGCCCCGGCCCCCCTCAAGGCCCCGCACCGCCGCGCCCCTTCCCCTCATGCCACGAACGTCCGCGGCGACTCGCCCCCCGTGCTCGCCCCCTTCTCCACCAGCCGTGCCGCCGCCGCGAGGCGGGCCGCCGCCTCCTCGGCCACCGGGCCGCTCACGGTGAAGGGGAGGCGCACATAGCCCTCGAAGGCGCCGTCCACGCCGAACCGGGGGCCGGACGGCACCCGGACGCCCACCCGTTCGCCCACCTCCGCCAGGCGGGAGCCGGAGATTCCCCCGGTGCGCACCCACAGCGTGAGCCCGCCCACCGGTACGTCGAACTCCCACTCCGGCAGCTCCCGGCGGACCGCCGCCACCAGCGCGTCGCGGTTCTCACGCGCCTGGGCGCGGCGCAGGTCGACGGCCTGCTCCCAGCCGCCCGTGGCCATCAGCCACTTGACGGCGAGCTGCTCCAGGACGGGGGTGCCCAGGTCGGCGTAGGCGCGGGCCGCGACCAGGGAGCGGATGACGTCGGGGGCCGCCCGCACCCAGCCGATGCGCATGCCCGCCCAGAACGCCTTGCTCGCCGAGCCGACGGTGAGCACCGTCGCGCCCGCCGGGTCGAAGGCGCAGACCGGGCGCGGCATGTCGACGCCCTCGTCCAGCCACAGCTCGGACATGGTCTCGTCGACGACGAGCACGGTCCCGGCCGAACGGGCGGCGTCCACCAGGGCGCGGCGCTGGTCCTCGTCGGCCAGCGCGCCCGTCGGGTTGTGGAAGTCGGCGACGACATAGGCGAGCCGGGGCGCGGAGTCGCGCAGCACCTGCCGCCACAGGGGCAGGTCCCAGCCGGTGAGCCCCTCGGCCATGGCGACGGGCACGAGCCGGGCCCCGGCCTCGCGCATCAGCTGGAGGATGTTGGCGTACGAGGGCGACTCCACCGCGATCCGCTCGCCGCGCCCGGCGAAGAGGTGGCAGATGGCGTCGATGGCGCCCATCGCCCCGGTGGTGACCATGATCTGCTCGGGCATGGTCGGGATGCCGCGCGCGGTGTACCGCTCGGCGAGCATCCGGCGCAGCGCCGGCAGCCCGGCCGGATAGTCGCCGTGGGTGTGCGCGTACGGCGGCAGCTCCTCCAGGGCGCCCTGCACCGAACGGGTCAGCCACGGCTCCGGCGCGGGCAGCGCCGCGCACCCCAGGTCGATCATGGATCCCAGCGACTCGGGCGGCAGCGGCTCCAGGCCGCGCGCGGGCAGCGGGTTGCCCGCCGGCACGGCCGTCCAGCTGCCCGCGCCCCGGCGGGACTCCAGGAAGCCCTCGCCGCGCAGCGCCTCGTAGGCGGCGGCGACCGTGGTGCGGCTGACCGAGAGCGCCAGGGCCAGCTCCCGCTCGGCGGGCAGGCGCGCGGCCACCGGCACCCGGCCTTCGAGGACGAGGAGCCGGATCCCGTCGGCCAGCGCCCGGTAGGCGGGCGGCTTGCGGGTGCCCGCCGGGCGGGGCTGCTGCTGTGCGTTGAGCTGTCGGGCGAGCTGTGCCGGCCCGACCGCCGAGGTCCACTGCGCCATGAAGTCAGTCCACCTTCCCCGGATTGGCCATGGTTGGGAGAGGATTCCCCGCCACAGAGTGTCATGCGTCAGTCCACCACCACCAGACAGGGGGACGCTCACGTGTCCGCACACCTCACCCGGAGGCTGCTCCAGCTCTATGTCGGCCTCACGCTGTACGGGGTGAGCTCGGCGCTGCTGGTGCGCAGCGGGCTCGGACTCGAACCGTGGGGTGTGCTGCACCAGGGCATCGCCGAGCGCACCGGGCTGACCATCGGGGTCGTCTCGATCATCGTGGGCGCGCTGGTGCTGCTGCTGTGGATCCCGTTGCGCCAGCGCCCGGGCCTGGGCACGGTCTCCAACGTCTTCGCCATCGGCATCGCGATGGACGCCACCCTCGCCCTCGTGCCGGACGTGCACGGCCTCGCCGCCGAGATCCCGCTGATGGCCGGCGGGATCCTGTTCAACGGCGTGGCGACCGGGCTTTACATCTCGGCGCGGTTCGGCCCCGGGCCGCGCGACGGCCTGATGACCGGGCTGCACCGGGTCTCCGGCCGTTCCATCCGGCTGGTGCGCACCTCGATCGAGGTGGCGGTCGTGGTGACCGGCTTCCTGCTCGGCGGCTCGCTCGGTGTGGGCACGGTCGCCTACGCCCTCGCCATCGGCCCGCTCGCCCAGCTCTTCCTGCGGGTCTTCGCGGTCCCGGAGGCGGCGGGGACACCGGGGGCCGCCGGCGAACCGGCCCCGGCCGCCGGACCCCTGGCCGGGGAGGCGCCGGCACAGGCGATACTGCCCGGGTGACTCGCGTACGCCACCCCTATCTGGACCATCCGACGCCGATCGCCTTCGCCCACCGCGGCGGGGCCGCGGACGGCATCGAGAACACCGCCGCCGCCTTCGGGCGGGCCGCCGCGGCCGGTTTCCGGTACTTCGAGACCGATGTCCACACCACGGCGGACGGCCGTCTGGTCGCCTTCCACGACTCCACCCTGGACCGGGTCACCGACGCCGTGGGCCGGATCGCCGATCTGCCGTGGGGCGAGGTGTCACAGGCCCGGGTGGCGGGCCGGGAGCCGCTGCCGCTCTTCGAGGAGCTTCTCGACGCGTTCCCCGAGGCGCGCTGGAACGTGGATCTGAAGGCCGAGTCGGCGCTCGTGCCGCTGGTGGAGCTGATCCGGCGTACCGGCTCCTGGGACCGGGTGTGCGTGGGCTCGTTCTCCGAGGCCCGGGTCGCGCGGGCCGCGCGGCTGGCGGGTCCGCGCCTGGCCACCTCGTACGGGGTGCGGGGCGTGGCCGCGCTGCGGCTGCGCTCACTGGGGCTGCCCGCGCCGCTGCGCCGGGGCGCGGTGTGCGCGCAGGTGCCCGAGTCCCAGAACGGCGTCCCGGTGGTGGACCGGCGCTTCGTGAGGACCGCGCACGCCCTGGGCCTGCACGTCCACGTGTGGACCGTCAACGATCCCGATCGGATGACGAGGCTCCTGGACCTCGGTGTGGATGGCATCATGACCGATCATCTGGAGACGCTGCGCAAGGTACTGACCGACCGGGGAACCGGCTTCTGAACTCCGCGCGCGCCCACAGGACGAACGGAAGGGCGCGGGGTTTGACCGCCGAGACCATGGGCCGGGCCGCCGCGGAGGCGGTCCCGGACGCCGACCGCCGCCGCGAGCAACACGGCTGGTACTTCTACGACTTCGCGTGCTCGGTCTACTCGACGACCGTCCTCACCGTGTTCCTCGGGCCGTATCTGACGGCGATCGCCAAGGATGCCGCCGACGCCCGCGGTTTCGTGCACCCCCTGGGCGTCCCGGTGCGGGCCGGGTCCCTCTTCGCTTACGCGGTGTCCGCCTCGGTGGTGCTCGCGGTGGTCCTGATGCCGATGGTGGGCGCCGCGGCCGACCGCACCGGCCGCAAGAAGCCGCTGCTCGCGGTGGCGGCCTACACGGGTGCCGCGGCGACGGCCGGCATGTTCTTCCTGGACGGGCACCGCTATCTGCTCGGCGCGGTCCTCCTCATCGTCGCCAACGCCGCCCTGTCGGTCTCGATGGTGCTCTACAACGCCTATCTGCCGCAGATCGCGGGCCCCGAGGAGCGCGACCGCGTCTCCTCGCGCGGCTGGGCGTTCGGCTACACCGCGGGCGCCTTCGTCCTGATCCTCAACCTGGCCCTCTACTCGGGCCACGACGGCTTCGGGCTGTCCGAGGGCACGGCCGTACGGATCTGCCTGGCGTCGGCGGGCGTGTGGTGGGGCGCCTTCACGCTCGTACCGCTGCGGCGGCTGCGGGACCGGCGCGCGCCCGCCGGGCACGTACCGGCCGAGGGCAGGGTGGGCGCGGGCTGGCGCCAGCTCGTCGCGACCCTGCGCGACATGCGCGCGCGTCCGCTGACGCTCGCCTTCCTGCTCGCGTACCTGATCTACAACGACGGCGTGCAGACCGTGATCTCGCAGGCGTCGCTGTACGGCTCCGAGGAACTCGGGCTGGACCAGAACACCCTGATCGTCGCCGTGCTCCTGGTGCAGGTGCTCGCGGTGGCGGGGGCGCTGGGGATGGGGCGGCTGGCGCGGACCCACGGCGCCAAGCGCACGATCCTGGGGTCGCTGGCGGTGTGGGCGCTGATCCTGGGCGCCGGGTACTTCCTGCCCGCGCACTCGCCCGCGCTCTTCTTCGTCCTGGCGGCGGCGATCGGCACGGTCCTCGGCGGCAGCCAGGCGCTGTCGCGGTCGCTTTTCTCACACCTGGTGCCGAGCGGCAAGGAGGCCGAGTACTTCTCGGCCTACGAGATGAGCGATCGCGGGCTGAGCTGGCTGGGGCCACTGGTGTTCGGGCTCGCGTACCAGCTGACCGGCAGCTACCGGGATGCCATCATCTCTCTCGTGATCTTCTTCGCGGTCGGCTTCGTGCTGCTCGCGAGGGTCCCGGTGAGGGCCGCCGTGGCGGCCGCCGGGAACCCTGTTCCGGCGCGGATTTAGACGTTGAAGTGAAAGGCCGGTAGTGTACGCCTTTGGCCTGCCAGGCGGACCGTTACTGCGTGCTCAACTAGAGAAGACGCTGGGTGACATCTGCTGCCAGATGTGACAAACCGGGCACTGGTGGGTACAACAAGGGGCGGCACGACGGCGACACATGACCCACAACGGGAATCTTTAACGCCGACCGGACGTTGACCGGATGACGACGACAGCGACACCTGTCCTGTGGGCGACAAGCCCGGGAGGCACGATTCATGAGTGAGCGAGCTCTTCGCGGCACGCGCCTCGTGGTGACCAGCTACGAGACCGACCGCGGCATCGATCTGGCCCCGCGCCAGGCGGTGGAGTACGCATGCGAGAACGGACATCGCTTCGAGATGCCGTTCTCGGTGGAGGCAGACATCCCGCCGGAGTGGGAGTGCAAGGCGTGTGGCGCCATGGCACTCCTGGTGGACGGCGAAGGTCCTGAGGAGAAGAAGGGCAAGCCCGCGCGTACGCACTGGGACATGCTCATGGAGCGGCGCACCCGCGAGGAGCTGGAGGAGGTTCTGGCCGAGAGGCTGGAGGTCCTGCGTTCCGGCGCCATGAACATTGCCGTGCATCCGCGCGACAGCCGCAAGTCCGCCTAAGCGCGCAAGCGCCGAAGCGCCCAAGAAGAAGAGGGCCGGTCCCACCGTTTCGGTGGGACCGGCCCTCTTCTTGTGCCCGGTGCGCCGCCCGCCGGGCACGATGACCGGCGCGGCGGGCGGCCGGCCCGGGCGGGCCGGCCGTCAGGTCAGCGGCGGCCGGGGGCCCCGCTCCTCGTGGTACGGCGAGGAGCCCGCGTCCTCGCGGATCACCTCGCCGCGCACCACCTTGCCGTCGGGCTGGTGGATGCGGGCCTGCTGGAAGGCGGCGCCCAGACCGCCGGGGCGGGAGGCGCGCATCCGCTTGTCCAGCGAGCGCTCCGCGTACCGGCCGAGGGTCTTGCGCACAGGCGGCACCAGACAGAGCAGGCCCAGGACGTCCGAGAGCAGGCCCGGCACCATCAGGAGCAGGCCGCCGAGCATCGTGAAGGTGTTGCCCTCGCCGCCGGACCGCGGTTCGGCGCCGGGGTCCGCCGCCCCGGACTGCTGGCGCTGAAGCGTCTCCGTGAGGTTGCGGAAGGCGCGGCGCCCGGCCCGCTTGATGACGTATCCGCCGAGCACGGCGCCCGCGACCAGCAGGGCGAGCACGGTCAGTCCCCCGGCGGCGCGCGCCACCGCGACCAGCAGCCAGATCTCCGCGAGGAGCCAGGCGGCGATCGCCAGGGGGACGAGAGTACGCGCACGGGAGCGCTTGGGCGGGGCGGAGGGCGGAGTGCCGGTCGTCATGCTCCCAGTGTGCCTGGGCGCGTGCCAGGACGGCGTAAGGGATCCGTCAGCGCGGCCGCCCGGCTGGAGCCGGAGCCGGAACCGCAGTCGCCCGCTCAGGACGGCTTGCGGCCCATGAGCTTGTTGGCGCGCGAGCCGACGCCCCAGGCGGTGACCCGCCACAGCGCCTCGACGATGATGTCGTTGCTCATCTTGGAGTCGCCGCGCTCGCGCTCGACGAAGGTGATGGGCACCTCGACCACGTGGTAGCCGGCGGCCACCGCGCGGCGGGCCAGGTCGACCTGGAAGCAGTAGCCCTGCGAGGCCACCTCGTCCAGGCCGAGGCCTTCGAGGGTCTCGCGGCGGAAGGCCCGGAAGCCGCCCGTGACGTCGCGGATGTCCACGCCGAGCAGCAGCCGGGAGTAGGTGGAGCCGCCCCGGGAGATGAACTCGCGGTGCTTGGGCCAGTTCACCACCCGGCCGCCCGGCACCCAGCGCGAGCCGAGGACCAGGTCGGCGCCCTTGAGCGCGGTGAGCAGCCGGGGCAGCTCCTCCGGCTGGTGGGAGCCGTCGGCGTCCATCTCGACGAGGACGCCGTAGCCCTTCTCCACGCCCCAGCGGAAGCCCGCGAGGTAGGCGGCGCCGAGGCCCTCCTTGCCCTTGCGGTGCAGCACGTGGACGTGGTCGTCCTCGGCGGACAGCTCGTCGGCGATCTTGCCGGTGCCGTCCGGGCTGTTGTCGTCGGCGATCAGGACGTGGGCCTCGGGGACCGACTCCCGGACGCGGGAGACGATCGGCTTGATGTTCTCCGCCTCGTTGTAGGTCGGGATGATCACCAAGGCTCTGCCGAGCGGGCCGTATCGCCTCTGACCGCCGTCGTTCACTGCTGCCCCTTATTGTCCGTACGCAGGGCACCACCATAGCGAGCGGTGGGGGCACCGCCGCACCGCGAGGTCCCGGGGTGTCGGAATGGGGGCCCGGCGCCCTTCGGGCCGGGCCGGGGGCCCGCTGGCTGCGGGCCGCCTGGAACCGTTGTCTACTGAACGTCCGGGCCCCATCCGGGTCGCACGCTCCCCCGAGCTCCCGCGGAGCAGGGGGACCCCCCGGACGGCAGAAACCTTCTGTCGGCCGGACGTCCTGCGGTGGACCCGGCCGAACCTACCGGCCCCCCGCCGCTCTCTGTCAACAGCCGTTCGACCTGCGCAATCGTCCCGAACACGCAGGTCAGCGCGGGAGATGCGCAGGTGACGACGGCCCGGCGAGGGCAGCCTGACGGCCGTACGGAACGTCTTTGCGTCACTCGTTCGGCCGGACGAAGACGGTGTGGCCGGAGACCACCGTGCGCAGACAGACCGGCAGGGCCGCGCCCGGGCTGAGGTCGGGCAGGCCGGGCGTGCCCGAGCGCGGGTCGGTCGACCAGCGGGCCACCCGGTCGTCCGGCGCCTGCACGATCAGCTCGCCGGTGCTCCAGACCGCGTAGTCGGCGGGGGCGCCCGGCACCAGGGTGCCCGCGTCGTCCCGGCCGATGGCGCGCCAGCCGCCCCGGGTGTGGGCGGTGAACGCGGCGCGGGCCGAGACCCGGTGCTCGGGCGTGCGGTGGAAGGCGGCCGCGCGGACGGTGCCCCACGGGTCGAACGGCGTGACCGGTGCGTCGGAGCCGAAGGCGAGGGGCACCCCGGCGCGCAGCAGGGCCGCGTACGGGTTCAGGGTGCGGGCCCGGTCCGCGCCGAGGCGCTCGGCGTACATGCCCTCCTCGCCGCCCCACAGCGCGTCGAAGGCGGGCTGCACGGAGGCGGTGAGGCCGAGTTCCGCGAAGGCGGCGATCGTCTCGGGGGTGAGCATCTCGGCGTGCTCGACGCGGTGGCGGGCGGCGCGGATCCGGGCCAGGCCCACCTTCGCGGCGGCGGCCCGCACGCCCTCGACGACCGCGGTCACGGCGGCGTCCCCGATGGCGTGGAACCCGGCCTGGAGCCCGGCCTCGGTGCAGGCGGTCACATGGGCGGCGACGCCGGCCGCGTCCAGATGGGCGGTGCCGGTGTGCGCGGCGTCGGCGTACGGCTCGTGCAGACAGGCCGTGTGGGAGCCGAGCGCGCCGTCGACGAAGAGGTCGCCGGCCGCGCCGAGCGCGCCGAGTTCGCGGATGCGATCGGCGTCCTTGGGTCCGGTGACCTGCTCGGCCCAGTAGCCGAAGACCCGCGGGCCGGCCTCCTCGCCGGCCAGGGCGAGCAGCGAGGTGAAGTCGTCCTCGTCGGAGATCTCGGGGCCGCCGCACTCGTGCAGGGTGCCGATGCCGAGGGAGGCCGCGTGGCGCAGCGCGGCCCGCTGGGCCTCCTCGCGCTGGAGGGGGGTGATCGCCGCGTGGGCGGCGGCCCGCACCGCGTGATGGGCGGCGCCGGTCAGCGGGGCGTCCGGGTGGTAGCCGTCGAGGCCGGTGACGCCCGGGATCCGGTCGAGCAGCGCGGTGCTCGCGACCGCCGAGTGCACGTCGATGCGGGGCAGGTACAGGGGGCGCCCGCCGGTGGCCTCGTCGAGTTCGGCGCGGGTGGGCGGGGTCCGCTCGGGCCAGCGCGCCGCGTCCCAGCCGTGGCCGAGCAGCACGTCGTCGCCGGGGCGGCCCGCGGCGTATTCCCGTACCGCGGCCAGGGCCTCCGCGAGGGTGCGGGCGGTGGACAGGTCGAGGCCGGTGAGCGCGAGGCCGGTGGCCGTGGTGTGCACATGCGCATCGGTGAACGCCGGGGTGACCAGGGCTCCTTCGAGGTCGACCACCTCGTCCACGCCCGCCGCGAAGGCGTCGGCCGCGCCCTCGGAGCCGACCCAGGCGACGTGCCCGCGTTCGACGACCATCGCCGTGGCGAAGGGGTCGGCGGGGCTGTGGACCTCCCCGCCGCGCAGCAGCACGGTGCGGTGGTCGGGCTCGCCCGCGGGCAGCGGGGCGACGGTTCGGGCCGGAAGGGCGGCGGCGCTCTCGGAACTCATGGGAACAGCCTAGATACGCGGCGGCCGTGCCTCGTACGGGGTCGAGAGAACGACGGTGGTCCGGGTGGAGACGCCGGCCAGCGAGCGGATGCGGGTCAGCAGGTGCTCCAGCTCCAGCGGCGTCGCCACGCGCACCTTGAGGATGTAGTTCTCGTCGCCCGCGACGCTGTGGCACGCCTCTATCTCCGGCACGTCGGCCAGCCGCTCGGCGATGTCGTCGGGGGCGCTCGGGTCGAAGGGCTTGACCGAGATGAACGCGGTCAGCGGCAGCCCCACCGCCTCGGGGTCCACGACCGCGACATAGCCGCGGATGACTCCGCGCTGCTCCAGACGGCGTACCCGCTGGTGCACCGCCGAGGTGGACAGGCCGGTGGCCTTGCCCAGGTCGGTGTAGCTCATCCGCCCGTCCTTGACGAGCAGATCCACGATCTGACGGTCCAGCTCCTCCATGCGGATCAACCTATTCCCCCAGGTCCCCTCCGGCACAGTCCGCGGCGACCGGAAGGGGCACCTGCGGCGGGCATGTGACGAATGCCACAGGTTTGTGACGCCGCCGTGAGGGTCCGGGTGGTTACGGACGGGGCGTGGCGGGAATTGCTTGCTGTGGTCGCGGCTACGGCGCCTTGCCGGCCCACCCGAGGGGGAGAAACCCAATGCAGAACATGAAGCGCGGCGGACGTGTGCCGAATGAACGCACCGACGAACGCACCGGTCCGGAGCTCGTCGCTCCTTACGTCGAGGACGAGTTCACCGACGACGAGGCGGCCGACGCCTACGACACCTTCGAGATGTACCGGGTGATCTGCCCGGACTGCGCCCAGCCGATCGCGCTCCTCGCGGACGAGACGGTGCTGCCGGAGCACGCGCTGTGCCCGAGCCCCTGGAACCCGTTCGTCCTGACGGTGTGCGCCGGGACCGGCCGTCCCGCCGCCCAGAGCAGGCCCGCGGACACCTCCAAGGACCTGCTGGAGCAGGACACCGCGCTGCTCCTGACGCTCCCGCAGGGCCTGGACTGGCGCACCCAGCCCTTCTCGCACGTCGGCGGCCCCGGCTCGCGCCCGCTGCGGGTCCCGCGCATGCGCCGCGCCGCCTAGGGCGCGCCCCCGCTCCAGTACGTTCCGCGCACCATCGCCTCCAGGCTCGCCCGGTGCAGGATCAGCGTGTCCGGGTCCTCGGGGGCCCGGACCTCGCCGAAGTGCAGCTGCCGGTAGGCGATCCTGAGCATCACCACCGCGTGCCGCAGCGCGGCGTAGAGCGTGTGGAACTCCATCGCGCGGGGCGTGTGGCCGGTCAACTTCGCGTAGCGCGCCTCGATGTGGCCGCGCGTCAGGAAGCCGGGCAGCCCCGGCTGGCCGAAACTCACCGTCAGATCCTGGAAGAAGCGGTGGAGGTAGACGGTCCAGCCGAGGTCGAGTTCGCGCGGGCCGAGCGCCGCCATCTCCCAGTCGAGGACGGCGGCGGGCTCGAAGCCGTCGTAGACGATGTTGCCGATCCGCGCGTCGCCCCAGCAGAGCACCGCGGGCCCCTCGTCGGCGGGCCAGTGCGCGTCGAGCCAGTCGAACGCGGACTCGATGAGCGGGGAGGGCGACAACCCCTCCACCACCCAGGCGTAGTAGGCCCGTTGCGCCTCCACGTGGCGCCGCAGGGGTGAGCCCTCGCCCGGGGGCAGCAGGAACGCGGCCTCCTCGGCCGGGAAGCGGTCGTGGAGCCCGGCGAGCACCGCGACGGTGGCGTCCTCCAGCCGTCGGCGCTCGGCGTCGCTCGCGGAGTGCAGCCAGTTCCCCTCGTACGTGTAGGGCATGACGTCGGGCGGTACGCGCCCCTGCGCGCGCTCCATGACGAAGAAGGGCGCGCCGAGCGCGGCGGGGTCCTCTTCCAGCCACAGCACCCGGGGCACCGGGACATCGGTGTGCTCGGCGACCAGGCGCATCACCCGGTGCTGGCGGGCCATGTCGTAGACCGGGAAGACGGTGTACGCGGCCGGATCGGCGGCGAGCCGCAGGGCGCAGGCGCGCACCGGCGCGTCGGGGTGGTCGAGGCCGAAGAGCAGGGTCTCGCTCGACATCCCGTTGGAGGACGGGACCTCGACGCCGGTGACGCGGGCGCCGGGCAGCCGGGCGTCGAGCCAGCGGGTGAGCCTGCGGCCGATCTCCTGGGGGTCGCGCGTGGTGGTGCGGGGTCGTGGTGCCGTGGCCATGGGCGGTTCCCTTCTCGGGGCGCGGAGGGGGCGCGGCGGGGCGGGGCGGAGAGCCGGGGCGCGGAGGTCAGGGTGCGACGGAGGTGTACGAGGCGAAGCCGCTGGGGTCGTGCCGGCCGAAGCTGCCGTGCTCGAAGATCCCGTAGCCGGTCCGCCCGTCGAGGGTGAAGCGGGCGGCGTGGTCGGTGACGCCGTAGGCGGCCAGGGGGTGGGTGGTGGGGTCGGAGAGGTCGTGGACACGGCGGTCGGTCCAGCCGCGCCCCTGCCAGGTGCCGTGCTGCCAGTCGTCCGCCGGCGGATACCCGGCGCCGACGGCCAGCGGCGAGGAGGTGAGGATTTCGACGCCCAGCTCCAGCGGCTCGCGGGAGGCGTCGGTCAGGTGGATCACCGCGCGTTCGGGGTGGCGGGTGCCGGAGCGGTAGGCGATGTCGGCCCGGGGCCAGCCGAGTTGGGCGTCCGGGTGGCCCTCGCGCACGAGCACGGCTTCGTTGAGGGTGCGGTAGCCGTCGGCGTCCTCCTGGGCGATCACCATCAGGAAGCGGTCGTCGAAGCGGACCGGCACCCAGAGCCAGTGGAACCCCTCGGGCCGGTGCTCGTCGGCGCGTCCGCCGCTCTCGCCGGGGATCGGGCGCACCCCCCAGCTGCGGTCCCGGGTGCCGGTCCACTCCCCCGCCGCGAGGGCGATCTCCTCGCCGCCGACGCGGATGGTTCCGGCGCAGTGGCCCGCCTGGACGAAGCGGCGGCCTTCGAGGGTCAGGCGGTCGCCGCGCCGCTGGACGTGGTGCGGCTCCCAGACGGCCGGGAAGTCCGCCTGCCAAGTGATCTCGTACGCGAGCGAGGCGGGGTCGGCCGGGTCGGGGGCGCAGTGCAGGGTGAGGCGGCGCAGCGGCTCGTCGACGGTGATGCGCAGCGGGCCCACCGAGAGGTTCATCCGGTCGTCGGTGAGCGCGTCGCTGGCGCGGACGGCGTACAGCCGGTCGCCGAGGCGCAGGGTGGCGTAGGCGTCGATGACCCCGGTGTTGGGGTAGACGCCGAGGCCCGCGATCAGCAGGGCGCGGCCGTGGTGGTCGAAGACGTGGAAGATGCAGCGGTCGTAGGCGTTGCGGTCGCCGGTGGCGACGTGTTTCAGGGAGAGGGGGACCTGGTGGATGGGGTATTCGTCGAGTGCGATCGGACGGTCCTGGGACACGGCAACCTCCTGGACGACAGGGAAGTTGACGGTACGTCAGAAACCGCGAAAAGCCAGCCCCCGCGAGCCGGGGCGTACGGATCCGTACGCCCCGGACCCACCAGGGGTCAGCGGGTCTCCGGACCCGCCAGGTGGCGGGCGACGACCATGCGCTGGATCTGGTTGGTGCCCTCGACGATCTGGAGGACCTTGGCCTCGCGCATCAGGCGCTCGACGGGGAAGTCGGCGGTGTAGCCGTAGCCGCCGAGCACCTGGACGGCGTCGGTGGTGACCTTCATCGCCGCGTCCGTGCAGAAGAGCTTGGCCATGGCGGCTTCCTTGGAGAAGGGCCGTCCGGCGTCCCGCAGCCGCGCGGCCGACAGGTACAGCGCCCGGCCCGCCTCGATCTGGGTGGCCATGTCCGCGAGCATGAACCGCAGGCCCTGGAAGTCCGCGATGGGCCGGCCGAACTGCTGCCGCCCGGTGGCGTACGCCACGGCCTCGTCCAGCGCCGCCTGGGCGACGCCGATGGCGCAGGCGGCGATGCCGAGCCGGCCGGAGTCCAGCGCGGAGAGGGCGATCGCGAAGCCCTGGCCCTCCTCGCCGATCCGGCGGCTGTCGGGCACCCGGACCCCGTCGAAGTGCAGCTGGGCGGTGGGCGAGCCCTTCATGCCCATCTTCTTCTCGGGGGCGGCCGGGGTCAGCCCCTCGGCGTCACCGGGGACCAGGAAGGCCGTGATGCCCCGGGAGCCCTCGGCGCCGGTGCGGGCGAGGACGGTGTAGAAGTCGGCGACCCCGCCGTGGGTGATCCACGCCTTGGTGCCGGTGATGACCCAGTCGTCGCCGTCCCTGACCGCTCTGGTGCGCAGGGAGGCCGCGTCGGAGCCCGAGGCGGGTTCGGAGAGGCAGTAGGCGCCCAGCAGACCGCCGCCGAGCATGGCGGGCAGGTGGTCGGCCTGCTGCTGCTTGGTGCCGTAGCCCGCGAGGCCGTGGCAGGCCAGCGAGTGGACGCTGACGCCGAGGCCGACGGTCAGACGGGCGGCGGCGAGCTCTTCGAGGACCTGGAGGTACACCTCGTAGGGCTGGTCACCACCGCCGAACGCGGAGTCGTACGGAAGACCGAGCAGCCCGGAGGCCGACAGCAGCGAGAAGATCTCGCGCGGAAAGCGTCCGGCGTCCTCCTGCTCGGCGGCATGAGGGGCGATCTCCCGCTGGACGATGTCGCGTACCAGTGCGACAAGGTCCCGGGCCTCCTCGGTGGGCAGCTGTCGGTCCACCGGCTGCGGGGCGCGGTCGGGCATGGCGGCGCTCTCCTCCCTGTCGGGCGCTTCGGCGGTCGCGCGCGCAGGGTGTGGCGGCGCCGCCGGTGACTCTGCCGGACAGCCGATGCCTACCCTCCCGGATCACGGAAGTCGCAGGCTGGTGGCTGTGGCGCTGTGAGTATGCCCGATCGGACGCGTCCCGTCACTGGCTCCAAGATCACGGATTGCGCATCCGGCGGTCACGGAACGGACCGCCGTGGACGTGCGGTCGGGCCACCCGCGCGTCACGCGCCGGGCGAGGGGCAGTCCGGCTCGAACTCGGCGATGGTGTCCATGGTCCGGCGCAGCGTCCGCACCAGCAGTTCGCGTACGGTCGCGCGCTCCGGCGCGCCCGTCCCCAGCCACTCCAGGGTCACGCTCTCCACCGAGCCCATCCAGCCGAGCAGCGCGAGCCGGGCGAGCACCGGGACGTCCCGTCTGCCGTAGGCGCCCTCGGCGATGGTGGCGATCAGCTCCTCGCGGACGGCGTCGCGTATCGCCTGGACCTGGGTGTCGAAGCCGA
Organism: Streptomyces sp. NPDC005878; assembly: GCF_040629815.1. Lineage (NCBI taxonomy): Bacteria > Bacillati > Actinomycetota > Actinomycetes > Kitasatosporales > Streptomycetaceae > Streptomyces > Streptomyces sp. NPDC005878. Next base: position 66,310 of record NZ_JBEXWK010000041.1, read on the forward strand.
CGCCGCCGGTGACGATCGTGCGGTACGCCGCCTGGTGGTGCTCGGCGTAGAGCAGATAGCCCTCCATCGTCCGGTGGACGCGGTCGGCGCGCGGCAGCCCGGTGTCGCCGGCGGCGCGGGCGACCAGCTCGGCCACCGCGTCCTCGACGATGGCGAGGTAGTAGCCGCGCTTGCTCTTGAAGTAGTAGTAGATGAGGCCCTTGGCCACCCCGGCGTGCCGGGCGATGTCGTCCATCGACAAGGCGTCGTACGACGTGTCGGCGAACAACTTCCGCCCCGTCGCGATGAGTTCGGAGCGACGGCCCTGCGATCGCCCGGTCACGCCTCGCTGTTGGCTCTTGTCCAAGTCCGTCCCTGGTCTCCGACTGCCACAGGATCCCGGCAGTATGGCAGACCGCCCCACGGGCCGTCGGACGGGTCGGGCCGGCCCCGGAAGGCCGGCCCCGGGGTCACAGCAGACCGGTCTGGGTGACCAGCATCGCCAGGACCACCACGAGGACCCACCCGAGGACGTGCTCCAGGATCTTGGGACCGTCGTCCGGGCCGCCGGTGCGGGCGCGGAGCTCGGCCAGGGCGCGCGGGTCGTCGGCGGTGGTCGCGTGCAGGGTCATGGGATCTCACTCGGTCGTCTGGCGGTGGACGGTCCCCCCGGGTGCCATTTCAGAGTGCCAGCAGATGCGGCCGGCCAGGGGGAGACGTTGGTCACGCCCGGACGCCCACCGAGGCCAGCGCCCTGCGCCGCCGCTCTCCCGGGTGCGCGGGCCAGTACAGGTAGCAGACCCCGCCGGTGCCCGAGACGACCTTGCCGGAGGCGTTGTACCGCTTGGTCCGCAGCCAGATGTTCTCGAATTCCCGGCGGAGATAGACCCGGCGCACCTCCGGGTCGCCCGGGGAGGCCGGATCGTTGGCGATCACGTCGCCGTCGGCCGTGAAGCCGATCACCGTCATCAGATGGCCCGAGGTGCCGTACCCGGCGCCGGTCAGCTCGGTCTTCAGGAAGGACTGGGAGGTGATGGCCGGGATGCCCGCCCGGACCAGCGTCTCCAGGTCGTTCAGGGAGCGCAGCCGGGTGACCACCGCGCTCATGTCCCGGTACGTGGCGGCGTACGCGGCGTTGAAGGGCCAGTTGCCGCAGCCGCCGTACTGGTAGTCGTAGGTGTAGCGGGCCGCGTGGCAGACCTGGGGGTCGGCGAAGGCCGGATCGACCCAGGCGAGGTCGGCCGCCGTGGGCCGGCGGTCCCAGTACTCGACGATCATCTGCGAGGAGGTCGGGCTGCACCAGGCCTCGCCGCCGTTGTCGTACTGCGGGTACTGGCCCTTGTGGATCTCCTGCGAGTACCGGGGGACGATCAGCTCGCCCGCGTACGCCGGGGTGGAGGCGGGCACCGTGAAGCGGTCCGGGATGTCGGAGGCCATCGCGCCGAGCCGCCACACCGTGGGGGTGAGGCGGGTGCCCGGGGTGCGGTAGAGGGTCAGGCGCAGCCGGTAGGAGGCCAGGCGCAGCCCGCTCGCCGCGTCGTCGATGGCGAACGTGTCGGTGTAGACCGTGCTCCTGCCGTCCTTCTGGCCGTCGACGGAGGTGCGCCGGATGTCTCCGTCGCCGTCGCCCGCCGTCCAGCGGCCCAGCACGTACGCCGGGGTCGCCGTGCCGTCGGAGTACGTGCCGAGCAGTTCGACCTGGAGCCAGGTCCCGGCGGGGGTGTACGCGTTCCAGTGGGCGACGGCCTCGGTGGCCGGGACGGGCGAGCGGTGCTCGGGCGAGGTCCAGCTCGCGTACTCCCAGGCGGCCGTCTTCCCGGTGTGCGGGTCGGTGTAGTCGATCCGGCCGGCGGGACGGGCGATGACCAGGCCCGGGCGGCGCCCCGGCACGGCACGCACTCCCGCGGCCTCGCCCGAGCGCCAGTCGGCGTGCGTGGTCCAGGCATGGTTGTCCACCAGGGAGGGGACGCCCTTCCCGGGCCGGGCCGGGGCGGGACGCAGGGCCGAGGGGGCCGGGGCGGCCACCGCGGAGGCCGGGACGGCGGTACCCGCCGCGGCGGCGAGCGCGGCGGCCAGGACGGTTCTGCGCGGGGTGGGACGGGTCATGGGCGGGACCCCCAGTCGGACGAGGATGGAGCGGTGGGCGCGGCCGTGGCCCAACTATCCCGGGTCCCGGGCGACTTCTGCCAGAGACGCGCGCCGCGCCGCGCCACCAATATGGGTCTGGACCACTGGCATGGCCCGCGCGGCCGTCCGGAGCAGGCGATCTAGGGTGGAGGCATGGCAGAAATCGACCGCATCGCGGCGGCCGTGCGCGCCCTGCCGCCCTCCTGCGGGGCGGTCCGGCTGGTCGCGGTGGACGGGCACGCGGGCTCCGGCAAGTCCACCTTCGCCGGACGGCTGGCCGCCGCGCTCGGCGGGGCGCCGGTCCTCCACCTCGACGACCTCGCCACCCATGAGGAGTTCTTCGCCTGGACGCCCCGGCTGCTCGCGCAGGTCGTCGGCCCGCTGGCACGGGGCGAGGCCGGGCGGGTCACGCCGTACGACTGGAACGCGCGCCGGTTCGGCCCTGCGGTCCCGCTGCCGCCCGCGCCCGTGGTGCTGATCGAGGGCGTCGGGGCGGGCCGGCGCGAGGTGCGGCCGTGGCTGGCGTTGCTGCTGTGGATGGAAATGGACGCCGAGGGGTCCTGGGCGCGCGGTCGCCGACGGGACGGAGCGGCGCTTTCCGGCTTCTGGGACGCGTGGACGGAGGCGGAGATGCGCCATTTCGCTGCGGATCCCTCCCTTCCGTATGTGGATGCGTTGGTACGACAGTGTCAGGAGGGATACGAGTGGCTCCCGAGGCGCGATTTCGCACCCCTCGCACACCGTTCCCTCACGGAGAGTGAGGACAAGCCCCCGTTGGGCTGAACCGTCGGAAAACCGCCCCCCGCACTCCTCCAACTCCGCTTGACCCGGGGGCCGTACAGGTCTTACGTTCTGAATGTGCGGCTTTCCGGAGCCGCCGCGGACGCGAAGCCCCCGGTTGTTCCCCCGTGATCGGGGGCTTCGTTCTGCCTTTTCCGGCCCTCTCACCGTGCACGTCAGCGCTTTTCGCTCACCCTCGGTCACCGGCCGCGTCACGCTTTCGATCGCCCCGCGCCACCCTTAGATCCGGGGCCCCCTCGCAGGTACGATGCGAGTGGTGCGGTCAGTTCCCGTCAATTCCGTTCGGTCATTCCCTTCCGTGAATTGGCGGTTCGGCACGGGGGCACGGTGGTGGGGGACGTGATGGACTTCGGCACGCAGGGCGCGCACGCCCCGGCCGATCTCGCCTGGCTGCGGGGCATCGACGCGTACACCATGGGCGCGTACCCGCAGGCCGAGGAGGAGTTCCGGGCCGCGGTGCGGATGGATCCGGGCATGGTCGACGGCTGGCTGGGACTGCACGCGCTGCGGGTGGACACCACCACGGCGCTGCTGCGCATGTACCGCCACCGGGAACGCTTCGGCGAACAGCGCGCCCGGCACCGGCGCACCCTCAACTCCTGGTACTGGCTGGGCTGGTGGGTCCAGCCGGTCCTGGAGAGCCCGCGCGATCTGCTGCTCGCGCACGCCTCGCACTGGCTGGACGGGCGCCATGTGCCCGAGCTGGACCGGGCGCTGGCGGGGCTGCCGCCGGTCGACACCGACCCGCAGGTCCGCTTCCTGCACGCCTGCCGGGCGTACCTGGTCAAGGACTGGGACCAACTGGTGCGGCACACCGAGCCGTTACTGGGTGATCCGCTGCTCGGGATCGAGGCCGGGCTCTTCGGCGGGATGGCCCGGGTGCGGCTGGAGATGTTCGGGCAGGCCGAGCCGCTGCTTTCGGCGGCCCTGATGCGCTGCCGCAGCGAGCAGCCCCAGCGCAAGGAGCTGCGCTACTGGCTGGCCCGCGCCCACGAGGGCACCGGCCGCTCCGCCGCCGCCCTTCCGCTGTACCGGGCGGTGCACCGGGTCGACCCGGCGTTCATGGACACCTCGGCGCGGCTGGCCGCGATCACCGAGTCCGACGTCCTGGACGGGTCGTACGGGCCGGAGGACCCGGCCGACCTGGCGGCCGTCTCGCTGGCCGGCTTCGGCCAGGACGGCTCCGCGGACGGCGCCGAGCCCGAGACCGCCCCCCTCGAACCGCCGGAGGGACGCGAAGTGCGGGTGCCGCTGGCCGGTCCGGCGGTGGTGGTTCCGCCGCCCGCCGGCGTCCGGCAGAAGGCGGGCGTCCCCGCCCAGCCCGCCCCGCCGCCGGTGCCGGCCGGCCCCACCGACTCGGCGCTGCTCGCCCAGGCCCTTGCGGAGCTGGAGCGCATGGTGGGCCTGGAGCCGGTGAAACGCCAGGTGAAGGCGTTGTCGGCGCAGCTGAACATGGCCCGGTTACGGGTCGGCCAGGGACTGCCCGTCCAGCCGCCGAAACGTCACTTTGTCTTCTCCGGCCCCAGCGGCACCGGCAAGACCACGGTCGCGCGCATCCTGGGGCGGGTCTTCTACGCGCTGGGGCTGCTGGGCGGCGACCACCTCGTCGAGGCGCAACGGGCCGACCTGGTGGGCGAGTTCCTCGGTCAGACGGCCGTCAAGGCGAACGAGCTGATCGACTCGGCGCTGGGCGGGGTGCTGTTCGTGGACGAGGCGTACAGCCTCTCCAACTCCGGCTACAGCAAGGGCGACGCGTACGGCGACGAGGCGCTCCAGGTGCTGCTGAAGCGCGCCGAGGACAACCGCGACCACCTGGTCGTCATCCTCGCCGGCTACCCCGAGGGCATGGACCGCCTCCTCGCCACCAACCCCGGCCTCTCCTCCCGCTTCACCACCCGGGTGGACTTCCCCTCCTACCGCCCCCTGGAGCTCACCGCGATCGGGGAGGTCCTGGCGGCGGAGAACGGCGACTGCTGGGACGAGGAGGCGCTGGACGAGCTCCGCTCGATCAGCGGGCACGTGGTGGACCAGGGCTGGATCGACGAACTCGGCAACGGCCGCTTTCTGCGCACGCTGTACGAGAAGAGCTGCGCGTACCGGGACCTGCGGCTGTCGGCGTATCCGACGACGCCGGGGCGCGAGGACCTGTCCACGCTGCGGCTGCCGGATCTGATGCAGGCGTACGGGGAGGTCCTGTCGGGCCGGGGCGGCCCGGTGGACCCCCTGTAGTCCCCCGGAGGCTCCGCCCCCAGACCCCTTGTTTGCCCGCGGCCCCGGCGGGGGTTGCTAGCACACTGGGGGCTCCGCCCCCGTGCCCCGTGTTTGCCTGCAACTCCGGTGGGGGTTGCTCACCCACTGGAGCTCCGCCCCCAGACCCCTGTTTGCCTGCGGCCCCGGTGGGGGTTGCTCGCGCAGTTCCCCGCGCCCCTGGGCGGTTGGGGGCGCGGGGAAC